>NZ_JASJPW010000002.1:0-300000 GCF_030052995.1 Gemmobacter sp. 24YEA27 | reverse complement strand
TACCCTTTGGACCATTCGCCCTGCGGCTCAAGAAGTTGCAGGATGCCGACTTCCGCAACCGGGTTCGCCTCATACCAGCCATCAGCTTTCGATTTCTCATAGGCTGCTTTGGTGATCGGCACATAGCCGGTGGCCTGATGGTAGAAGGCCTGCACATCGGTCGTGGTCAGGAAGTTGAAGAAATCCGCCGAGCATTTGTTCTGGTCATCGGGTTTGCCGGACATGGCAAACAGCGCTGCACCGCCGATGAAGGTCGATTTGTTGCCGTCAGTGATGGTTTCATCATAGGGCATGAACGTGGCAGAGAAGGGCATGGTCGCGGTTTTCGACAACCCGCCGAACGACCCGAAGACCCGATCCACATTGCAACCTTGCCTTCTTCGAACGGCTTCTGGTTGTCGGCCCAGCCGGCGCCATAGAAGCCGAAGAGACCGTCTTTGTGCCAGGCGGCGAGGCGGGTCCAGAAGGCGATCATCTCGGGCGCGGTGGCGCGCAGCTCGGTGCCGTCGAACCCGTCATAGCCATTCTGGTTCGTGGCCATCTGGACGTTGTTGCGCGAGTAGAAATTCTCGAAAAGCTGCCAGGTCAGCTGGCTGGCGGTCAGCGGGATATAGCCCGCCTCTTTCAGCTTCGGCGCGACCGCTTCGAATTCGGCCCAGGTCTTCGGGGCCTCGACACCGGCTTTCGCGAAAGCCTCGGTGTTCAGATACAGGATCGGCGCCGAAGAATTGAACGGCATTCCGATGAACTTGCCCGTCGCATCGGCATAGAAATAGCGGATCCCGTCGACAAAGGCGTCGCGATCAAAGCTGTGGCCATTCTGGATCAGCAGGTCTTCGGCAGGGATAGTGGCGCCTTTGGCGTTGATGATGGTGGCGGCACCGGCGTCAAACACCTGGAGGATATTCGGCTGCTCGCCCGAACGGAAAGCCGCGATCCCGGACGCCAGGGCTTCTTCATAGGTGCCTTTCGAAACAGGCGTGATGGCGCAGGCGGATTGCGCCTCGTTGAATTTCCCGGCGACCTGATTGATCACCTGTTCATTGGCGCCACCCATGCCGTGCCACCAGGTGATCTGGACCGGATTGGCGAAAGCTGCGGTGCTGGTTGCCAGCAGCGCCAGCGCGGGAAGGAGTTTTTTCATGACCGGATGCCTCATCGGGAAGATGGGCGGAACCTGACCGGGCATTGTAACAGGGGTGCAGCAGCGGGGCAGCAGTTTCGCGACAATCCGCCCGGCGGTCCTGGCGGGCAAGCGGGCTTGTCTTCGCCTGCGCGGCAAGTGACAAAGCGGTCAGAGGTGCTGCCGGAGCGCCGGATCCGGATGCTTTCGCCATGCAAATCCCCACCGAACCGAACCGCTTTGCCCTGCCGGGGCTGCTTTTGGGGGGCGTGCTGATCGGCTGCTCGCCGATCTGGGTGCGGCTGTCCGAGACCGGCTCGGTCTCGACCGCCTTCTGGCGACTGGCGCTGGCGCTGATCCCGCTCGCGCTTATGGCGGGCGGGGGCCGGTCAGGCGGTGCAGGGCGGCCGAAAACCCTGCGTGACCGGGTCGAGATCAGCCTGCCCGGCGTGATCCTTGGCGCCGAACTGGTGGCCTGGCATATCTCGCTGCATCTGACGTCGGTCGCGAATTCGACGCTCCTGGTGAATATGGCGCCGGTTTTCGTGGCGCTTTTCGCCTGGATCGTGCTGAAAAAACCGCCGGGGCGGCTGTTTGCCCTGGCGCTGGCAGTCACGATTGTCGGGGTTGTCGTGCTCAAGGGCGGGCCGGAGGCTTTGCGCGGTGGCGATCTCAGGGGCGATGGTATCGCGATTTTCGCCGCCATGCTGTACGCCGCCTATATCCTGATGCTTGGCCGGGCGCGGCAGCGCTTCGCCACCGGCGTGATCATGCTCTGGAGCACCGCAGCCGCCGCGATCGCCGTCTTCCCCTTCGCGCTGATCACCGACCCGAGCCTGATCCCCCTGACGCTTGCGGGCTGGGGCGTGCTGGTCGGCCTGTCCTGGATCAGCCAGGCCGGCGGCCAGAGCCTGATCGCCTGGGCACTGGCCTTTCTTCCGGCGACCTTTTCCTCGCTGACGCTTTTGCTCCAGCCGGTCATTGCCGCGCTGCTGGCCTGGGCGGTGCTGGATGAGGCCCTGACCCTGAGCCAGGCCCTTGGCGGGGTGATCGTGCTTTGTGGCATATGGATCGCACGTGCCGCCCAGATGCGACAGGCCTGAGGTATTTAAGTTCTGCTTAAGCTATGCGGGCAAGACCCGCGCGAAATCTGTCGGAGTAGTCCCATGCCGAACCTGTCCAGCGCCGCCTTGCTTGCGCTGTCGCTTTTTGCCATTGCCGCCTGTGTGCCGGTGGAGCCGATCCCTGTCGATCCCGTTGCCGCTGCTGCCGCCGCTGAAGCAAAGGCCGAAGCTGAACGGGCCGAGGCGCAAAAGCGCATCGCCTTTGCGCCGGTCAGCGGTGATGTCGCCGCGATGTATGCCGCGCGTGAAGATGGCGGCCAGATCATTGCCGGCATCGACCCTGCAAAGATGAACCCGGATCATGTCCGCCGCGTGGTCGAATTCCAGACCAGTGAGGTCCCTGGCACCATCATCGTCGATCAGGGCGCGCGCGCGCTTTATTTCCTGATGCCCGAGGGCAAGGCGCTGCGCTATGCTGTCGGTGTTGGCCCCGATGCGATGCGGTTTGATGGCGGTGATGCGGTGATCGACCGCAAACAGTCCTGGCCGCGCTGGATTCCGACCGCTGATATGGTCAAGCGCAATCCGGGCCGTTACCTGAAATATAAGGACGGGGTGCCCGGCGGCATTTCGAACCCGCTCGGCGCGCGGGCGCTTTATATGCAAAAGGACGGGCGCGACACCTATTACCGGGTGCATGGCACCAATGATCCGACCTCGGTGGGGCGCGCGGTTTCTGCCGGTTGCATCCGTATGCTGAACCAGGACGTCATTGATCTTCACGCCAGAGTGACCATCGGCGCCAAAATCGTGGTGCGCTGAGGCGGCAGGCTTAAGCTTCGGTTAAGCGCGGCGGGTGATCCGGGCGGGGATGGGGCAAAGCCCGTATCTGACCCAACTGCATGCTCTGAGCATGTTAAGCGTGCCTGCCAAGGAGACCCGAGATGAGCACCAACCCCACCCGCCGCCGCGCCCTGCTGACCGCCGCCGCCGGGCTCACCGCCCTGGCGGCGCCCGGGCTTTTGCGCGCCGAAACCCAGGCGCTGCCGGCCTATCCGAGGCACAATTCCTCGGGCTTTCAGATGCAGGACTGGCGTGACCATTTCGACAGTCTCGGCTCGGGTGTCATCGTCGCGGATTTCGGCTCGCGTGCGCTGCATTACTGGTCGGGGAATGGCCAGGATTACCGGCTGTTTCCGACCTCGGTGCCTCTGACCGAAGAGCTGACGAAGCGCGGCTATACCGAGGTCGTGCGCAAACGTGTCGGGCCGGACTGGACGCCAACCGCCGATATGCGCCGCCGCGACCCCTCGCTGCCGGCCTATCTGCCGCCGGGCAAGGACAATCCGCTGGGCACCCATGCGATGTATCTCAGCTGGCCTGCCTATCTGATCCACGGCACCCATGACACCCGCAAGATCGGGCGGCCGTCCTCTTCGGGCTGCGTCGGGCTTTACAATGAGCATATCGAACAGCTTTTTGCCGTGGTGCCGGTGGGAACCCGCGTGCGGATCATCTGATCAGAGCGGTCAGGTAACCGGGCGGGGCAGGTAACGGGCCGCTCAGGCGGGCAGGATCAACTCTGCCCGCTCACCGCCGCCCTCCCGGGCCGAGAGAGACAATCTGCCGCCCATCCGTTCCATCACCGCCGCGACGATGGCCAGGCCCAGCCCGCTGCCCTGGCCCGAAGGGCTGGACGCGCCGCGCCAGAACCGTTCCGTCACATGGGCGCGGTCGGCGTCAGGGATGCCGGGGCCACGATCCAGCACGGTGAAGCGCACCTCATTACCCGCGCGCGCAAGACCTGCCTCGACCATGCCACCGGCAGGTGAGGCAAGGATCGCATTCTCGATCAGATTGCGCAAAGCGGGCGCCAGCAGCATCGCATGCGCCGTATGCCAGAGCCCGGTTGCGCCCCGGATCTCAAGCGCCACGCCGCGTTGGGCCGCCAGCCCCTGCAGGCCCTCGGCCAGGTCGGCAAGGAGCCGCGCGCCATCCTGATCCGGGCCGCTGCCATCGGCATTCTCTGCGGCTGTCATGTCGAGAAGCTGGCGCACCATACGGTCGGTTCTGGCCACCCCGGTCGAGATCTGCGCCAGTGCGCGGTTGCGTGTCGCCTCATCAGGGGCGATCACCGCGACCTGGGCCTGGGTTTTCAGCCCGGCAAGCGGCGTCTTAAGCTCATGTGCGGCAAAGGCGGTAAAGCTGCGCTCGTGTTCGCGCGCGGCCTCGACCCGGCGAAAAAGCCCGTTCAGGGCGGTAACCATCGGGCGCAATTCGCGCGGGCCGGGGGCGGGGTCTATGGCCGAGAGATCGGTCGCCGGGCGCAGGGTCAGCCCCGCGCCAGCCGGTCAAGCGGCGCAAGGCCGCGCCCGACCGCGAACCAGATCAGCGCCGCCAGCACCGGAAGAATGGCCAGAGCCGGCACCAGAAGGCCAAGGATCACCCCACGTACCAGCCGCTCGCGCATCGAAAGCGCATCGCCGACCATGACGCGGACGCCCATCTCGGGGTCGATATGGGAATAGACGCGCCAGGTCTCGCCATCGACCTCACGTTCGGAGAACCCGGCCGCATCATCGGCAAGCCGGGTCTTCGGCGCGCCATCGGATTCGCTCTTCAGCCGGCCGTCAAAGCCCCAGACCTGGCAGATCAGCTCATGTGAATAGCCCTCGGGGCCATCATCGGGCAGAATATGCGGACGGGGATGGGCCAGCATTTCCACGGCCTCCCCTACAACGCCGCCATTGCGCGCGATCAGCGAGGCCACCATATGCGCCGATTCCTGAAGGCGCCGGTCCAGCACATGATTGACCTCGGTGCGGGTGGTATACTGGATCCAGACCACCGCCGAGAGCCAGACCGCCCCGGTCGCCGCCAGCAGGATCAGGAAGAGCCGCATCCGGATCGACGACATCATACCTCGCCCTCGGGGGCCAGCCGGTATCCGGCGCCCCGCACTGTCTCGATGAAATCGGCGCCGAGTTTGGTGCGGAGTTTATGGATATGCACTTCGACCGTGTTCGAGCCGACCTCTTCCTGCCAGCCATAAAGCCGGTCTTCGAGGAAGGATTTTCCAAGGATCGCGCCGGGGCGTTCCATCAATGCCTGGATCAGGGTGAATTCGCGATTGGGAAAGATCACCTCGCGCCCGGCGATGATGCCGCGCATCCGGGCCGGGTCAAGCACAAACCCGTTCCAGCTGAGATGACTTTCCGCCCGGCCCTGGCGACGCCTCAGAATCGCGCGCAGCCGCGCCGCAAGCTCGTCCAGCTCGAACGGTTTGCCAAGGTAATCATCGGCGCCGGCATCAAGGCCCGCGACCTTATCCTCCAGCCGATCGCGCGCGGTCAGCAAAAGGACCGGCAGATCGCTTTCCGTCGCGCGCATTTCGCGCAGCAGTTCGAGACCGGAGCCATCCGGCAGCATCAGATCCAGCACCATCGCTTCGAAATTTCCTGCCGTCAGCGCCGCCCTGGCATCTGCCACCGACCCTACGGCATCGGGCGAGAACCCGGCCAGCCGCAGCCCGACGCTGAGCCCGTCGCGCAAAAGGTCGTCATCCTCGACAATCAAGAGCCGCATTGCATCCCCATTTTTCCGGCGGAACATCTTTCCGCCGGACCGGGGCGGGCCATGCCACGCCCGGCTTAAGCCAGACTTAAGCCGGGCGCGGGCGCGGCGCCAGTGAGAGACTGATCACAGTGGCCGGCATCAGAGGCTCACCTGGGTGCCGATCTCGACCACACGCCCGGCGGGAATGCGGAAATAGTCCTGGGCACTGGCGGCATTGCGCGACATCCAGATGAAAAGCCGGGCCTGCCACATCGGCATCCGGGGCCGCACAGACGGGCGCAGGCTGCGGCGCGACAGGATGAAGGAGGTCGCCATGATGTCGAATTTCAGCCCCTTTTGCCGCGCCAGCATCAGGGCGCGCGGCACATCCGGCTCTTCGGCATAGCCATATTGCAGGATGATGCGGCGAAAGCCCGGGGCGATCTCTTCATATCTCAGCCTGGTCTCATCGCTCAGCCGGGGCAGATCGCGGGTGACGATCGAGAGGATGATATTCTGCTCATGCAGCGCCCGGAAATGTTTCAGACTGTGCAAAAGCGCAACCGGCGCGTTTTCGGGCGAGGCGGTCAGGAAGACGGCGGTGCCCGGAACCTTCGCGATGCGGTCACTGCCCAGCCTGGTCACCAGCGCCGCCAGCGGCAATTGCCCCTCGGCATCTTTCGCCTGGACAATGGCAGTGCCGCGCCGCCAGATCAGCATGACGACCAGCAAGGCTCCGGCCAGCGCCAGCGGCACATAACCCCCATCCGCCACCTTTATCAGGTTCGAGCCAAAGAAAACCACTTCCAGCGCGACCAGCGGGCCCATCACGGCGAGGATCGCGATCACCGGCCAGCGCCAGTGCCAGCGCACCACCACCATTGCCAGAAGCGAGGTCACCAGCATCGCCCCCGAGACTGAGATCCCGTAAGCCGCCGCCAGCGCCGAGGAGCTGCCAAAGGTCAGCACCAGCGCCAGCACCCCGAACATCAAAAGCCCGTTGATCAGCGGCAGGTAGATCTGGCCCTGCTGTTCCTCGGAGGTCTGGCGGATCTTCAGCCGCGGCGAAAGCCTGAGCTGGATCGCCTGCTGCGCCAGGGAAAACGCACCAGTGATCACCGCCTGCGAGGCGATCACAGTTGCAAGCATCGCCAGCACCACCATCGGCACCAGCAGCTGCGGCGGGAACATAAGGTAGAACGGGCTTTCCAGCGCTTCGGGGCGGGTCAGAAGTTCGGCACCCTGGCCGAGGTAATTCAGCACCAAAGCCGGGAAGGTGAGGTAAAACCAGCCGATCCGGATGGGTCTGGCGCCGAAATGGCCCATATCGGCGTAAAGCGCCTCGGCCCCGGTGACAGCCAGAAAGACCGACCCCAGCACCGCCAGCGCCACGCCCTGATGCGCCAGCAGGAACTGCAAAGCGTGATGTGGCGACAGGGCAGAGAGAACCTCAGGCGCTTCGCAAAGCCGCCAGAGCCCGCCCGCCGCCAGCACCAGAAACCACAAAAGCATGACGGGGCCGAAAAAGCGCGACACAAAATCGGTGCCGTGTTTTTGCACCCAGAACAGCAGGACGATCACCGCCATGGCGACCGGCTCGACAAAGGGCGCTGTACCAGGTGCGATCAGCTTCAGCCCTTCGACCGCGGACAGGACCGAGACCGCCGGCGTGATCACGGCATCACCGGAAAAGAGCGCGGCGCCGAGGATACCGAGCACCACCAGAACCAGCGCTCTGCGGCCGCGCATCTGGCCAAGCGCGCGCTGCGCAAGCGCCAGCAGCGACAACGTGCCGCCCTCGCCGTCATTATCGGCGCGCAAAAGGATGCCGACATATTTCACCGACACGATCAGCGTCAGCGTCCAGATGATCAGCGAGATCACCCCGAAGATGTTCTCAGCCGGCACATGACCCCTTGTGGCGCCGCTCGCCACCATCGCCTCGCGCAGCGCATAAAGCGGCGAGGTGCCGATATCGCCATAAACCACGCCCAGCACCCCAAGCGTGAGCGCCGCCATGGCGGGTTTTCGGGCACTGTGCCCTTCGCCAGGGATGGCATGCGGTGTGTCCTGCGGTTTTTCCGGCGCGGCGGTCAGCGCAATATTCTGCATTGTCTTTCTCCTGTCGGTCGGGGCTGTGGCAGAAGCCTCGTGACGGTTTCACAGATCTGTGCTTCGCCGTGTAAGGAAGCGATGGGGAAAGCGCCGGGCGGCATAAGGATCGCATAAAGATTGTGGACAAATCCGGTGGCCAGGGTTTGATCAGCACATGGAGCCAGTGTTTGTCGATCCTCCCGTTTCCGGCCCGCGTCCGGCCGGTCCCCTGTCGAAACGTCCGCAGCAGATCCTGGCGGCGGTGCTGGTGCTCGTCGTGGTGACGGCGATTGTGGTGCCATCGCGCGGCTGGATGAGCGAGATCGTCGCATTATTGCTTTTGCTGATGGCGGTCCTGGTCAATGCCGCCGCATTCGGTTTCTGGCCCGGGCTCGGTTCGGCGCTGGTTGCGCTGGCGGTGTTCAATTTCTTTTTCGTCGAGCCGCATCTCAGTCTGATGGCGGCGCAGCCCCAGGATATGGTCGTATTGCTGGCTTTTTTGACGGCGGCGGGTCTGACCGGGTTCCTCGCCGGGCGGATGCGCGAACAGGTCGACAGCGCGCGGGACCGGGCGGTGGTGCTTGAGGTCCTGTCCTCGGCCAGTGGTGCGCTTGGCCGGGCAGGCAGCGAGGCGCAGATCCTCGATACCGTGATCCGCCATGTGACCACCCTTTCTGACGCGCCGGTTGCGCTGCTGAGCCGCAGCCCCGCCGGGCTGGTCCCCGCGCCTGGCAGTCTGACGCCGCGCGAGGCGGATCTCCAGGCGGCGGAACAGGCGCTGATCCGGGGCCGGGTCGAGATGGCGATTGCCGATGGCTGGACCGGGTCGCATCTGACCTTCCATCCGCTGCCTCTGGGCGCGGCGGCGCGCCATGCGATCGGGCACCGGCTGCCCGAGGCCGTCGACCGCGATACCGGCTACCGCGAACAGGCCATCGACAATGTGCTGCGCCAGGCCGGTGCCGCGCTGGAGCGGCTGGAACTGGGCCGAAAAGCCAGTGAAGAGCGCGAGATTTCCGACCGCCAGGCGCTGCGCGCCGCGCTGCTCTCGTCGCTGTCGCATGATCTGCGCACGCCGCTTGCGACGATTCTCGGATCGGTCACCACTTTGCGCGACCTGCGGGGCAGCCTGCCGCCCGAGGCCCAGGAAGACCTGCTGAGCGCCACATCGGAAGAGGCCACGCGGCTGGCGCGCTATGTCGAAAACCTGTTGCAAATGACGCGGCTGCTGACGGGGGCTTCGGTCGCTCTGCACCCGGTTGCACCGGCGGATTGCGCCCGGGCCGCGGCCAGCCGCGCGCAGCGCGCCTTTCCCGCCGCCTCGATCACCGCCGATCTTCCCGATCTGCCGCTCGTGATGGCCGAGGCGGGGCTGGTCGAACAGGTGGTGTTCAGCCTGATCGAAAACGCGAAAGCCTATGCGCCGGGGCCGGTTCTGGTCACCGGCGCAACGGACGGCCCCGATATCAGACTGGAGGTCCACGACCAGGGGCCAGGCCTGCCCGGGTCCGTGCTGGCCTGGCTTGCCACTCCGGACCTGACCCGGGGCGAAGAGAAAAGCGGCCTTGGCCTGCCGATCTGCAAGGGGATCGCGCAGCTCCTTGGCGGGCGGCTGGAGGCCCGGCCCGGCCCCGGCGCGCGGCTCGCCCTGATCCTGCCGGCGGTTACCCCTACGGGCGCGGGCGGCCCGATATGACCGCGCGCCAGCTTATCCTCGTGGTCGATGACGAACCGCAGATCCAGCGCTTCCTTGTTCACGCGCTGACGGCGTCTGGCTATGACACCACCCTTGCCGCAACCGGTGCCGGCGCGCTGGAGGCGGTCGCGCAGCACAGGCCCGATCTGATGGTGCTTGATCTCGGGCTGCCGGATATGAACGGCAAGACGGTGATCGAACAGCTCCGGGCCAGCTCTGACCTGCCGGTGATCGTGCTTTCGGCCCATGATCAGGAGATGGAGAAGATCCTCGCGCTGGATCTGGGCGCCAATGATTTCGTGGCCAAACCCTTTGCCATTGGCGAACTGCTGGCACGGTTGCGTGCCACATTGCGGCCAAGACGCGCGGCCGCAGGAGGGACAACGGGGCAGGCAGCCTTGCTGCGCAGCGGCAACCTTGCGCTGTCGCGCGATCTGCGCGAAGTGACAGTGCTGGGGGCTCCGGTAAAGCTGACCCCGAAAGAATTCGACCTGTTGCTAGCGCTGCTGGAGCAGCCGGACCGGATCGTGACCCATCGCCAGCTTCTGCTCAGGGTCTGGGGGCCGGCACATGTCGAGGATATCGTTTATCTGCGGGTCTTTATCGGGCAGCTGCGGCAAAAGCTCGACCTGGCCGGCTTTGATGCCAGCGCGATCCGGACCGAGGCCGGGATCGGCTATCGCTGGATCCATCCAGACTGAATGCCGCCTCTCATGCCGCCCTCTGTAGGTCAGATTGCGGAATTGCCGATTCCTGTGCTGGACGCCCCGCCCCGGGCGGGCATAGACTGAGGCAACATCAAACGGGAGGAGGACCGGATCAGATGTGTGAATTATTCGCCAGGCAGGATCCGGACCGTTATGTGCCGGTCACCCGCCGCATCCGCCTGAACGGGCAAAGCACCTCGGTGCGGCTTGAGGCTGCCTTCTGGACGATCCTGGACGAAATTGCCCGTGAACAGGGGGAATCGACCGGGGCGTTTCTCTCGACGTTGCATCGCGAGGTGCTGGAATTCCACGGTGAGCCGGGGAATTTTGCCTCGCTTTTGCGCTGCACCTGTCTGGTGCGCATGGAAACCCGCCGCGCTGCCCAGATGCCGGTCAGCCGCGCCGTGGCCTGATAAGGCCCCGCAGTAAAACGTCCTGCCCAAAAACGCTTTGCGGACAATATGATACTACCCGCTTCTCACCGGACCGGGCCATTATGGCAGCCGGGAACCGGGGGGGAGACAGAGATGCGCGACACGGGTGAGCTGCTGGCCGGGCTGCGTCAGCTGATCGGGCCCGGCCATGTGCTGACCGACGCGCGGGCCACGCGGCGTTTCACGCGCGGCATCCGCTATGGCGGCGGCCAGGTCGAGGCGGTGCTTTGCCCCGGATCGCTGGTCGAGATGTGGCGCGCCCTGACTGCTGTGATCGCGGCGGGCCGGGTGGTGATCTTTCAGGCGGCGAATACCGGCCTTACCGGCGGCTCGACGCCCTGGGGGGACGATTATGACCGGCCTGTGGTGCTGATCAGCGTCATGCGGCTGCGGGGTATCCATCTGATCGACGCTGGCAAACAGGTGCTCTGTCTGCCCGGATCGACGCTGGACGGGCTGGAGCGCACGCTGAAACCTCTGGGCCGCGAGCCGCATTCGGTGATCGGGTCAAGCTGTATCGGCGCCTCGGTGCTGGGGGGATCTGCAACAATTCGGGCGGCGCGCTGATCCGGCGCGGCCCGGCCTATACCGAAATGGCGCTTTATGCCGAGGTGCGGGCGGATGGCACGGTCGCGCTGGTCAACCATCTGGGCTTTGATCTCGGCGATGACCCCGAAACGATCCTTGCAAGGGTTGAAGCAGGCGACCTGCCGGCACCCGCTCCGGGCGAGGCCTGGGGGTCTGACCGCGACTATGCTGGACATGTCCGCGATGTCGATGCGGACACGCCGGCACGGTTCAATGCCGATCGGCGACGGTTGCACGAAGCGTCGGGATCGGCGGGCAGGCTCGCGGTTTTTGCGGTGCGGCTTGACACATTCGAGGCCGAAACCGAGACTGCCGTATTCTGCATCGGCACCAGTGACCCGGATGAGCTGACCGCGATCCGCCGTGATATGCTGGCCGGGTTCAACAGCCTGCCGATTGCCGGCGAATATATCCACGGCACCGCCTGGGATATTGCCGAACGCTACGGCAAGGATACGTTCCTTCTGATCCGCCGGCTTGGCACGCAGCGCATTTCCGGCATCTTCGCGCTGAAATCAAAGATCGATGGCTGGACCGAACGGCTGGGCCTTGGCACCACGCTGTCGGACCGGATCGCGCAGGCCCTGTCGCGGCTTTTCCCGAAACATCTCCCGCCCCGTCTGCGCGATTTCCGCGCGCGCTATGACCATCACCTCTTTCTGCGGATGGGCGGTCAGGGCATCGCGGAGGCCCGCGATTACCTTGCGCGCCGCTTCCCTTCCGCCAGTGGCGATATGTTCGAGGCCACGGCCAGCGAGGGCGCTGCCGCCTTCCTGCACCGGTTTGCCGTGGCCGGGGCTGCCAACCGCTACCGCGCCGTGCATAAGCGCGAGGTCGAGGATATTGTCGCGCTTGATATTGCGTTGAGACGCAATGACCGTGACTGGGTCGAAACCCTGCCGCCGGATCTTGAGGCGCAGATCGCGCACAAGCTCTATTACGGGCATTTCTTTTGCCATGTCTTCCATCAGGATTATGTGGCGAAAAAGGGCACCGACTGCCTTGGTCTGGAACATGCGATGTGGAAGATTCTGGACCAGCGCGGCGCCCAATACCCGGCGGAACATAATGTCGGGCATCTTTATAAGGCGCCGCCGCAGCTGGCCGCGTTCTACCAGGGGCTCGACCCGACCAACAGCCTGAACCCAGGGCTTGGCCAGACCCCCACCGCCCGCAACTGGCAAGGCAGCTCATGCTGCGGCCAGACCCACTGATCCCCCGATTACCCGAGCTTTTGCAAGGAGTGCTGTCCGTTAAGACCCCCGTTTTGTCCCTGTTGATGTCTTTGTTCCTCGTTCAGGCCGCCTTTGCCGGTGATGCGGAACAGGGCGAGAAAGTCGCGAAGAAATGCTTCGCCTGCCATGCCTTTGCGGCGGATGCGCCCCCGAAAGCCGGGCCAAACCTCTTCGGGATCATCGGGCGCAAGACGGCCTCGGTCGAGGGCTATGCCTATTCCAACGCGATGCAGGCCTGGGGCGAAGAGGGGCATATCTGGACGGCGGAAGAGATCGACGCCTTTATCGAGGCCCCGAAAACCGTGCTGCCGGGCAATAAGATGACCTTTGCCGGGCTGAAAAAGCCCGAGGAACGCGCGGATCTGCTGGCTTATCTCGCGACGCTGGGCGAGTAAGGAAAAGGGCGGAACCGAGGTTCCGCCCTTTCTTGTTCAGAGGTTCTGTTTCGACAGCTCGCCCGCGATGAACTCGGCCTGACGGATCGCAAGGGCGACGATGGTCAATGTCGGGTTCTCGGCCGCGCCGCTGGTGAACTGGCTGCCGTCTGACACGAAAAGGTTCGGGATGTCATGGCTTTGGCCGTGTTTGTTCACCACGCCGTCCCGTGGATTTTCCGACATCCGGTTGGTGCCGAGGTTATGCGTCGACGGATAGGGCGGCGTCGGCAGGGTTCGCGTGGCACCTGCGGCGCGGTAGATCGCCTCGCCCCGTGCATAGGCATGGTTGCGCATCGCGATATCATTGGGGTGATCATCGAAATGCACATTCGGGGCAGGCATTCCGAACTGGTCGACAGCGGTGGCCGACAGCGTGATGCGGTTCGTCTCCTGCGGCATATCCTCGCCCACGATCCACATCCCGGCCATGTTCTCATAGCCATCCATCGCCGAGGTGAAGCTGCGCCCCCAGCCGCCCGGATCAAGGAAGGCCGCCATGAAGGGGATGCCAAGCGAAAGCGTCTCCAGCTCATAGCCGCCGACGAACCCGCGCGAGGGGTCAAGCCGTGCCTCGTCCTGCACGATCCCCGCCATGGTGGTGCCGCGCCACATCTTCACCGGCTTCTCAAACACGCCGTAAACCGATCCGGTGACGTGACGGAGATAGTTGCGTCCGACCTGGCCCGAGGAATTCGCGAGCCCGTCCGGGAACATCGAAGACGCCGAATTCAAAAGGATCCGGGGGCTCTCGATCGAGTTGCCCGCGACGCAGACCACGCGCGCTTTCTGGAAGTGGTGATTGCCATCCTTGTCGGCATAAAGCACGCCGGTGACACGGCCTTTGTCGTCATGCTCGATCTTCAGCGCATGACAACGGTCGCGGACTTCCAGATTTCCGGTCGCCTCGCCTTTCGGGATATCGGTATAGGCCGAGGACCATTTCGCGCCCCATTTGCAGCCCTGGAAACAGAACCCGGTCTGCTGGCAGGCGAGACGGTCATCGTAATCGACCGAATTGATCGCCATGCGACCGGTATGGACCTCTTTATAGCCAAGCGCCTTAGCGCCCTTTTCCAGCACCTTGTAATTGTTGTTGCCGGGCAGGCCGGGGCGGTCGCCGGTACGGGTCACGCCAAGTTTGGTCTCGGCCTTCTCATACCAGGGCGCCATTTCCGCGCCGTCAATCGGCCAGTCGAGCAGGTTCGCCCCGGTGACATGGCCATAATTGGTGCGCGCTTTCCATTCATGGTCCTGAAAGCGCAAGCTGGCCCCTGCCCAGTGGATCGAGGTGCCGCCCACGGCCTTGACGATCCAGGCGGGAAGGCCGGAAAAGTCATTTGCCACCCGCCAGTCGCCCGATGTGGTGCGCGTGTCGGTCCAGGCCAGCTGTGCAAAGCTGTCCCACTCGTCGTTGATATAGTCTTCGGGCATATAGCGCCCACCGGCCTCCAGCGAGACGACTTTGACGCCTTTTTGCGCCAGTTCATTCGCCAGTACACCGCCGCCCGAGCCTGTGCCGATGATCAGAACGACGGAATCGTCGTCCAGTTCAAATTTCGCAACCATTGATCCGCCCCCCTCAGAGCCAGCTGATATCGTCAAAACCGCGATGCAGATAACCGCCCTGGCTGAAGGACTCGCCTTCATAGCCAAAGATCGGCCAGACGGCCTTCTGGTTATAAAGACCGGTCACGAGGCCACCGCGGATCTGCTGGAAAAAGGCGGAGTTCTCCATGCCGCGCAGCAGTGCCACCCGGTCATCCTCCCACCCGATGGAGAGATAGTCGCTGTGCCCTGCGCCCTGCGCCGCCGCATTCAGCGCGGCGATCCCGGCTTCAATTCCGGGGCGGTTTCGGGCGTGTCATAGCCTTTGACGGCAATGACATAGAATTCATCGGCGATGCGGTCATGGGGGTAGATGTCGCGCGCCATGCGCACCAGCGAAGCCATGGTCTCAGGCTTCAGCGTGGTCGCCTCATAGGCCCAGGCGGCATCGGGGGCGGCGATAAAGCCCGCGCCGATGATCATTCCCGCGCTTGCGGCAAAGCTGCGCGAGATCAGCTGGCGACGGGTGAGGGCGTTCGCCCTCAGTCCGCGATTTGCGGTCAGGGTCGTCATAGTCTCCTCCTTGCTTTCTCAGTCGGCTGGGAGTTCCCGGCGCGGCTCCTCTTCCGCGCAGGGATGCCGTTTCAGATTATTGGTAGCGCCCCGCGCGCTGCAGCACTTCGATCTGGTAACCGTCGGGATCGGCGATAAAGAAAAACCGGGCGATGACGTCGCCGCCTGGGGCGAAATCGACCAGTTTGCGCGGGGCAAGACCGGCAGCTTCCAGGCGCGCATGTTCTGCATTCACATCAGTGACCGAGACCGCGAGATGGCCGTAACCATCGCCGAGGTTATAGGGCTCAACACGGCCCTTGTTGACGGTCAGCTCCAGCTCGAACCCGGTTTCGGCATTGGCGAGGTAGATCAGGGTGAAGGTCTCGAAATCGAGGCGTTCCACCACGTTCAGGCCGAAAGCCTGGTCATAGAATGCGAGCGAACGGGCTTCGTCCAGCACGCGGATCATGGTGTGAATCATCCGGGCCATAGTGTCTCCTTGCTTTGGTACAGCAAAGGACAGAACCGGATCACGGGGGTAGTATCATGCTACTGACGGGAAAATTGTTCTCCTGACGCGCAGAAATGACATGACCCGCGCCAAAGGCGCGGGTCAGAGGGCAGGGGGGGCGAATGGGGCCTTCCGGTCGGGGTCAGGGGGTTTTAGCCGCCATCAGATCGCCAAGGATCGCCAGATCCAGCCGGATCACCGATCCGATTGTGCCCGGGGCATAATCCGGATGCTGGTCATTTGAGGGTTCCGAGACCGAGGCGAACAGAACCTGCCCGCTCTCGTCCAGCGAAAGGTTGCTCGGGAAGGTCTTGACCGCGAGATCACGGGTGACGCTGTAGTCTTTGGTATTGACCACGGTGATGCCGCCGGTGCCGTCGCGCAGCTGGCTGTTGATGCCATACCAGGTGACATAGGCCTCATCGCGCACCGGGTTCCAGATCACATCCAGCGCGCCAGGACCAATCGGCACCTGGGCCAGAATACTGCCATCAGCGGTGTTGAAGACGTAGAGCCTGCCCTCATGGCTGTCGACGGCAAAGAGCCGGCCACCCGCCGCATCCAGCGAGAGGTTCACCATGAAATGCGCGGATTTATCGCCCTGGCCGGGCGGCGTATCGCCGGTCGAGAAGGTGGTGATCTTCTCGCCGGTTACCGCGTTCAGAACGAGGATTTCCTCGGCCCCGCCCCCCCGACATAGAGGCGGTCACGCCCGTCAAACGCCAGACCCGCCGCCCAGATCACCGCTTTATCGGTGCGCGAGGTGACCTCGCCGGTTGCGCCGTCAATGATCCAGACAATGCCCTCATCGGTCGGGCCGGTGACGAAAACGCGGCCTGTTGTCTGATCGACCTCGATCATGCGGGTATGTTCCATCTTGCCATTGGCACCGGTTTTCCCGAGCTGGATCGTGCGCAGGAACAGGCCGCTGCGCGCATCGATCACCGACAGCGACCCGTCCTTTGTATTCCCGGCGTAAAGCAAGCCCCTCGCATGATCGACCGCCAGCGCGAAGGGCCGGCGTTTCAGCTGGATGCGCCGGATCGGGGCGAGGGTGTCTGCATCGAGCATATAGACATCGCCTGATGCGCCATCGGTGAAATCGGGCACCGAGGCGGCAAACACCGCGCCGAGCTCGGGAACCGAGAGCACCTCATAGCCGCCGGGAATGGTGCTGGTGCGGGTGGCAGCGGGCGCGAATTCGTCCGGCAGCATCTGAGGAAGGCCCTCGGCCAGCAGGGGCGATGCGGTGAAGAGGAGGACTGCCAGCGCGAGCCCCCTGCGTGGAAGAAAAGTCATGGGAAATCTGCCTTTGCGAGTGGTCTGAAAGCCCCGGCGGCCAGCACCGGGGCCAGGCATCAGAAGCGCGATGTCAGGGTGAACATCGCATTGCGCGGCTCGCCATAGACGCCTGCGACGCTGGCGGAATGGTAATAGCTCTCATCGAAGAGGTTGTTGATGTTGAGCTGTGCCGACCATTTGTCGTTGATGTCATAGCGCAGCATCGCATCCACTACCGCGAAAGAAGGCTGCGAATTCCGCACCGACCCGACACCCGGAACGCCCAGCGTGTTCCAGCTTTCGCTCTGCCAGCGCGCGCCGCCACCGATGGTCCACTGGCTGTTTTCGCCCGGCAGATTGTACGTGGTAAAGATCTTCAGGGTATTTTCCGGCAGGAAGCTGTTGGCCTGGCTGCCATCGGGGTTGGTGGCCTTCATCTTCGCCGCGCCGAAGAACAGGTTCCAGCCGGGCGCGATCTCGCCCGAAACTTCCAGCTCGATGCCGCGGGTCGACTGGCCCATCGCGCCGTAATAGGCCTGATCGTTGCTGCCCGGCACATAGATCGGATTGCCATTGGCATCTTCCAGACCGGTCGCGACATTGTCCTGATAGGTGCGGTAATAGGACAGCGAGGCATTCAGCCGCCCTTCATACCATTCGCCCTTGATGCCGACCTCTTGGCTTTTGCCCTCAACCGGGTCGAGGTAATTGCGGTTGGTGTCACGATAGCTTTGCGGGTTGAAGATCTGAGTATGGCTCGCAAAGACCGAGATGTCGTCGGTGTCGAAATAGGGAGTGAAAACCTTGAAATTGCGGGTATCCGCGCTCCAGTCGGTATAGCGAAGACCGAGAATTGCAGTCAGCGGGTCGGCCAGCGAGACCCGGGCCGCGCCATAGGCGGAGTATTCCGTGGCCTTCCTGGTCCACTCCCCGGCCTGGGGCAGGGTGAATTGCGGCCGGGGGAGGCTGCCATCCCAGCTATAGACACTGCCCATGACCGGCTGCGCCCCGACGATGGCATAGTCATCCGCCTTGCCCCAGTCGCGCCCGGCATGGAGGCCGAAGTTCAGATTATGCGTGCGGCCAAAGGCCTCGACAGGGCCGGAGACCGAGGCATCCAGCGCGATCTGGCGCGCCCATTCCTCGGCCTTGCGGGCAAACAGCGTCATGCCAAGGCCGGTCACCGGGTCCGGTCGACCATAGAAACGGGTGTTTTCTGCCGAATAGCTGCGCAGAACACCGCTGAGCGTCGCATTGCCGGTCCAGCCGCCGCCGAAATCATGGTCGGCCCGGATCGTTGCCATATCCTGTTTGCTCGACCAGAACGCCCAATATGGCGCGCTCGACCAGTTGCGCGGGAAAAGCGTCGGAGTGCCGTCAGCGAAGAGCGTCGGGAAGGCACTCCATTCCGAGCCCTTCGGGTCGTGATTGCGGTGTTCATAGCTGAATGACAGCGTGGTCGCGTCATCTATATCCCAGGCCAGCGTGCCATAGATCGTTTGTTTATCAACGCTGTATCGGTCGCGGAAACTGTCGCCGCTGTAGAGGTCGACGACCAGACGCCCGCGCAAAGACCCGCTTTCATTCAGCTTGTTCGAGACATCCAGCCCCAGACCCATGCGGTTCCAGCTGCCATAGCGTGTCTCAATGCTGCCGGTCAGCTCGGTTGCAGTGGCCTTCTTGCGCTCCATCCGAACAGCGGCAGAAGGGTCGCCGGGGCCGGTCAGCAGGCCGGTCGCGCCGCGCACCACCTCGGCATGATCATAGGTCGAGGTCGAGGATTGCAGGCCTACCCCCGACATGAAGCCGATGCCGCCATCGATCACCACACCATCCACGATATAGCTTGAGACCCATTGCCCGCGCGACCAGGTATTGTCGCGGTCGGTCTCGAAAATCGCCGAATGCACGCCGGTCGTGTAGGCCAGCATCTGCTGTGTGGTGCCGAGATTCTGGTCTTTCAGCCGCTGACTGGTGATCACGCTCACCGATTGCGGCGTTTCCTTCAGGCTCATCGGCAGGCCGGTCGATCCTGTCGCCGCGCCCGTGGTATAGGAATTGCTGCCCTCTGTGGTGGTCGGGTCAGTGACCAGCAGGATCGTCCCGAGGTTCTGCGCGCCGTCCACAGTGCCGCCAACACTGGAGGCGTCGGAGGCGTTGCCGAGAATGGTCACAGTGGTGGCGCCGGTGAAGCTGTAATTCAGCCCGGATCCTGCCAGAAGTCGCGACAGCGCCTGTTCCGCCGTCATCGTGCCGCTGACCGCCGGGGCCGTCGCGCCCGCTGCGACCGAGGTCCGATAGGCGATCTGCAGCCCGGTCTGGCGCGCCAGATCCCGCAGCGCCTGACCCAGCGGTTTGGCCGCAATATCCAGCCGGTGGGTCGTCGCATTCTGCGCCATGACCGCAGGCGCGGTCAGCACCATAAGCGCCGGGCCACCTGCCAGCACACCCAGACTGAGCGCAGTCCCCGAGAAAAGAACGGTCAGGCGCCGCGCGGCCGCGCGCCGGAAATGGAGGAAACTGGCAGGCATCAGACCCTTACCCTTTCTGTCATTGCAACGGACCCCATCGCCGGGGCCGGTGAAGCGAAGAGCGTGGGTATTGGCCTGCCTGGACCCTTCCTATCAGTGACGGGTGAGGCCGGGCTTTGCCTAAAGACAAAACTGAAATAAATTCTACGGACCTGGCATTGAGGCCCCGTCGCAGCTCAGCTCAGCAGGATCATGACCTGCGGAATATGCCGGACAGACAGGCCCTGGGTCAGTGCCAGTGCCCCGATAGCCTCATGCGCGGCGCTGGTCGAAAAGACCGCGCTGACCGGCAGGGCGGCATCAACGCCGGGGCCGAGCATCACCTTTTCGGGCACATACCGCGCGAGTTCGCTCACCGCCTGGTCAAAGCGGCGGCCGTCAAAGATGATCCGGCCCTCGCGCCAGGCGAAGGCGATCTCGCGGTCGACCGGGCCGCGCGCGGCCACCGCCAGGCCCGTGCCATAGACCGCCTGTTCCGATGCGGCAAGATCGAGCGCCTGGCCCAGAGCGGAGCTTACCCGAACCCGACCCTCAGACACCGTGACGCGCGCCTCGCGATCTGCAAGCCCGACCGAGAACAGGCTGGCCTGCGCCTCGGTCACACCATCCAGCGCCGTGACCCGCAGGGGGCTGGTTCCGGCCTGCACCCGGAACTCGGCCTCGCCGCGCAGGAGCCTGACCTGTCGCTGCCCTTGCGTGAATTCCAGCGCCAGCGCGCTGTCGGTGTTCAGCGTGGCGATCGTGCCATCGGGGAGGGTCATCCCCGCCATCTCGCCAAAACCGGTATGAAGATCGGCGGTCCAGTCCTGCCAGCGATGCGGCAGATCCAGCGCCCATGCTCCGGCGCCTGCGGCGATGCCTCCGGCCAGAAAACCGCGCCGTCCGATCCGGGGCGCGGCAGGCTTTGCCACCGGCGGGACCGGGCCGGCCACTTCCCCAAGCCCGTCAAGCTGTTGCCAGAAACGGCGTTCCCCGGCAAAGGCGCGGGCATGGGCCTCTGACTGTGCCTTCCAGGCGCGGAACTGTTGCAGCTCTGTGGCGGCCACCTCGCCCGAGGCAAGACGCACGACCCAGTCCCGCGCCTCACGGGCGAGCTTTGCATCGGCCTTGGTCCGGGGGGCGGCGTCACTCATTCCTGTGGCTCGGCGATAACCCGTTGGCGCCGCGACCTGCCGGAGCAGAGCGGCACGGGCAGGGCGGATCAATCGTTCATGGCGTCGCGCAGATCGGCAAGATGCTCCAGCGCGCGGCGGATGTGATAATAGACGGCTTCGTCGCTCATTTCGAGCCGTTGCGCAATCTTGCGATGTGGCACCCCGTCGATCCGGTTCATCAGAAAGATGCGGCGGGTCTTTTCCGGGAGTTCCTCCAGCGCCGCCTGCACCCGGGCCAGCATGTCCCGCCCCATCACCGCGCGCTCGGCCGAGACCTCATCGGATTGTTCCCACAGAAGATCGCGCACCTCGGCGTCGATCTCTGCGCGGCGCCTTTCCTTGCGGAAATGATCGCGGATGCCGTTTTTGGTGACCTGAGACACAAAGCCCGCCGCATTCGCGATGCTGCTGTCGCTTTGTGCCGTTTCCAGCCGGATCCAGGTGTCCTGGACCAGATCTTCGGCCAGCGCGCGGTTGCCCAGCTGCGCCTGGGCCATGGCGAGAAGCCGGGGCCGCAGCGTCATAAAAGCGCCAATGAGTTCGCCGAGCCGCTTTTTTTCCAAGACTGGTCACCCTTGGCTGGTTGGACAGGGGTCTGTTTCCGGGCAAGCGGTAGCCGCCCCGGTATTTCCTGACAAGAGGCCCTGGGAATTATGGCGCACCGGTGTTGCATGGCGGTCCGCTCAGTCGGCGCCCACTGTTGCGGCAGTGCCCGCAAAGGGCTGCGGCGCGAAATGGGTGGGGATCTCGCTCAGCCCCGGAGCAGGGTCATCGGCGTCGATCAGGCGGAACAATGCCCCCAGCATCGCCGGAACATCCTGTTGCACCATAACGATATTTTCCGTCAGCACTGCCGCCAGCGGATCCCAGTCGAAACAGCCCACATGGGGCGCGACAGAGCCGAAATGCCCGCTGGAGCGTGTCCAGTGCAAAACGCCTTCCAGCGCGATGGTCGAATTGACGAATATGGCGCGCGGCAGCTGGCCGCGCCTGGTGGCCAGGGCTTCCAGCGCGGTGATCGCCCGGTCCGGCGCGTAGCCGGTGGCGAGAATCATCGTCTCATCCACCGTGATTCCGGCCTCTGCATGGGCGGCACGAAAGCCCCGGATCCGCTCGGATGTGTTGTGATCGCTCGCCCTTCCGCCGATGAAGGGGATCGGCTCGCCGCGATGGCGCTGGCTGGCCGAGGCGGCAAGGATGCGCCGTGTCAGTGCCAGCGCACCGCCAAAATTATCCGAGATCACCGAAGGCGCGCGGCTGCCGGGCAGATCGAGGTTGAGCGAGCGCACCCCCGCCGCCTCGCAGATCTTCGAGATCCGGTCGGGATCGGTGGCGCCGGTCGCAATCAGGCAATCGACCTGATGCGAGATCATCTCGCGCGCTGCCTGTATTTCCAGCGCCGGGTCGCGCATCGTGCAGGTAATGATTGGGAAAAGGTCGCGTTCCCGCGCCATTGCCTCGAAGCGTTCAACGATAGACCCAAAATAGCGGTTGTCGTATTTCGGCACGATCATCCCGATCAGCCGTGATTTTTCCCGCCGCAGGCCGCTGGCCTGAAGGTTCAGCGCATAGCCCTGTTCCTCGGCCGTGCGGGTGATGCGTTCCGCGAGCGAGGCAGAGATGCGGCGCTTTTTCCAGGTGCCGTTAAGAACCGCGCTGACCGCCGTCGGCGAGGCGCCCACCAGCACCGCCAGATCGTAAATCGTGGTGCGCCGCGCACGCGTTGGCGCAGGTTTTGGACGGAGTGGTGTCACGGTTTCCTCATTCCCTGGAAATGCAGCTTGACAGTTTCGCTGCGCTGACACAACCTTTTGCTACATCGGTTGAGCAGGAGGGCTACATCGATGGAACACGAATAATCTGCGCCACCGGCCCGGTTTCGGGAGCCTGGGGAGGATATCAGCAAAGTCAGAAATGCGCCGGATCACCGGTGTTTTCTGGCGGCGCATCTCTCCTCGTCGGCCTTACCATCCGGAGCGGGATTGGCCGTGTTGGCGATCAGCGGGGGCATGGGCCGCCCGCCCCATGTGGAGGAGAGACGAGATGAAATTTCATGCCTTGCCCGCAACGGCGCCCGTAATGGCGACAGCGCTGGCCATGTTGCTTGGTACTGCTGCCCTGGCGGAGCCTTCGGGTGTGGTGGGCTTCCTGATGCCCGACCAGGCTTCGACCCGCTATGAAGAGCATGACTTCCCCGGCTTCAAGGCCGAGATGGACAAGCTTTGCCCGTCTTGCGAGGTGATCTACCAGAACGCCAATGCCGATGTGGCACTGCAACAGCAGCAGTTCAATGCGCTGCTGACCCAGGGCGCAAAGGTCATCGTGCTGGATCCGGTCGACTCGGCGGCGGCGGCGGGGCTGGTGACGCTGGCGCAGGCGCAGGGCGTCAAGGTCATCGCCTATGACCGCCCGATCCCGGCAACGCCGGCTGATTTCTATGTGTCTTTCGACAATGAAGGCATTGGCTACGCCATCGCGAAATCGCTGACCGATCATCTGAAAGCCTCGGGCGTCGCAGATGGGGCAGGGGTGCTGCAGATCAATGGATCGCCCACCGATGCGGCAGCCGGGCTGATCCGCGACGGCATCCATCGAGCGCTGAAGGAATCCCCCTACAAGACGCTTGCCGAATTCGACACGCCCGATTGGGCGCCGCCGAAGGCGCAGGAATGGGCGGCGGGTCAGATCACCCGTTTCGGCGCCGAAATTACCGGTGTGGTCGCGGCGAATGACGGCACTGGCGGCGGCGCGGTTGCGGCCTTCAAGGCGGCGGGCGTGAGCCCGGTTCCCCCGTGACCGGCAATGACGCGACCATCGCGGCGCTGCAGCTGATCATTTCGGGCGACCAGTATAACACGATCTCGAAACCCTCTGAGATTGTGGCGGCAGCGGCGGCGAATATTGCGGTCACCTTCCTCAATGGCGAAACGCCCGAGGCAAAGACCACGCTTTATGACACGCCGTCCGAGCTCTTCGTTCCCGCCGTGGTGACGAAGGAAAACATCAAGGCCGAGATCTTCGACAAGGGGATCCAGACCGCTGAGCAGATCTGCACCGGCGAATATGCCGAAGGCTGCAAGGCGCTCGGGATCACCGAGTAAGCTCCCGTGCTCTGGCCCGACCGCATTGCTCCCTGGCGGTCGGGCCACATTCTATTGCGGAAGGCGCAGCGATGAGTGACGACAAACCCCCGAAAGGGGAGCTGCTGTTGCAGCTCACAGGTGTTTCAAAGAATTTCGGGGCCGTGTCGGCGCTGAGCGATATCGAGCTTGAGGTCCATGCCGGTGAGGTCGTGGCGCTGGTCGGCGATAATGGTGCCGGTAAATCGACGCTGGTGAAGGTGCTGGCGGGGGTGCATCAGCCCTCGGCGGGCGAGGTGCGGTTCATGGGGAAACCCGTGACCCTCGACAGCCCGGCCAAAGCGCTGGATCTGGGGATCGCGACCGTCTTCCAGGACCTTGCTCTGTGTGAAAACCTCGATGTCGTCTCGAACCTGTTTCTCGGCCATGAGATTTCGCCCTGGCGCCTCGACGAGGTGCAGATGGAGGTTCGGGCCTGGACGCTTTTGCGTGAACTTGCGGCGCGGATACCCTCGGTGCGCGAACCCGTCGCCTCGCTTTCGGGCGGGCAGCGCCAGACGGTGGCGATTGCGCGCTCGCTGCTGACGGACCCGAAGATTATCATGCTGGACGAGCCGACGGCGGCGCTTGGCGTGGCGCAGACGGCCGAGGTTCTGAACCTGATCGACCGGGTGCGCGCGCGCGGGCTCGGTGTGATCGTTATCAGTCATAATATGGAAGATGTCCGCGCGGTGGCGGACCGTATCGTCGTGCTCAGGCTGGGGAAGAACGGCGGGGTCTTCACGCCCGAGTCGAGCAACCAGGAACTGGTCGCGGCCATCACCGGCGCGTCGGAAAATGCGGTCTCGCGCCGCGCAAGCCGCAAGGCGGCGGAGGAGCACCATGAGTGACGTGAAACTCGCCCCCAAACCCCTTGACCGGGCGGATGAGCGGGTCAGAAACGATGACAGCCTTTCCGGTGCGGTGCGGCTGTTCATCGACCGGGTGCGGGCGGGCGATCTGGGCATCCTGCCGGTCGCGGTCGGGCTGGTGGTTATTTCGGTGGTTTTCTCCAGCCTGAACCCGGTGTTCCTGCTGCCGAATAACCTTGTGAACCTGCTTTTTGACTGTGCGACAGTTGGGGTGATCTCGCTTGGCATCGTCTGCGTGCTGATGCTGGGAGAGATCGACCTTTCCGTGGGCTCGATGAGCGGCTTCGCCTCGGCCCTGGTGGGTGTGATCTGGGTGAATATGGGCCTGCCTTTGCCGGTGGCAATTGGCGCGGCGCTGATTGCGGGCATGGTGATCGGCTTTGTCTATGCCACGCTTTACACAAGGCTGGGTATGCCGAGTTTCGTGGCGACACTTGCCGGGCTTCTCGCCATTCTGGGGATGCAGCTTTACATTCTTGGGCCGACCGGCTCGATCAACCTGCCGTTTTCCTCGCCGCTGGTGGCCTTTGGCCAGCTTCTGGTGATGCCGGCCTGGCTGTCGCATGGCCTTGCGCTGATCCCGGGGCTTGTCGTGCTGTTCGGCGGGCTTAATACGGCAAAGCGCCGCCGCGCCGCCGGGCTGACCGCGATGCCGCTGAGCCTTTTGCTGATCAAGGCGGGCGTCCTGACGGCGGCACTGCAATTCGCGGTCTGGTACCTGAACCTTGGCCGCGGCGTGCCGTGGATGTTCGGGCTGTTCGTCGGCCTTGTCGTTGCGATGCAATATGCGCTGACCCGCACCAAATGGGGCCGTTCGCTTTTCGCGGTCGGCGGCAATCGCGAGGCGGCGCGGCGGTCGGGCATCAATGTGCGGCGGATCTATTATTCGGCCTTCATGCTGTGCTCCACGCTGGCCGCTCTGGGCGGGGTGCTGGCGGCGGGGCGGCTTGCCTCTTCCAGCCAGCAGGCCGGCACGGGGGATGTGAACCTCAACGCCATTGCGGCTGCGGTGATCGGGGGCACGTCGCTCTTTGGCGGGCGCGGTTCTGCCTGGGCGGCGCTTTTGGGGATCATCGTGATCCAGGCGATTTCCAACGGGCTGACGCTTCTGAACCTGTCGTCGAGCCTGCGTTACATGATCACCGGAGCCGTGCTGGCCATTGCTGTGATCGTCGATTCCCTTGCCCGCCAGTCGCGTGCGACCCATGGGCGCGGTTGATATACAGGAGTTAAGAAATGGCTGAATCAATGCAGGACAAGGTCGTTGCGATCACCGGTGCGGCCTCGGGGATCGGGCTGGAATGCGCCCGCACCCTGGTCGCGGCCGGTGCGAA
Organism: Gemmobacter sp. 24YEA27; assembly: GCF_030052995.1. Classification (NCBI taxonomy): domain Bacteria; kingdom Pseudomonadati; phylum Pseudomonadota; class Alphaproteobacteria; order Rhodobacterales; family Paracoccaceae; genus Gemmobacter; species Gemmobacter sp. 24YEA27. The sequence goes on along the minus strand of NZ_JASJPW010000002.1, from coordinate 274,165 downwards.
AGTGGTGCTGATCGACCGTGCGGAAGACCGGCTTAAGCAGCTTTGCGCCGAGATGGGCCCGAACGCGCTGCCTTTGGTCGTGGATCTGCTGGATGGCAAGCAGGTCTCGGCGATCCTTCCGAAGATCCTTGATCTCGCCGGGCGGCTGGATGTGTTCTATGCCAATGCCGGCGCCTATATCGGCGGTCCGGTGGCCGAGGGCGACCCCGACGCCTGGGACCGGATGCTGAACCTCAATATCAATGCGGCCTTCCGGTCTGTCCATGCGGTGCTGCCGCATCTGATCGCTCAGAAATCTGGGGATATCCTGTTTACCTCGTCGGTCGCGGGCGTGGTGCCGGTGATCTGGGAGCCGGTCTATACCGCGTCGAAATTCGCAGTCCAGGGCTTTGTCCATGCCACGCGCCGCCAGGTCGCGCCGCATGGTGTCAGGGTGGGCGCGGTGCTGCCCGGTCCGGTCGTGACCGCGCTGCTCGATGACTGGCCGAAAGCCAAGATGGATGAGGCGCTGGCCAATGGCAGCCTGATGCAGGCGAAAGAAGTGGCCGAAGCGGTTCTCTTCATGCTGACCCGTCCCCGGACCGTGACGATCCGCGATCTGGTGATCCTGCCCGCGACCTTTGATCTCTGAGGCACTGCCATGACCACTGCCCCCAAATATCTGATCGGTGTCGATGTCGGCACCGGCAGCGCCCGCGCGGGTCTGTTTGACCAGACCGGCCGTCTGCTCGCATCGGCAAAGCGCGAGATCACGCTCTGGCGCGGGCCGGGGGCGATGGTCGAACAATCCAGCGTGCAGATCTGGGGGGCGGTGGCGCAATGCGTGCGCGAGGTGATGGCGGGGGCAGATCCTGCCCTCGTCGCCGGGATCGGCTTTGACGCGACCTGTTCGCTGGTGGTTCTGGGCGAGGGCGGCGTGTCGCTGCCCGTTGGCCCGTCGGAAGACCCGGCACGTGATGTGATCGTCTGGATGGATCACCGTGCGGTCGATCAGGCCGAACGGATCAACGCACAGGGCCATGCGGTTCTGGCCTATGTCGGCGGTAAAATCTCGCCCGAGATGGAGACGCCGAAGCTTTTATGGCTGAAAGAAAACCGGCCGCAGATCTTCGCGGACGCGCGGCATTTCTTTGACCTGGCGGATTTCCTGACCTGGAAGGCCACGGGGGATGAGGCGCGTTCGACCTGTACCGTCACCTGCAAATGGACCTATCTGGCGCATGAAAACCGCTGGGATCCGTCTTACTTCCGCCAGATCGGGCTGGAAGAGCTGGCCGATGAACAGTTCGCCCGTATCGGCACGCGTGTGGTGCCGCCGGGAACTTCCCTTGGCCAGGGGCTGACGGCGGCGGCGGCGGCCGATCTTGGCCTTGCGCCCGGCACGCCGGTTGCGGCGGGGATGATCGACGCCCATGCCGGTGGTATCGGCACGGTCGGGATCGAAGGCTCGCCCCTGACCCATATGGCCTATGTTTTCGGCACCTCGTCCTGCACCATGACCTCGACGGCAGAGCCGGTCTTCGTGCCCGGGGTCTGGGGCCCGTATTTCTCGGCCATGGTTCCGGGGCTCTGGCTCAGCGAAGGCGGGCAATCGGCGGCGGGGGCAGCGATTGACCAGTTGCTCGATTTCCACCCCGCAAGCGCCGGGGCCAGGGCGGAGGCCCGGGGCAAGGGCCAGTCACTGGCGCTCTGGCTGACGCAGCGGATCCTTGCCCGCGCGCCTGATCTGTCACAGGCGGCAGCGCTGGCGGGGGATCTGCATGTGGTGCCGGAATTCCTTGGCAACCGCGCCCCCCATGCCGATCCGCATGCCCGCGCCGTGATCGCGGGGCTGGGGATGGAGCGCGACCTGGAAAACCTCGAGGCGCTTTACCTCGCCGGGATCTGCGGCGTGGCTTACGGGCTCAGGCAGATCCTTGATGTGCAGGATGCGGCCGGGGCCAGGGTCGAAAAGATCGTGATTTCCGGCGGCGCCGGGGAATCGCGGCTGATCCGCCAGATCCTGGCCGATGCCACCGGGCGTGTGGTGATGGGCTCGGCCTCGGATGAGCCGGTGCTGCTGGGTTCGGCCACACTTGGCGCGGTGGCGGGGGGGCTTTTCCCCGATATGCGCCCCGCCATGGCCGGATTGTCCGGCCCTGGCGAGGCGCATCAGCCGGCGGGCGGCGGGGCGAAAGCGCTGCATGAGCGGCGCTTTCAGGCCTTTACCGCGCTTCAGCAGGCGGCGCGGCTCGCGAGAGGAGCCTGACGCGCGACGAGGTGGCCGCCGCCGATATCTTCCAGTCGCACGCGGGCCGGTCCCTGGCCCAAAGGCCAGACCGGGCTCGGGATCTCGCCCGCCATCCGGGCCGCAGCTGCGCGCGGGCGTTTCGGATCGGGCACCGGCACGGCTTCCAGCAGGCGCTGTGTATAGGGGTGCTGCGGGTTGCCAAACAGCTGCGCGCGCGTGCCCATCTCGACAATCTGGCCGAGATACATCACCGCCACCCGGTCCGAGACATTCTCGACCACCGCCATGTCATGGCTGATGAAGAGGAAACTCACCCCCCTCTCGCGCTGCAAATCACGCAGCAGCTCCAGCACCTTGGCCTGAATCGACACATCCAGCGCGGCGACGCTTTCATCGCAGACGATCAGCTTCGGCTTCAGCGCCAGCGCGCGGGCGATGCAGATCCGTTGTCGCTGCCCGCCGGAAAACTGATGCGGGTAGCGGTTGTAGACCGAGGCTGACAGGCCGACCCGCTCCAGCAGGTCACAGACCCTTGCGCGCTGTTCTGCCGCTGTGCCGATACCATGGATCAGCAATGGCTCGCGGATCAGTTCGCCTACCGTCATCCGCGCATCAAGCGCCGCCATCGGGTCCTGGAAGACGATCTGTAAATCCCGGCGCAGCGCCTTGCGCGCGGCTCCGTCAAGCTCTGCCAGCGCCCGGCCTGCGACCTCGATCCGCCCGCTATGGGGCAAGAGGCCGACCAGCGCCCGCGCCATGGTCGATTTCCCGCAGCCGGATTCACCGACCAGCGACAGCGTCTCGCCTTTGAAAATTTCCAGCGATACCTGCTCGACCGCATGAACCTGCGCCGTCACCCGACCGAGCAACCCCTGGCGGATCGGAAAGCGGACCGAGACATCCTGGTAGCGCACCAGCACATCCTCTGTCGCCGTCGTGGTCCGCGCCGGCCCCCCGCCGATCCTTGGCACGGCGGCGAGCAGCTCACGCGTATAGGTTTCGCGGGGGCGTCGAAGAGGTCAATCGTCTTGGCGGTCTCTACGACCCGGCCCTTTTGCATCACGATCACCCGGTCGGCCATTTCCGCAACCACGCCCATGTCATGCGTGATCAGAATGACCGCCGTGCCCAGATCGCGTTGCAGGTCGCGGACCAGATCCAGCACTTCGCGCTGCACCGTCACATCCAGCGCCGTGGTCGGCTCATCGGCGATCAGCACATCGGGTTTCAGCGCAATCGCCATGGCGATCATCACCCGCTGACGCATGCCGCCGGACAGCTCATGCGGGAATTGTTCCAGCCTGCGCTCGGGCTGTGACAGCCGCACCGCCTTCAGCGCCTCAAGCGCACGGGCGCGGGCCTGGCGCATCGACAGTGGCTCATGTGCGCGGATCGCCTCGGTCAGCTGGCGGCCGATGGACATGACCGGGTTCAGGGCCGTCATCGGCTCCTGAAAGATCATGGCGATCCGGGCACCACGCAGGCGTTGCATCTTTGCCTCGGACAGACCGGTCAGCTCGGTCTCGCCCAGATGGATCGTGCCGCCGGTGACCCTGACCGCTGGCTGCGGCAACAACCCCATGATGGCGAGCGAGGTGATCGACTTCCCCGAGCCGCTTTCCCCCGCAATCGCCAGGGTCTCGCCGCGTCTGAGCTCAAGGCTCAGTCCCTCGATAAGGGGGATCAGCCCCTGGTCGGAGCGTGCCGAGACCCTGAGGTCCCGCAGCGAAAGCACCACATCATCAGCGGGGGAAGGCGCGGGCCTGGTCATTCGAAAACTGCACGCGGGAAGTAGAAGCTGACCACTACATTCGGCATGTCCACAATCTCGGAGATTCTGAGATCGCCGCAGACTGAACAGAGCATATAGGCGTCGACCGGCTCGAGTCTCTGCGTCACGCAGAGCAGGTCGATCATCGCCGAAACCGCATCCTTCGCCGCCGTCCAGAGATCGGGTCCGATGCCGGTTGTCGCCTCATAGCCCTTCGCGTCAAGATGGCGCGTTACCGGCCCTGGTGTGGTGAAACGCGGGGTTTTCAGCGGCTGGCCTTTGATCAGATCAAGGGTCAGTACCACATCGAACGGGCTTTCAATCGCAGTGCCGCAGACCTCGCCATCGCCCTGGGCGGCATGGGTGTCCCCTACGGAAAACAGCGCGCCTTCAACTTCGACCGGCAGGTAAAGCGTTGTTCCGGCGCTCAGATCACGGATGTCGAGATTGCCGCCCACCCGGCGCGGCGGCACGATCGAATGATGCCCTGCCTCGGCCAGCGCATTGCCGATGGTGCCGGCGAAAGGCTTCAGCGGCACACGGGCGTGGCGGCCGAACAGGGCGGGTTCCAGGCTGGTCGCATCGAATTTCCAGACATTCAGCGCCGGTTCCTCGAACTGGTCGGTCAGAAGGCCAAAGCCCGGGATATTCGCGGTCCAGCCAAAGCCCGCGCCGTCGCGCTGTTGCGGCGTGAAGCTGTCAATCGTGACCTTCAGCACGTCCCCCGGCTTTGCGCCATCGACAAAGACCGGCCCGGAGACCGGGTTGATCTTGCCAAAATCCAGCGCCGCCACATCCGCGACAGTCGAGCGGGGGCCAAGCTGGCCCCCGGAACTGTCGAGGCACTGGAACAGGATCGTCTCACCCGGGGCGGCTTTCAGCGCGGGCGCGAAAGAATTGTCCCAGCCGAAATGGTGCTGATGGGCGTGGATCGTATGATTGCAGTGCTTACACATGATCCGTGCTCACTCCTTGATATAGACGTAATCGTAGTTGACCGGGATCGAGACCGGATCGACATACAGCGCATCCGCCCCGCCCATACGCGGCGATTTCAGCGTAAAGCGCTGTTCGTTGAACACCGGCGCCCAGGGAGCATCTTCCATCACGCCCATATAGACATCGGACCAGAGTTTCAGGCGCTCGTCGGCTTTCGCCGGATCAACGGTGCTGTCCGCTTTCGCCGCCATCGCGTCGAGACCCTCGTTGCAATATTTCGACCAGTTCCAGCCGCCTTCGACCGCGCCGCCACAGCCAAGGATCGGGCCGTAGAAATTCGAGGGATCGGGGAAGTCGGCAATCCAGGCCATGCCACCGGACCAGATCATCGGGGCCGTGCCCGCACCGCCAGCCTCGATCACATTGGCCTGGGCGAGCGAGCGGATATTCGCGGTGATGCCGATGGCTTTCAGATCCTGCTGGATCGCCTGCGCGATGCGCGGGTTCGGGTCGGTGTTCATCACGTAAAGCTCGGTCTCGAACCCGTCCGCGTAGCCGGCCTCGCTCAGCAGCGCCTTTGCTGCGTCGACGTCATAGGCATAGCCCGCATAGTCTTTGGTATAGCCGGGCATTGAAGGCGGCAGCGGCTGGTTTGCCGGAACCGCACGGCCATTGATCACCTGGACGATCCGGTCCTTATTGATCGCCATATTGACGGCGCGGCGCACCTCGACCTTGTCAAAGGGGGCAGCGGTGACATTCATCGTGACATAGCCGGTATGGAGCTGGCCGCCTTCGACCACATTCGCAGCCTGGGCCGGGTCGCTCATTACCTCGACGAATTTCGCGGGTGGGATGCCGTCGCCGGGAATATCCACTTCGCCGTTTTGCGCCCGCAGAAGTGCCACGACCGGCTCCTGGCCAACCTCAACCGTGAAGCTGTCGAGATAGGGAACGCCCGCAATCCAGTAATCCGCGTTTTTCTCGAAGACGAGACGCTGGCCAAGCGTCCATTCCGCCAGCTTAAACGCGCCGGTCCCGACCGGCTTCTTGCCGAAATCGGCGCCTTCTGCCTCGACCACCTCTTTCGGCACCACATAAGAGAAATTCAGCGCCATGACATGCAGGAAGGTCGCATCGGGACGCGACAGTCTGAACACTACCGTCGCGGCATCCGGCGCCGAGACACCCGTCAGCGCCGAACCGTCAGCGGCGGTGGCGTCAAAGCCGTCGATCATGCCGAAAAAGCCCTGGCCCGGCGATTGCGTTGCCGGGTTCACCACCCGGTTGATCGAGTAGACCACGTCTTCAGAGGTCATCTCACGGCCATTGTGGAACTTCACCCCGGGGCGGAGTTTGAACGTATAGGTCAGCCCGTCTTCGGAAATCTCGTAGCTTTCGGCCAGACCGGGGCGCAGCGTGGTGGTGCCCGGCTCATAATCCATCAGCCCGTCAAAGACCGATTTGATCATCGACCAGTTCTGCCAGTCATAGCCGATCGCCGGGTCGAGCGTCGCGACATCGTCTTTGTAGGTCAAGATCATATTGCCGCCCGGGTGGGGGTCTCTGCAAGCGTCGGGCTCATCGCCATCATGGTGGCAAGGGCCGTAGAAAGGATAAGTTTTTTCATTGTTTCTCTCCTGTTGGTTTGGTCAGCGCAGTTTGATGCGCGGGTCGATAAGCGGGGAAATCAGGTCGGCAAGCAGATTGCCGATCACGATCGCAAAGGCCGAGACAAGCGTGACGCCCATGATGATCGGGATATCGACGCGCTGGATCGCCTGCCAGGCCAGCTGGCCGATGCCGGGCCAGCCAAAGACGCTTTCCACCACCACGATCCCGGACATGAAGATGCCGATATCAATGCCGATCATGGCGATCACCGGCAGGATGGCATTGGGGATGGCATGGCCAAGGATGATCCGCCCGCGCCCGAGACCCTTGGCCCGGGCGGTGCGGATGAAATCGGCGCGCAGCACATCCAGCATCGAGGACCGCATGATCCGCGCATACCAGCCCGAACCGAGGATCCCCAAAGTCAGCGCCGGCAGCACCAGATGCGCGAATGTGCCGTAGCCGCCGATCGGGAACCAGCCGAGCTTGACCGCAAAGACATAAAGGAGCAGCAGCGCCACCACGAATTGCGGCGCGGATACGGTGACAAAGCTTGAGAGCATCAGCACATTGTCGAGCGCACGGCCCCGGTAAAGCGCCGCGACGACGCCAAGGGTCAGGCCGATCACCAGCTCGCAGGTGATCGCGGCCAGCATCAGCAAGAGCGTCGCCGGCAGGCGCGAGGTGATCAACGCCGCCACTTCGGTCTTTTGCAGATATGAGCGGCCCAGATCGCCTTGCAGCAGGTTCCACAGATAATGGCCATATTGCACGACGAAGGGCTGATCGAGGCCCAGCTGGCGCCGGATGCTCGCGACCGTTTCGGGGGTGGCAGAGCGGCCAGCGATCTGGCGCACCGGGTCGGCGGGCAGCACGTAAAGCAGCACGAAGGTGATGAACGAGACCCCAAGGAGGATCAGCGCAGAGAGCGCAAGGCGGCGCAGGATATAGGCCAGCATCAGTCGCGCCCCTGTTGTGTCGGGTCGAGAATGTCACGCAAAGCGTCTCCGACCAGGTTGAAGGCGAGCGCGAGCAGAAGGATCGCGGCGCCGGGGATAAACACCAGCCAGGGTGCGGCCTGGAACCAGGTCTGGTTTTCAAAGATGATATTGCCCCAGGACGGGATCGGCGGCTGCACGCCCACGCCAAGGAAAGACAAAGTCGCCTCCAGAAGCACGGTGGTCGAGATCCCCAATGTGCCCCAGACAATCAGCGTCGGCAGAAGATGCGGCAGGATGTGGCGAAAGAGGATCCGTCCATGCCCGGCGCCCAGCGTCTTTTCGGCTGCGATGAAATCGCGCTCGGCCAGCGAGGAGGTCTGGGTAAAGATCACCCGGGCTGTCTGGACCCAGTTCACGAAAGCGATCACCAGGGCGACGATCCACAAAGACGGCTGAAAGATCGCGGCGAGGCAAATCGCCAGCAACAGCGCCGGAAAAGCCATCATCAGATCGGTGAACCGCATCAGGACCGTGCCGATGACCCCCGGAAATAGCCCGCGGTGACCCCGACCAGCGTGCCGATGAACAAAGCCGCGCCATTGGCCACCAGCCCGATGATCAGCGAGGTCTGCGCGCCGTATAACAGCCGTGACAGCAGATCGCGGCCCAGAAGGTCGGTTCCGAACCAATAGACCGGTCCGGGCGGCAGCGGCGCGCCCTCAAGGGTCAGGCCGTCGAAAAACTGCTCATTCGGATCGAAGGGCGCCAGCCAGTTGGCGAAGACCGCGCCGCCGACGCAGATTACGATGATCAGAAAGCCGAACAGCGCCAGTTTGCGCCCCATAAGGCGGCGCAGCACCGACGGCGCTTTGTCGGCGGGCGCGGTTGCGATAGGGGCAGCGGCGGTCATTTGCGGTCCTCTTTGCCCGGGGCTTCCGCCCGGTGATTGGCCACCAGCCTTGCGGCAGCGATCTCGATGGTGACGCGCCAGGCCATGGCGGTCTGGCGCAAAAGCTCATAGGCCTCGGCTTCGGATTTGCCGCGCAGGACGAAGATCATCACGGCCTGGACCACGGTCTGCCGTGCCGAAAGCCGGTCTTCCAGATCGGCGATCAGCGCATCCGAGGCGCGCGCCCGGTCGTAATTCGCCCGCGCCACCAGAAGCGCTGCATAGACGCCCTTGTCGCTCACGGGTTTCAGAAGCTGCGCATGGGCGCCCATGGTCAGCGCCCAGTTCAGCCGCCCCGGTGCCTCGGACCCGATCAGCGCGATCATCGGCATGGGCGAGGCCCCCGGCGCCCAGGGGAATTGTTCGTCATGGCCGGTATCGGCGTCGTAAAAGATGAAATCGGCGCTGAACGCCTCGGCGGGCAGATCGGGCCAGGCCTCGCGCAGCTCGAGCCCGATGACCCGGAGCTGGCGCGTCAGCCCCTGGATCGCGGGATGCGGCCGGTGCAACACAAAGGCCAGCGCATTGCCGAGGTTTTCGGTGCGGAGCCGCGTCATGACACCACCCGCAAGATCGGGGCAGAGGGCAGATCGCGGTCGCGCGCGGTCAGATAGGGGTCGGCGGCGCGCGGCGCATGGCGCAGGATCTCGTGAAAGCGCCCCTCCCGGATCTGTGCGATCACCACCGGCTGCGCAGCGTGGAAATGGGTCGGATCGAGGCGGGAGCGCGCGCCCCCCGGCGCATCGCGAAGCAGGTCTGCAAGGCTCAGCCGCTCGGCCCCGGGGCGGCCATGCAACAGCCGCGCGAGCTCATGTACCGAACGGCGCGCCACCTCGGCAATCGAGCCGCCGCGCCCCTCGCCGGGCTCGAACCAGGGGCCGGCCGCGATCAGACCCTCGGCCCCGCCCTGGCTGCTTTCGATCTCGCATTCGGTGAAATTGCACGACAGCACCTGCAGCCGCGCCCCGGTCCTGTCGCGCAGATCCCGGAGCTGCGACAGGAAGGCATAATCGCTTTCCCCGACCAGCGAATTCAGGATGAAATCGGGCTGCAAAGCCGCGATCTCATTGATGATATGACTGGAATCGCAATCGCCAAGCGCCAGATAGCGGTCGCCCGCCACCTCGCCGCCAAGCGACGCGATCCGTTCGCGCGCGATCTGCGCGATCTCCCAGCCCCAGATGTAATTCGAGCCGACCAGATAGCCGCGCCGCCCGAGCGCGGGCAGCGCCCAGTCCAGCAGCGGCAGCAGATGCTGGTTCGGGCAGGAATGCAGATAGGCCACACGTTCCGAGGCCTCGAACCCCTCATAGGGCAGCGGATACCAGAGCACGCCGTCAAAGCGTTCCAGCTCGGGGATCACCTCTTTGCGGCTGGACGAGGTGACACAGCCGAAGATATGGCGCGCCCCGGTTTCGCGCAGGATCTCGCGGCACAAAGGTGCATAGCGGTCGGTGCGGCCTTCGGGGTCGCGCCCGCAGACGCGGAAACACAGGTCGTAATCGGGGCTCGCATTGACCTCGGCCACGCCGCGCAACAGTCCTGCCCGGCTGATGACCGAAAGGGCGGCGTAATTGCCGCTCTGCGATTGCAGGATGCCGATATCGATGCTGCGTTTCATCACGCCCCAAAAATGCAAAAAACCCCGCGCCGATCTGCGTGGATAACGCGATCAGAACGGGGCGTGGCTGCCGGTATTTGACATAACGGTAACGCGGCTGCGATCCGAAGGGAAGCCGGAACCGGGAGGATACCGGCTTTCTTCGGTCTTTTGCGTAAATTTCGGGCCGAAGCCTGCGCTCCGGCCCGCAAAAGCGGCTATTTCAGCAGGGCATCCAGCGGCACGGGTTCCGAGATCGTCCAGGTGCCGACCACGGCCGGCTTGCCGTTTTCGGTGCCGATGATGCGATATTCGGCCTTGTTCTGGTGGTGCAGCTCGGTGGTGAAGGTGCGCGGGCCGAAGAGGGTCGGCTCTTCATTCATCTTCTCCAGCTCGGCGACAACGGCTGCGGTCTCGGTGGTGCCGGCGCGCTCGACCGCCTTTGCCCAGACGTCAATCATCACATAGCCCGGGAAGGTATACTGCGTCGCGGGGGGCGCGCCGGTGGCCTCTGCATATTTCTTCACAAAGGCGTTCACATCGGCACTCGGGTCATCGCCGAAGACCGAACCCTGCGCCGGCACGTAGAAATTCGACAGATCGGGCACCGCCGACATCCAGTAGCTGCCATCGGCGCCCGAGCCGTTCAGGAGCATCGAATTGATCCCCGCCGCGCGGATCTGTTTCACCGCCGAGACAAAGCCCGGCATCATCGAGCAGAGCATGATCGCATCGGGCTCTTCCGGCAGCGCCTTGATCCGCGAGATCTGTGCCGCGATGGAGGCATCCTCGTTCACGAACGTATCCTCGCCGACCAGCTTTGCTTCCGGCAATTGCGGCAGCATCCAGTCAAAGCCGTCACAGATCCCTTTGTTATATTCGGTCCAGGTGTCGAGCAGGCGGTAATAGCTCCGTGCGCCTTTTTCCTTATAGGACCATTCCGCCATGGTCGCGCCCTGGACCGGTGCCAGAACCGAGGCCGAAAAGCTGTTCGGCCCGACGCCCTGGATGCCTGCCTTCACCGATTCCGCGCAGATGAAGAAGGAAATCACCCCGAGGCTTTCCGCCGCAAGTGCGGCAGGCGCGCCGAAGTCATAATCGCAGGAGACCACGACCAGATCCGCGCCCTGATCCACGACCGAAAGCCCGGCCTTCGCGCCTTCGGCCATATCGGTTTTGGTGTCGGCGGTCACCACCTCGATCTGTTTGCCCAGAAGGCCTCCGGCCTCGTTGATCTCCCTGATGCGGATCATCGCCGCGTCTTCGGCGGGCTTGTCATAGCCCTGCATGAAACCGGTCTGGGCGGTGGCAAAGCCCACCACGATCCGCGCGTCATCTGCCAGCGCCGGGCCGGCAAGGCAGGTGGACGCGGCCAGCATGGTCATCAGTTTTTTCATTTTCAGGCTCCCTGTTGCTTGGGTTATCGCGACGGTTCAGCCGTCGCCTGTCATGCCCCTCGCGGTCAGCGCCGCCTGGGGAGTTTCAATTCGCGATTGCCCATGATGCCGGAGGGGCGGAACATCAGGATCAGGATCATCACCAGGCCAAGCCCGATCTCCTGCACGCCGCCGGGCAGCGCGAAGGTCGTGTCACCGATCTGCACCCCCGCCTCCAGCCAGCGCAGAGCCTGGATCAGGGATGACAGGATCAGCACGCCCAGAACCGCCCCCGACAATGACGCCATGCCGCCGACCACCAGCATCGAAAGCGTGGTGAAGGTGAGCCCGAGATAGAAGGAGTTCGGCGTCACCACCCCGATTGACAGCGCGAGCATGGCACCGCCTGCGCCCATCACCGCGCCGGAAAGGATGAAAGCGATCAGCCTCGCGCGAGGGATATCGACGCCCGAGGCTCGGGCGGCGGTCGGCTCGTCGCGCGCGGCCCTGAGGATCAGCCCCTGGCGCGAGATCGAATAGGCCCAGGCCACGATCACGGCGAGGCTCGCGACCCCCAGATAGGGCCAGACCGAGCGGATGATCGGGATGCCGACAATCGACGAGGTGCCGCCGGTCACGCCTGACCAGTTGGAATAGATCGCATTGATCATCGCGAGCATCGCGAAAGTGGCAATCGAGGCGGCGATGCCGGAGAGCCGCATCAGGATTGCGCCGAAGATGCCTGCCCAGAGCGCGGCCCAGAGCGCGGCGAGGCCAGCGGCGGCCCACCAGCCGATCTCCATGCTCATCAGCCAGTCGGGCAGGCCGGGCATGGCGTTTTTCTTCATCATCGGCCTGATCGTGGTCCAGGCCACGACATAACCGCCAAGGCAGGCAAAAGCGGCATGGCCGAAACTGATCACGCCCGAATTGCCGATGAAGATATAAAGCCCGGTCACCAGCGTCACCTGCACCAGCATGTCGATGATCGTCTGGTTGAAGGGGCGCGACCCGACCGCCCAGGACAGGATCGCGAAGGCGACGAGCAGCAGGATCAGGATCACCGGGGTCGCAAGGGATCTGCGCAAAATGGTCAGGGAGGAGGTCTGACGCATGATTTACACCCTTTCCTTCATGCCGCGTGCGCTCAGGATCCCCTGCGGGCGGAAGATCAGCACAAGGATCACCGCGCCATAGACAAAGGCATCGCGGAAGACGCGGGCCTCTGGGGGCAGAAGGGATTGCAAAAGAGTCGCGGTGGCGCCCAGCAAAAAGCCTGCAAGCACCGCGCCGGCAAGGCTGCCCATGCCGCCAATCACGGTCGCGATAAAGGCCATCAGCATGACATTGGCACCCATCACGATATTGGCGGTGCCGGTCTGGCTGCCGAGGATCAGCGCAATGGCCCCGGCCAGCGCCCCCGACAGCGCGAAGGCGACCATGATCACCCGGTTGGCGCGCACACCCAGCATCCGCGCCATGGTGAAATTCTCGGCCGCCGCCCGCATCTCAAGCCCGAAACGGGTGCGTCGCAGGAAGACCGTCAGCCCAAGCAGAACGCCCACCGTCACGAGGATGGTGATCAGCTGCAACAGCGGCACGCGGGCGCCGAGGACGGTGACCGGTTGGCTCAGTTCAGGAAGCAGCGCGATGGATTTCGGCCGGCTGGAAAACAGCATCAGCAGGAAATAGCGGATGACAAAGCCAAGCGCGAAAGAGGCGATCATCATGGTTGCCGGGTTGGTGTTGCGGAACCTGCGAAAGACGACCAGTTCGCACAGGACCGAAAGCCCTGCTCCCATCGCCAGCACGAAGGGGATCAGCAGGTACCAGGGCAGATTGCCTGCGAAAACAATGGCGATGGCATCGACCGAGGGCCATAAAAGCGCGAAAACGCAAAAGGCGATCACATCGCCATGGGCGAAATTCACCAGCCGCATCACTCCGAAGATCAGCGCGATCCCCAGGGCGCCAAGCGCGTAAAGCGAGCCCAGAGACAGCGCGTCGAAGATGATCTGAAGCGCGCTCATACCTGTTCTCCATATCCGAAATAGGCGGCCTCGATGGCCTCGCTTTTGCCAGGCGCGCGCGCGTCGCCGTCCAGCACGATCTCGCCCCCCCGCATCAGCATCATGCGGCCCCCGACCAGCATCGCGCGGGTCGAGCTTTGCTCGACGATCAGCAGCGTCAGGCGGCGTTCCTGCTGCAAAGCGATCAGGCGCTCGTAAACCTGATCGGTGATGTTCGGCGCGAGGCCGAGTGAGGGTTCATCAATCGCGATCAGCCGCGGATGCGTCATCAGCGCCCGCCCGATCACCAGCATCTGCTGTTGCCCCCCGAGAGCAGACCGGCCTGGGAATGGCGGCGCTCTTTCAGGATCGGGAAGGTCGCATAGACGGTCTCGAGTTCCGCTGCCGCCCGGGCGCGCCAGCCGTTCTCGCCCGAATGCATCCCGGTGCCGACCATCAGGTTTTCCTCGATGGTCAGGCTGGCGAAGACATCGCGGCCCTCGGGCACCATCGACAGCCCAAGCCGCGCGATTGTCTCTGGCACAAGTCCGGTAATATCGCGCCCGGCAAAGTCGATGCGGCCGCCGGCGGGCGGCGTCACCCCGGCAATCGCACGCAGGAGCGAGCTTTTCCCCGCCCCGTTCGGACCGGTGATGAAGAGCACTTCGCCTTCTTCCAGGGTGAAGCTGACATTTCTGACAGCGGTCAGGCGGGAATAGCGCACCCCGATATCCGAGACCTTCAACAGGCTCATACCAGCGCCTCCTGAACTGGCAGACCGGTATCGGCGGCGGTGCCCATATAGGCGTGGCGCACCCTCTCGCTTGCGCGGATGGCGGCGGGCGGGCCGGTCTCGATCACGGCGCCGGAGTCGAGCACGACGATATGGTCACAGACCCCCAGAACAAGGCCGACATTATGCTCGATCAGCAAAACACCGCAGCCCCGTTCGCGGGCGATGCGACGGATCAGGTCGGAGAGGTCGCGGGCCTCCTGGGGGCTCATCCCGGCCGCAGGTTCGTCCAGCAACAGGAAGTCCGGCGCCCGCATCAAAGCGCGGCCAATGGCGACGCGGCGCTCGTCGGTATAGGGCAGGGTGCCGGCGATGCGGTCGGCCAGGGCTGATATGCCGATCCAGTCGAGCATCTCCCCGGCCTCGCGGATTGCGGCGGCGCGCGACAGGCCGAGGCCAAGTCCGGTGACTTCCAGATTGTCGATCACCGGCAGGTCACGAAACAGCCGGCCGCCCTGGAAGGTGCGGGCAACGCCGCGCCGCCGCACCTCATGCGCCGCAAGCCCCGTGAGGCTGGCGCCGTCCAGCAGGACAGCGCCAGAGGTCGGGGCCTGAAACCCCGTCAGCACATTGACGAGGGTGGTCTTGCCCGCGCCGTTCGGCCCGATCAGCCCGAGGATCTGGCCGGATCTGAGCTGAAGGCTGACCTCTGACAGGGCTTTAAGCCCGGCAAAGGCGACCGAAACCCCGTCTGCGCTGAGTTCGCTCATTTTGCCCCATTCCTTTGATGATCTGGTCCTTTGGTGATCAGATAGGACCCGCTTTGGTCGAGACTGGCCGTCCAGCCCGGCTCGATGACAATGGTGGTGGTGACTTCCTCGATCACGGCAGGGCCGGTGATACGGTCGCCCGCGCCCAGTTTCGCACCGTCATAGATAGGGGTTTGCACCCGGGTGCCGTCTGCCCGGAACACCGCATCACGGTGGGACTTCACCGCGCTGTCGGCCCCTTTTCCCGCCGCAATCGTCATCCGCGCTGGTTTGTCGACCAGCCCGTAAACCGTGCTTTCGATATTGACGACCTCGACCACTGAATGCGGCTCGGCATAGGTGTAGAGCTGTTCATGGCGGCGGTGGAACGCGTCTTTGATCCGCGCGATGCTGGTGTCATCGACCACAAAAGTGTCGATTTCCACGGTGCATTCATGGACCTGGCCGACATAGCGCATATCGAGGCTGCGTTTGACCCGGCTGGTCGCCTGGCCAAAGCCGTCCCCGCGCAGATGTTCAAGGCCCTGGGCCTCGATCTGGCTGAACAGCGCGTCGATTTTTGCAGGCGCGCCGGGCGCATCCAGCCGCAACGGCGAGGTGGCCATGTAATTGTATTTCACATCCGAGATGATCTGGCCAAAGGCGCAGAGCCCGGAGGCGAGTTTCGGCAGCACGATCGTGTCGATCCCGATCGCATCCGCCAGCGCCGTGATATGCGCCGCCGTGGCACCGCCTGCGCCCACCAGCACGAAATCGCGCGGGTCATAGCCGCGCTCAACCGTCACCCGGCGGATGCCATTCACCATATTGGCGTTGACGATGGTGAACATGCCGTAAGCCGCGCGCTCAACGCTCATATTCAGCGGGTCCGCGAGCCGCGTCTTCACCGCCGCTGCGGCCTTTTCGGCATCCAGCGGCAGGCGGCCCCCCACGAGGCCGTCGGGGTTCAGATAGCCCAGCACCAGGTTCGCATCCGATACCGTCGGCTCGGTCCCGCCCTGACCGTAACAGGCCGGCCCGGGGCTGGAGCCCGCCGATTGCGGCCCCATCTGCATCAGCCCCATTTCGTCGATCCAGCCGACAGATCCGCCACCGGCGCCCAAAGTCTCGACCTGAATCATCGGCACCCCGATCCGGTAGCGCAGGAAGTCGATGTTTTTGTTGATATTGGTCGAGCCGTCTTTCGTCAGCGTGATGTCGAAAGAGGTGCCCCCCATATCGACGGTGATCACGTCTTTCCTGCCAAAGGGCGCGCAGACATATTGCCCCGCGACCGGCGCCGAGGCTGGCCCGGAATTGATTGCATAGACCGACCGGTCCGTCATCACCTGGCCAACTGCGAGACCGCCATTCGACTGGTAGTAGCGCACCGGTTGCTTTGCGCCGAGAGAGCGGAAGTAGCCGTCCACCGCCTCGACATAACGTTTCATGATCGGTGCGAGATAGCCATTTACGACCGCCGTCGAGGTGCGGGTATATTCACGCACCTGCGGGTAAAGCTCGCTCCCCAGTGTCAGGATCACGCCGGGCATCATCTCGCGCACGATCTCGCCGGCCCGGCGTTCGTGACCGGGATGCAGCACCGACCAGACGAAACTGATCGCCACCGTGTCGATCCCTTCGGCGCGGAAAATCTCGCAGGCGGCCCGGATATCGGCCTCGTTCAGGGGCACCCGCACTTCGCCCGTCGAAAGCACACGTTCGCTGATGCCGCGCCGCAGGTAACGCGGCACCAGCATCGTCGCGGGCGGATATTCCGGGTCGTAACGGTAGCCGTCTTCCTTATGGCCCAGCCGGATTTCCAGGCTGTCTTCATGGCCGGCGGTGCAGATCAGCCCGGTTTTCGCACCCTTATGCTGGATCAGCGCGTTAAGGCCGACGGTCGTCCCATTGATACAAAGATCGCAATTCGGGATGATCTGATCGGCGGGCACGCCGATCTCCTCCGCGATGATCGCGAGGCCGTTTTTGATGGCGAGCGTCGGATCCTGCGGCGTGGACAGTGCCTTGAAAAGCCGCACCTGCCCGGACCTGTCGGCCAGCACGAAATCGGTGAAGGTGCCGCCGGCGTCGATGCCAAGTCTGTATTCGGATTTCATAGCCTTACCCCCTTATTCTGCCGCCTGGGCGCGACGGGTCGCACGCAGGGCTTCGGTTGCACCCAGATCGACGCCAGGCGTCACCGCGTCGGAGATGATGACGCCGTAATCCTCCTTCGCGCCCCGGATTGAGACGAGGCCGTTTTTCACATCCGTCACAACGCTTTCGACGACGCGCAGCATCGGGTCGCCATAGCCGCCGCCGCCCGGGTTCTTGTTGGTGATGCGGTCACCAGGTCTGATCACCTCGATGATGTTTTCGCGGATGGTGGTCTCAACACCGTCCTTCACCAGTTCCAGCCGCCCGACCTTTGTGTCGATAATGGTCGATCCCGCACCTGCTGCACCCACAGCCGGGATGCGGCGTCCCTCGCCAAAGGTGATGAAGGTCATGTCGTTGTTCAGAGGCTCCACCTCCCAGGCGGTGCCGGACCCGCCTCGGAATTTCCCCGCGCCGCCGCTGTCTTCCATCAGCGAATAGCGGTGGATGATGATCGGGTAGCTGTATTCCAGCAGTTCGACATCGCCGGAGGTCAGCGCGCCGAAACAGCATTCCGGCCCGCAGGCGTGCCAGCCGTCCTGGCTGGGCGTGGCGCCTGCGCCCGAGATGATCGTAGCGAGAACCATGGTGACATATTCCTCATCATGGCGCTTGTCCCAGCCCGCGATGTTCAGCCCGTTGGCATGACCCCAGGAGGCGGAAACCTTCGATGGAACGGCCTTCTCAAACGCCAGGCGCACCGCATCGGTCAGCGTCTCCATCGGCGTCGTGGTGCAGTTCATATGCGGCGCCGGTTCCTGGGCGTTGCAGATGGTGCCTTTGGGGCCGAAATCGACCGAGACGCAGCGATAGAGCCCTTCATTATAGGGCGGCGGCAGCTGTGCGAACATCATCAGCCCGAGATAGACGCCGGAATGGCTGTTCCCCTCGTAAGAGTTGATGAAATAAGGGATCTGCGGCGGCGACGAGATCGCGATATGGCAATTGTCGCCGGTGATGGTGACCTTCGCATGGATCTCGAAATCGCCAAGGCCGTGACCGGCATCTTCGAGGATTGCCATCCCTTCATAACTGCCATCAGGCACGTCAGAGATCAGGCTGCGCATCTGTTTCTCGGCCATGTTCAGAAGCATGTCGATACAGGCGTCGACCTGCTCTTCGCCGTATTTCTCCAGCATCCGGATGAGCGCGCGTTCGCCAACCTGGCAGGCGCCGATCAGGGCGTTGAAATCGCCCTCCTGGTCGCGGCGCGCGCGCATATTGGTCAGGATCATGTTCAGCACGTCCTTGCGTGGCTGACCGTGATCCCAGATCTTGACCGGCGGAATACGCAGGCATTCGGCATAGATCTCTTTGGCGTTCGGGTTATAGCCCGCCGGGACCGGTCCTCCGACATCGGTCAGATGCCCTTTGCAGACGGTCCAGTATTTCAGCCGCCCTTTCCAGAACACCGGGCGGTAGAAACAGGTATCGATCGCGTGGCTGCCACCCCAGGCCGGATCGTTATGGATGAAAAGATCACCTTCATTGATTTCTCCATCGAAATACTTCGCGACCACCTTCATCGCCGGGATCAGCGATCCGAGATGGATTGGAATATCCTGGCCCTGGAGGATCATCTCGGGCCGGTGATTGAAGAGCGCCGTCGAATAATCATGTGCCAGGTTGAAGACGAAGACCGCGCGGTCTTTTCCAGTGAAAGCGTCATTTCACGCTGTGTCGTCTCAAGAATACCGCGCACCACGGAAAGAGTGATCGGGTCAACCTCGATCTGTTTGCCTGTGGGATCCGTCATTGCAGAACCTCCCGTTGGAGGCCGCGCACCAGGGCATCGTTCGGGCGGAATGCCCGGTCGAATCGAGTGATCTCCCTGTCACGCGGCGTCTGTTGCACCGCTGTAGGGCAAAGGCTAATGCCGCTTTTCGCGCCCTGTCTTTGCTGCCTGCGCATGGAGTTTTGCGTCTGAGTGCACCGCATCGCCGGTCTGAGACGCCAGGCTTTACAGGGGATTTTCCCCATGGCCTGATGATCGGAACAGGGGGCACAATAATGAAAACCACCATCACGACCGAAGGGGTCGACCTCGCCGGAAGAAGCCGCCACTGGCATGACACCATCGCGCGTGCCTATTTCCCGCTCGACCTGACCTTCCGCCGCCCCGAGGCCTTTGACGGGGTGATCACCAACTGGCAGCTGGGCCAGGTCTCGCTGTCGCGCCTGACCTCGGACTCGCTCCTCTACCGCCGCCTGCCGCGCCATTTCCGCGAGCCGGGGCCTGAGGAATATCTGATCACCATTCCGTCGCGCTCCGAGGTGCGGTTCAGCCAGGGCGGCAAGGAGATCCGCGCCAATCCCGGTGCCTGGTTCATCGAACGCAGCCATGAGCCCTATGATTTCAGCCATGACGATCCAGCCGACCTCTGGGTGATGAAGGTCACCGCGGATATGCTCGGCGGGCGCATCCGCGCGCCCGATCGCTTTTGCAGCCTGGAATTCGACGCGACCAATGGCGCGAGCGGGTTTTTCACCGATATGGTCCATCTGATCCCGGCGCGTTACGACGCGATGAGCGAGGAGACGCGTTCGACCGTGGGACGACAGCTCGCGGATCTGCTGGCGCTGGCGATCCAGGCTGATGACCGGGTGATGCAATCGGGCGTGTCTTCGGTCCGGGCCGGTCATCTGATGCGGATCGAGGGCTTTGTGCGTCGCCATCTCGACGACCCCGATCTTGGGCCGGATTCTGTGTCTGCGGGCTGCGGCATATCGGTGCGCTATCTGCATGAAGTCCTGCGCGACACGAACACCACGCTTGGCGCCTGGATCCGCGACATGCGGCTGACGGCGGCGCAGGAGGATCTGGCGACCCCCGGCGACCGGCGTTCCATTGGTGAAATCGCCTGGACGCGGGGCTTTCCCGATCAGGCGCAATTCTCGCGCGCCTTTCGCGCCCGGTTCGGCATGACCCCGAAAGAGGCGAGCGGGCGCGGCTGAGGCGGGGGCTCTGTTGATCATATTGCGCCCCCGCTCCACCCTTCAGCGCCCGAGATGCGCGCGAAGCCGCGCCAGCGCCGCCTTACGGTCATCACGCGCGGCCAGCGCCTGATCCATCGAGACCTCGGTGAACCGCGCGGGAGAATGCGGCTGCAACTGGCCGATCAGATCCATATCTGCCGAAATCACGCAGCCCAGCATCATATAACCGCCGCCTGAGACCGCATCGCGGTGCAGCACGATGGGTTCGGTCCCGCCCGGGACCTGGATCGAGCCGTAAGGATAGCAGGCATCAACGACGTTCGAGGGGTTCGACCCCGCGCCAAAGGGCTGCTCGCGGGGCACGAAATCCAGCGCTGTGCCGCCTTTGAACCGATAGCCGATCCGGTCCGCCTCGGGCGCGACCTTCCAGGTATCTGCAAAGAACTGTTTGCCCGCCTCCGCCGTGATGCGGTGCCAGTAAAGTCCCGGCAGCATCCTGAGTTCCGCCGGATTGCCGGGCTGACGGCGCAACGCCTCCGGCACCGATCCCTTACCGCCCGTGCCCTTGCTCGCCGTGCCCTGGCCGATCGGCAGCTCGTCGCCCGCTTTCCGCTCGGCGATGAGGCGGGCGCGACGGGGCGGCTTCGCCTCGGCATGTCCTACACGGTGGCGGGCTATTTCATGGCGCGCCATGCGGCAGCGTTCCGGCGGTCTTACCCCGGAATCACGCTGGAATTGCATGAGATGTCGCGCCCGGCCATCGAGGTCGCCCTTGTGGCGGGCGATCTGGATATCGCGGTGATGCTGACCTCTAACCTCGACAATAAAGAGGAGCTGGATTTCGAGACCTTGTTCCGCTCGCGCCGCAGGCTCTGGCTCGCGACTGAACACCCATTGCTGACCGAGCCGCTGGTGCCGGTCGAGGCGGTGATCCGCGAGCCCTATATCATGCTGACGGTGGATGAGGCCGACCGCACCCAGGCGAAGTTCTGGCAAGGCTTCGGCATCCGGCCCCGGGTGATTTTCGAAACCTCATCGGTCGAAGCCGTGCGCTCGATGGTGGCGAGCGGCATGGGCGTCACCATCCTGAGCGATATGGTCTACCGGCCCTGGTCGCTTGAAGGGCAGCGGATCGAACAGCGCCCGGTCGCCGAAGGGGTGCCCCGCATGGATGTCGGGCTGAGCTGGTCGAAGGGCAGGGCGCTGTCGCCTCCCGCCCGGGTGTTTGGTGCCTTTCTCGGGCTGGCCACCGGGGGCGGCAGCTGAGATCTCAGCGGTTGCTGTCGATCCAGCGCGACAGGAGCTGACGGTCGCGGAAGCATTCATCCGGCACTGCGCGATGTTTGATCCGGGCAAGCTTTTCGGCGAATGCGACCTGTTTCGAGGTCGGCTGATTGTCCTGCACTGGTTTCAGCCCCGCCTGCGCCTCGATCCAGGCGCTGAGACTGCGGCGATCCTGCTGAACCTCCCGGGGCAGGAGGGTCTTGTTGCGCAGTGCCAGCGAGCGGGCATAGGCAATCTGGCGCGGTGTCACCGGCATGATGAAACTGGCAGCTTCCATAGCGGTCTCCCTTCTGTTCATAAAGATGAAAATAGAACATAAAGGGAACAGTTTCAAGTGTGACCCTGATCGGACCATCTGAGGGCCCGATCAACACTGCGCGAGGGGTAAACCGGCGCGTCAGTGATGCGAGGGCGCAGCCTTGTTGCCCTGGATCAGGCCCGCACCCGCCGCGAGGCCTTCGGTGAAGTCGATGGCGAGGCGCTGAATGTCATTGGTCCGCACATCCTGAATCAGATCATCGGCCTCTTCCGGGGTGTCGCCCAGCCGCACCAGTGCCGCGCGGCCAAGGGCCAGCGCCGAATCGCGGGTCTCCCGGATCTGGAAATCTGCATCTGCCTTCATCAGCGCAACCGCATGTTCCCGGTCCCAGGCGCGGGCGAAGACCGGCACCAGCGGGAATTCGTGTTTCACAAGTTCGACGATTTTCAGCGTGGCCTCGCGGTCATCGGTGGCGGCGACGATCAGGCTTGCCTCTGCCGCACCGGCATTCCTGAGGATGTCAAGCCGCGTGCCATCGCCATACCAGACGCGGAAGCCGAAATCAGCCGCGTCGCGGATCACCTGCGCATCGGAATCGATGATCGAGACCGTATAGCCGCGCTTCAGCAGCGGCTGGCTGACCATCTGGCCAAAGCGGCCAAAGCCGATCAGCAGGATATTGGCGTTCAGGCCGCTTGCTTCCTCGACCCCTTCCATCGAAACCACGGCTTTCGGCGAAAAACGGTCAAAAAGGATCATCATCAGGGGGGTAAGTGCCATCGAGCAAATGACAATCGCGGTCAGGTTCGCGTTCCATTCGGTCGTCAACACTCCGACCTGTGTCGCGGTGGCATAGAGCACGAAGGCAAATTCACCGCCCTGGGCCATAACGACCGCGCGTTCCCGCGCCTCGGCTCTCGGCGTTTTTAAAAGCCGGGCCACGCTGTAGATCACCAGCATTTTCAGGATGATATAGACCGGGACGCAAAAGGCGATCAGCGCCGCATTCTCGCGGATCACGGTGAGGTTCAGCGCCATCCCGACCCCCATGAAAAAGAGGCCGAGCAAGAGGCCCCGGAAGGGTTCCACATCTGTTTCCAGCTGGTGACGATAGCTCGATTCCGACAGGAGCACGCCCGCGAGGAAGGCGCCCATCGCCATCGAAAGCCCGCCCGCCTGCATCAATAGCGCCGCCGCCAGCACGACAAGCAGCGCGGCCGCCGTCATCACATCGCGCCCGCCAAACCGCGCCAGAAACCCAAACATCGGATCAAGCAGATAGCGCCCGGCCACAACCAGCACCACGATACAGCCAAGCCCCGCCCCGATGTCCTGCACCCGGTCCAGCACTGTGGCTTCCTCGGCGCCCGGCGCGATAAAGGCGACGATCGCCAGCAGCGGCACGATGGCGAGATCCTCGAGCAAAAGGATCGAAATGATGCGCCGCCCGGCCGGGGTCTCCATTTGCCGCCGCTCGGACAGCATCTGCATGACGACCGCGGTCGAGGTCAGCACAAAGCCGGTGCCCGCGACAAAGCTCGCCGAGGCCGGATAGCCAAGCGCCAGCCCGACGCAGGTCAGCACTGCAATGGCCCCGACCACCTGGATCAGCCCCAGCCCGAAGATCTCGCCGCGCATCGACCAGAGCCGCGAGGGCTGCATTTCAAGCCCGATCACAAACAGAAACAGAACAACACCGAGTTCTGCGACATGAATGACGGCCTCGGCATCCTCGATCACCCTGAGGCCGAATGGCCCGATCAGAAGCCCCGCGGCAAGGAACCCCAGGACCGAGCCAAGCCCGAGCCGCCTGAACAATGGCACCGCGATCACCGCCGCAGCCAGAAGAATGACAATGGTGGTCAGATCGACCCCGCCGCCGTGAAGCGCAGCCGCGTCGGCCGCCCCTGCCACCTGTTCCGCCATCTGCGGTTCTCCTGTTGCAATCGTAAGCCGAGCCACAACCATTCGGGCAACGGATCACATACCTGTGACCGGGGAAATGTTAGCTGTATTCCAGAGACACGGCGAGAGAGATTTCACCGGCGCCGCGCGGAGCATCGCAAATGTGTCTGAAGACGCTGTAAACGGTCGCGTTGTCGTGGCAGGTGCCGTGGCGGTGCATGGAATGCGCGCGATGATGGGCTCGCAGGGCCTCCCATAGCGCGCCCTTCGGCTTGCGCCACCAGGCCGCCCGTGCGGAGCAGCTCGGACGATATCAGGTCTCTGCGAGGTTTACATCGACCAGCCGCTCAGATGCCGGGACGGAGGTCGATGAGCACAGCGGGCCAGCCAGATCTTTCCTGCGTGAAGCTTTGATCAGGGTGTCGCGCGGAAATATATGCCTGACCCGCATGGCGGTCTTGCCTCCTGACCTGAAAGAGACGCCGCCCCGTTGCGGGCGGCGTCCTGTCACGATGGCATTGGCAGCACCGACAGAGCGATACTGCGGTCCAGCGCCTCGAAGGTGTTGAGGCGAATCACATCGTAAAGCTCGGTCCTTGTCTGCATCTCCGGGATCATCGCCGTCGTCGCCCCGTCACGGGCAAGCGCCGCATAGAGCCGTTCCTGCGCCTTGTTCGCAACGCGCAGCGACGAAACCGGCCAGATCACCATATCATAGCCGAGCGCCTCGAATTCCTGCGCGCTCAAAGCGGGCGTGCGGCCAAACTCGGTCATATTGGCAAGGAGCCTCACCCCGGGCAGCGCCGCCCGCATCTCGCGAAACATCTCGATACTGGTCAGTGCCTCGGGAAAGATCGCGTGGGCCCCGGCTTCGACATATAGCTTTGCCCGCGCTACCGCGCCCTCCAGCCCCTCTGACGCCACCGCATCGGTGCGGGCGATCACCACCAGATCGCGCGCCGCCCGGGCGGCGGCGGCAACTTTGGCGGCCATATCCGATGCCGGGGCGAGTTTTTTATCGTTCAGATGGCCGCATTTCTTGGGCAGAAGCTGGTCTTCCAGATGCACCGCCTTCTTTGCTAGGTCGTGTTGACAAAAGGGATTCCGCTGGCATTCGTCCTATGATTCAAGCTCATCTCTACGTGGGAGATGAGCTTGGCACGCAACCTGATATCCGACGATGAGTGGACCTTCTTCGAGGGCTTCATTCGTGCCGCCCGGCACTCTAACGGGCGGAAACCTGCGGACCATCGTCTTGTTCTCGATGGAATTTTCTGGATCACAAGGACTGGTGCGCCATGGCGTGATCTGCCCAAAGAGTTTGGCAAGTGGTCCTCGGTCTACCGTCAGTTCCGCCGGTGGACTTTGGCGGGATTGTGGGAGGATATCCTGGATGCGCTGAACCACGCTGGGATCGCGCCAGACAAGCTCCAGATGGTCGACAGCACTGTGATCCGCGCTCATCATCATGCGGCGGGCGCAAAAGGGGGACTGCTGACAAGAGGCTCCTGGCCGTTCGAGAGCGTCCGGTGGGAAAACGATCCACTGGATCGTTTTCTGGACCACCTTCCACTTCTCGACCAAGATCCATCTCCGCGTCAACGGCGCAGGCCTCCCGATGAGGACCGAGATCACGCCTGGGCAGGATTCCGACTACACCGGCTATGATCTGGTGATGGCTGACAATCTGCCCCAACCGACAGTTCTGGTCGCCGACAGGGGCTATGGCTCTGATAAAATTCGGGAAGACATCGAGAGCCGCAACGCCCTGCCCATGATACCGACGCGAAAGAACCGAAGGGTGCGCAAGGCTGTCGACATGACCATCTATACCCTGCGCAACATGGTCGAGCGCTGCTTCAACAAGCTGAAAAACAGCCGCCGCCTTGCAACCCGCTACGACAAAACCGCCGAAAGCTTCCTGGGCTTCGTCGACGTCGCCTGCATCAGGCTCTGGCTCCGTCATTTGTCAACATGACCTAAGGAGAGGTTTGGGGATGAATTTGATCCCGAAATGCTATCCGGAAAGCCTTACAATTTCTTAGATGAAGGTGTTGAAAATCTTCTGCCTCCGCCCCCACCACAATGAACAAGGCGGACAATCAGATAGAAAAACACTCTGTCTGACTTTCAAATTCAACTACAAATCAGGTGAGATATGTCACAAGATGGAATGCTCTGTGGGTTTTGTGGAACGGAAGTGATGAGCGGGTTCACTATCTGCAAAGGGTGTGGGGCGAATTATCGCAGCAGCCATGCATTGTCCAAAGTCGGCGCTGCGGTCGGGATGTTTGGTTTGTTTGGCATGACGGCAAATGTTGCGGTTGGCATAACCATCATCTTGATCGGCATTGGAATATATTTCATTCCACTACCGAAGCGGTGGTATCGCCGGAATGACTGATCGCTGCCAATGATCTGATGGAGTAAACACATGAAAACACTGAATGTCACATCGACGCTTGCGGGTATCGTGGTAAGCATGGCTCTTGCTTCGCCGTCCATGGTCGATGCGTGGGCATATGCGGGCGATAGCAGTGACAAGAAGGACTATACTTAGGGTCAGGACTCGTTGTTGTTTCATAGCCAGAAGATGATGGTTGCGGCGAGGGCGATTGCCGAGAGGAACACCTTTGGGCACCTGTCATATCGCGTTGCGACCCGCCGCCAGTCCTTCAGTCTGCCGAACATGATCTCGATCCGATTTCGGCGCTTGTAGCGGCGTTTGTCATATTTGACGGGCTTGGCTCGGGATTTCCTGCCCGGGATGCACGGCTTTATCCCCTTGTCTTTTAAGGCCTCTCGGAACCAGTCTGCATCGTATCCACGGTCTGCAAGCAGCCAGTCAGCGGGTGGCAGGCCGCTCAGCAACGCGGCGGCCCCAGTGTAGTCACTGACCTGGCCTGCGGTCATGAAGAACCGGATCGGGCGTCCCGTCGTGTCAGCCACGGCGTGCAGTTTGCTGTTCATCCCGCCTTTGGTTCGACCGATTGCGCGCCCCCGTCTGTCGTCTGCGCCCCCTTTTTTATCCGCAGGCTGGAGGCCGTGCGGTGCGCCTTCAAATATGTGGCGTCGATCATCACCGTCGTCGGAACCGCCGCCTCTGCCGCCAGGCCATGCATCATGCGGGCGAACACACCCCGGTCGCTCCACCGCTTCCATCGGTTGTAGAGGGTTTTCGCAGGACCGTATTCCCTGGGTGCATCTCGCCACCGTAACCCATTGCGATTTATAAATATAATACCGCTCAAAACGCGACGATCATCGACACGCGGCTTTCCATGACTCTTCGGAAAAAACGGCTCAAGACGCGCCATCTGCGCATCCGTCAGCCAGTAAAGGTTGCTCATTCATCAGTCTCCTTGCGGAGCCTGAATCAGACTGAAACCCCAACATCAATGGGTCCTGACCCTAGGATGTGTGGGCCAATTCACGAAAAACGCTAACCCCAAACCTGCAAAGGCACGTAAGCGGCCTCCTGCGGAAAGGAAGGAGTCATGAATCCCAATAAAAACAATCACAATGCAATGGTAAACCGTGCCGTAATATATGCGAGAGTGTCAAGTGCTGCGCAGGTCTCTAAAGGCCATGGAATGGTCTCGCAAGAAACCCGATGCCGAGAATTTGCGCGGATGAAAGGATACGAAATTGCCGAGGTGTTCACCGACGGTGCTGTGACGGGTGGCCTGATTGACCGCCCCGGCATGTCGGCCATGCTGGCATGGCTGAATGCTCGGAAGAAGTCTGGCTCTTACGTCGTGCTGATTGACGACATCTCGCGCCTAGCGCGGGACGTAAAGGCGCATCTTGAATTGCGCAGCGCGATCTCAGCTGCGGGCGCACGGCTCGAAAGCCCTTCCATTGAGTTTGGCGAGGATTCTGACTCCATTCTGGTTGAGAACCTGCTCGCCAGTGTCTCGCAGCACCAGCGACAGAAGAATGCTGAACAGACCCGAAATAGGATGAGGGCACGCATTCAGAGCGGATTCTGGCCGTTCATTTCCTGCGCAGGCTACAAGTTCAGACACAGTCCGGGAGAAGGCAAAATCCTCGTACGTGATGAGCCTGTGGCCTCAATCATTCAGGAAGGGCTTGAAGGTTATGCTTCTGGTCGCTTTCAGCAGCAGAGCGAGGTCAAACGCTTCTTTGAATCCTGTCCGGCCTTTCCGGGCAAGAACAAGCGCGGGGAAGTGCGCAATGAGCTTGTGAAGCAGATGCTCACGAAGTCGCTCTATGCGGGTTACGTCGAAGCGCCCGACTGGGGGGTGCCGCTGACCAAGGGTAGGCATGAAGGCTTGATCGACTTCGCGACCTTTGAGCGCATCCAAGCCCGCTTGAAAGAGGGGGCGCGTACCCGTGCGCGTCGATGTGTCGGCTGACTTCCCCTTGCGTGGTGCCATTGCCTGTGCGTGTTGTGGCAGGCCGTTCACGGCCTCATGGTGCCGCAGCAAGACGGGTGAGCGTCACCCTTACTATCTGTGCTTCACCAAGGGCTGTGAGCGCCGCAACAAGCATATCCGGCGTGATCTGGTCGAGCGGCAGTTTGTTGCCATACTCGACACGCTGACGCCTGCGCCCAAACTGTTCACGCTGGCTCATGCCATGTTCAAAGATGCGTGGACGCAGCGCATGGCTCAGGCCAAGGCCGTGGCAAAGACCTATGAGCGTGAGATCGCTAAGGTGGAAACCCAGATTGAGGGGCTGCTTGATCGGATCGTTGATACTACGTCTCAAAGTGTGGTTACCGCCTACGAGAAGCGGATTCACAGCCTTGAGCGCAGTAAGGTTGCTCTTGAGGAAAAGCGTGCACGCAGCACCCAGCGGCATGGGACCTTTGAGGAGTTGTTCGAACTCGCCTTCGGATTCCTCTCAAACCCTTCAAAAATATGGAATCTCGGCAGAATTGAGTGTCAGAAACTGGTGCTGAAATTGGCGTTTTGCGATAGGCTGGAATACGCGCCCGAAACGGGGTTTCGAACCCCGAAAACGTCCTTACCCTTCAATATGTTAGGGAATGTTTCGCCTAGTAAATGCGAAATGGCGGACAGTGAGTGCGTCAGATTCGATCCATAATATGATATTATTATTCAATAACAATAGCTTAAAATATAATGGTGCAGCAGTTTGTGCAGCATAATGTGTAGCAAAAGTAACTGGTCAGTTCCAGCTTCTATTACACTGACCGATCCGCCCGCCAAACCCACACTCGTGGCAAAAGTGACATTTTGTCACGAGTGGGCGCACTACCCTGCCTTCATGAACCGACAAGCGCTATTCGGTAGCAAACTATCAACGGTGCCGCATTCGTCCCCGGCCGAGGCTGTGTCAAAACTGGGTTCCGGAGCTGCGATGGAGAATGATATTCCAAAACGAAGGTCCTGTGCTCGCATCGGTGCGAATCGGCGACCTATTATTGGCTTCGTAATGGAATTTCATTCTGCGTCACTGCCATAAAGTCGAGTTTTGACACACCCTCGGCCGAGCCTGTGTCAAAACTCATCCATGGCCCGCTGACTCTGGAACAATGTTCCATGATAGTGCAATAGGAGGGAGTATCGTTCAATCGCCGCGCATGATATCCACTTCAAACAGAAAATCGTTCGTCGCTGTTGAGGGGATTTTTGGTTTTGACAAAGGCTCGGCCCATAGCGGCCGGTCAGGCCATCCCGATGCTGTACTGCAGCATTCCCATAAACTGACATTCGACTGGCAGCGCAGCGAAGCCACGGCCAAGATGACAGCTTTGTCCCGCCGAGCAGTCACTGGTAATGGTGCGCAATGGACCTACCAACGGATCTTAAGCGAACACAATAGAGGCTACGAGTGCTGGCTTGTGTACGGTCCTTACATCCTCCGTGCTGAAAATGAAGTAGCGCTCAGTTCTCCGATACGACGTATTGCCGGATTGGCTCCTACCGCTCTGACCTGTCCTACCCTGGGCTGAACTGAGGCAGGAAAACCCGAATCTGTAATAAGTGTTATCGCATCCCGGCAGATTGTCAGGTGGTGAGGAATGGCGTTGACTGCTTCCGGGTAAACGAAAACTACACTTGCTAGGAGTAGCTGCCGTCATGGATCTGGGAAACAGAGTGTCAATTTATCAGCCCGTGCAGCCGGGGCTTAAGTACCCCGAATTGCGCGAATTTGAGAGCTTCGAAAAGGAACGCTTTCATCGCAAAGAGCGTCTGATCATCGCCTGCCGTGCCTTTGCGAAGGAAGGTTTCGAGTACGGGTTTGCCGGCCATCTGACCGTGCGTGACCCCGAGCGCCCCGAGCTCTACTGGACCAATCCGATGGCCGTGGCCTTCGACGAGGTCCGGATGTCGAACCTTATCCTCGTAGATCACGAAGGTATGGTTGTTGAAGGTGATTATGCCGTAAACCGGGCCGGATTTATCCTGCATGCCAATGTGCATGAGGCGCACCCGGATATCATCGCAATGTGCCATGCCCATACTCTTTATGGTACGGCCTTTGCTGCTTTGGGCCGGCCGCTCGAACCTGTGACCCAGGATGCCTGCGCTTTCTACAATGATCACACCGTGATCGGTGCTTCGGCGGGCGCTGTAGCTGTCGAACACAAATCGGGTCAGAGCGTCGCAGAGGCATTTCGCGGCGTGAAGGCCGCGATCCATCAGAACCATGGCCTTCTGACCGCCAGCCGCCATTCGATCGATTCTGCGGCTTTCTGGTTCATCGCGCTGGAGCGGTGCTGCCACCAACAGCTGATGCTGGATGCAAGCGGGCACAAGCCATTCCTCGTGCCCGAGGACCGTGCCAATTACAGCAGGGAACATGTCGGCTCGGACTATATCGGCTGGCTGCACTTCCAGCCGATCGTCGAGCAGATCAAGCGCGACAATCCTGACATCTACGCCTGACCCGGAATGCCCGGCGCAAGCGCCGGGCATATCTGTATCTGAGATAGAGGGATGATCATGGAAAAATACCAAAACTTTGTCGACGGTGCCTTCGTTGACGCCGACTCGGCGATCCTTGTCGATGTCGTTAACCCGGCGACCTGCGCGGTCATTGCGCAGGTGCCGGAATCTTCGGCCGAGGATGTCTGTTTCGCCGTCAGGGCGGCGAAGGATGCCTTTCCTGCCTGGTCGCGGCTTTCACATTCTCAGCGGGCAGTCTACCTGCGCAGGATTGCGACGAAGATCCGCGAGCGGGTGACGATGCTGGCCGAAGTCATCTCGCGCGAACAGGGGAAGGTGCTTCCACTTGCGACACATGAGGTGAATCTCGCCGCGAATTATCTGGACTATGTCGCGGAATGGGCTTTGCGGATCGAGGGCGAGATCGTCTCAAGCGAAGTGCCCGGTGAAATGATCCTGCTGCAGCGCAAACCGATCGGTGTCGTTGGTGCCATTCTGCCTTGGAATTTCCCGTTCTTCCTGATTGCCAGAAAGGTGGCTCCCGCCATTCTGACCGGAAACACGGTTGTCGTGAAATCAAGCGAGGAAACCCCCATCAATGCCGCACTCTTCGCCCGGATTCTGGCGGAGGTGGAACTGCCGCGCGGTGTGGTCAACATCATCAGCGGCCGCGGTGGCACAACGGGCAGTGCGCTGTCCTCGCATCGCGATGTCGGGCTTATCAGCTTCACCGGCTCGGTCTCGACAGGGATGAGCATTATGGCCGCAGCGGCACACAATCTGACGCGGGTAAACTTGGAACTGGGTGGCAAAGCACCCGCGATTGTTATGAATGACGCTGATCTCGATGTGGCGGTGAAGGCAATTCACGAATCCCGCATCGCGAATACCGGCCAGCTCTGCAATTGCCCCGAGCGGATCTATGTGCAGCGCGGTGTGCTTGATGCGTTCAATGACAGGATCGCTAAAGTCATGGCTGGGACGACCTATGGTGATCCCTTCGGCAAAACCGAAGTGATGATGGGGCCGCTGATCAATGAAGCCGCCCTGCGCAAGATCGACGGTCTTGTCAGCGAGGCGAAGGCGGGTGGTGCCGAAGCCTTGGTCGGCGGTCGGATCTGCCGCAGCCAGCCCGGCTATCACTATGAGCCGACCGTGCTGATCAACTGCAATTCCGAAATGGACATCATGCGGCGCGAGATCTTTGGTCCCGTTCTGCCGATCCAGGCCGTGGACGATCTGGACGAGGCGATCAGTCTGGCCAATGCGTCGGATTACGGGCTGACATCATCGATCTTCACCCGTGATCTGGCCAGCGCCATGCATGCCGCCCGCGAGTTGCAGTTCGGCGAAACCTTTATCAATCGCAACAACTTCGAAGCAATTCAGGGTTTCCACGCCGGCCGCAAGAAGTCGGGTATTGGAGGCACTGACGGCAAGCACGGGCTCTATGCCTATACGGAGACACACATCGTCTACATGCAGGCCTGAGACTGCCAGGAACCAATGATACAAGAGGGAGGATAACATGTATCGCACTTTCATCGGGGGCGCTCTGAGTGCGCTTGCCCTGTCCGCGGCCGCCGCATCGGCAAGAGACATCACTGTGACCTGGATTGCCGGCAACGCCGCGCTCCAGACCGAACACCGCATCCGGACGGCTTCAATCAGCATGTCGCCGATACCGGGGTAGAGGGCTGGAACGTCACCTATCTGGACAGCGCCGGTTCGGCCGAGAAAGTGGCGAACAATATTCAGGATGCGGTGTCTCGCGGTTCGGATTTTATCGTGGTGACGGTGGCTGATCTGCGTGCCTCGGAAAGCGCATTGGCGGATGCCGAGAAAGCCGGAATCCCGGTATTCACCGCAGACAGTGGCTGGATTCCAGGCGTTGTTACCGATGTGACCACCAATAACTGGCAAATGGCTTCTGAAGTCACGCTGGCGCTGGTGGGGAAAATGCGGGGCAGGGGCAATCTGGTTGTTCTGACCGCCTCGGGGATTAAGCCCGTGCGCGAGCGCACCGACACGCTGCGTGCGATTCTGAACGAATACCCCAATATCAGGATCATCGCTGAACATGATCTGAATGTTGCGAACTTCTATCAGGATGCGATGAACGCAACACAGGATATTGCAACCCGGTTTGGCGATGATGTCGATGCCGTATGGGCCCCTGGGACGAACCGGCCCAGGCCGCAGTGACAGCGCTTGCGGCTGCAGGACTGACAGATGTGCCGGTCAGCGGCATGGATGGTCATCAGACCGCGCTGGATGCGATCTGTGCGGAAAACAGCAGCTTTCTCGTCACCGGTCGTCA
Organism: Gemmobacter sp. 24YEA27; assembly: GCF_030052995.1. Taxonomy (NCBI): domain Bacteria; kingdom Pseudomonadati; phylum Pseudomonadota; class Alphaproteobacteria; order Rhodobacterales; family Paracoccaceae; genus Gemmobacter; species Gemmobacter sp. 24YEA27. The sequence goes on along the minus strand of NZ_JASJPW010000002.1, from coordinate 241,508 downwards.
GCAATTTGAGGTCTGGGGTGCCAGGCTTGCAACCAGCATCAAACGGGTTGCCGAAGATGGCGAGGCGCCCGAGGCGGTTAAGATCTCGGATATCGAGTATCTGCCGGCTACGCTCTTCACCAGAGCCAACTGCGAATGACAGGACTGCAGGGGGCGGCGGGGAGGGCCGCCCCCTGACAGCGCCCCGGCGGGGGCCCGGTCAACCAGCCTGCAGGGGAGGCAGCGCGATGGCAATTCTTCTTTCAGATATCAAGGTTCACTATCCCGGGGTGAAGGCCCTTGATGGCGTGACTGTCGAATTCCGCGAAGGCGAGGTTCACGGCGTCATCGGCGAGAACGGAGCGGGAAAATCCACACTCATGAGTGTGTTGAGCGGCTACAAACGGCCGACGCATGGTCATATCTCGATAGACGGTCAGGAAACCACCTTCGCCAAGGCCGCAGATGCGGTTGGAAAGGGGATCGCGCTGGTTTCTCAGGAGGGGAGCCTGATCCCTTCCTTCTCGGGCGCGGAAAACATTACCCTCGGGCACGAATTCACCCGCTTTGGCCAAATCGTAGACGGGGCTCGGGCCCTGGCTCATGCTGGTGCGATGCTGGCCCGTTGGTTTCCCGGCACCCGGATCGATCTGTCCTGTCCCTGTTCCGACCTGCCTTATGCCGATCAGAAGATTATCGAGATCCTGCGCGCGCTGAGTTCCGAGCCGCGTATCCTGATCCTCGACGAACCCACAGCCACCTTGCCGGCCCGCGAGAAGCAAAGCCTCTGGGCGCTTATCCGCGCAATTTCGGATGCCGGGGTGGGCGTGGTGCTGATCAGCCATTTCATGTCAGAAGTGCTGCATCTGTCTGATCACATCACGGCTTTGCGCGATGGGCGGCTGGTCACAACCACTGCCGCGGCAGGACGCAGCGAACGCGACCTCGTCGAGATGATGTTCTCACGCGAAGTCCATGACAGCCTGGAAACCGCACAGGACAGCCTTCTCGAGGATGAGCTTACCCATATCGACCCCGACAGCATCGTCTTGTCCTGCAAGGGATGGCGCAGCCCCGAATTCGCGGTGGATGAATTTCAGATCGCCAAAGGCGAGATCGTGGGACTGATCGGCTTAACGGGGGCGGGCCATTTCCGTTTTGCAGGCTCGCTGTTTGATCCGCGCATCGCCCGGCAGGGCCAGCTGAGTTTTTTTGATCGCGATGTATCGCGCAACACCTGCCGCCAGATGATGGTCGCGGGGGCGGCCTTCATCCCCGACCACCGCATGATCAATGCGCTGATCGCCGACTGGAGCATCCGCGAGAACACATCTCTGGTCAGCCTGCGGCGGCTGGCAAATACGGTTATGCGTTTCATCAGACCAGATCTCGAGGCTCAGGCAACACGGGAGGCTGCGGCCAACCTGAATGTCAGAATGTCCTCGGTCGAGCAAAAGGTCAGCGAGCTGAGCGGGGGCAACAAACAGAAGGTCTCCATCGCGCGCTGGCTTTGTTCCGGGGTGGAGCGGAAGCTCTTTATTTTCGTCGAGCCCACTGAGGGCGTCGATATCCACTCGAAGGCCGAAATTCACCGGGTGATCCGCCGGCTCGCCAGCCAGGGGGCTGCGGTTTTTATCGCCTCCTCCGATCTGCCGGAGGTTACCGCCCTGGCACACAGGATCGTTCCCTTCGTACAAGGCCGGGCCGGCAGGCCCATCCCGCGCTCCGATTTCAATGAGCAGCGCCTGATTGATTCAATTGCAGGAGAGGTAGCATGACCGAAGCCACCAATGACACCATCAGGCTGCGGCGCGATCGCACCCCCACACTGAAAACCCTACAGAAATATGGCACGCTCATCGTGCTTGTCATTGTGGTTGCCGTCTGCGGCCTTGCCAGCGACAGGTTTCTCAGCATTTCGAACCTGCTCAACATCCTGCAGCAGATCTCGATGCTGACCATCGTAGCGACAGGGCTGACCTTCGCTTTCGCGACACGCGAGATGGATCTTTCGGTCGGATATATCGTCGGCTTTGCCGGGCTTGCGGCCCCGCTTATGCTGGTGGCGGGCTGGCCGGTCTGGCTTTCGCTTGCGGCGGCGATGGCGGGCGGGTTGCTTGTGGGGATGCTGAATGCCTTTCTGGTCGTCGCGATCGGAGTGCCATCGCTGATCGCCACGCTCGCGGTGGGCTCGATTATGTTCGGCGTGAACTTTACCATTTCCGGCGGCAGGGCAATCTATGGCGGCCTGCCGCCGGATTTTCTGGTGATCGGTCAGGGGCAGATTCTCGGTATCCCGACCCCTGCGGTCATGATGCTTGTAACGGTCGTCCTCTCGTGGCTGCTCCTGGAAAAAACGGTGTTCGGACGCCGGCTCTATGCGGTTGGGGCAATCCTCGCGCGGCTGAGTTGTCGGGAGTGCGCGTGAACCGGTATCGGGTGACGGGTCTGGTGCTTTGCGCCCTCTTCGCCTCAGTCGCGGGGCTTCTGCTTTCTGCAAGGCTGGGCTCTGGTCAGCCGAATGGCGGAGAGACCTATCTGCTTGACGGGCTGGCCGCCGTTTTCATCGGCATGACCATGATCAAGCCGGGAACGGCCACGATCCCCGGCACCTTTTTCGGGGCATTGCTGATCGGTGTGATGAATAACGGTCTGAACCTGATCGGCATGGACACCTACATCCAGAGCATGGTGAAAGGCATCGTTATCGTTATTGCCGTCTCCATCGTCTCGCGCACCAGCAGCCTCAAACTGCTCTGACCTGAAGCCTGAATCAGCGAAACGGATAGCCAAATGAGCGAGAAACTTGCGATGTCGAAGACGATTGCCGATGTGGTGATCGTCGGGGCCGGACCTAGCGGGGCGGTGGTTGCCAAACGTCTTTCAGAACAGGGACTTAGTGTGGTCTGCCTCGAGCAGGGAAGCTTCCCCGACTATGCTCTCATCAAGAACCAGGGCGTGGATTTCGAATTCACCAAAGACCGGCATTTCAGCTGGAACCCAAACCATCGCGCGGCGCCCTCGGATTACCCGGTGGACGATTCCGAATCCGATGTGGCGCCCCTGATGTGGAACGGTGTGGGCGGAAGCGCCGTGCTCTATGCCGCTGCCTGGCATCGGTTTCGCCCCAGTGATTTCAGGGTGCGTACGCTGGATGGTGTCGCCGATGACTGGCCGATTTCCTATGAGGATCTGGCACCCTATTACGACCGGGTCAGCGTGGATTTCTCGGTCTCGGGTGTGGCAGGCGATCCGGCATGGCCCTATCACGATGTTCCGCTGCCCCCCTTCAACCTGAAGGTGATGGAAAAGAAGATGATCGAGGCGCATGATCGCCTTGGCTGGCACTGGTGGCCGGGCTCTAATTCGATTGCCAGCATCAAACACAACGGGCTTGAACCCTGCGTCCGTCGCGGGGCCTGCCTCTGGGGCTGTTTCGATGGCGCGAAAGCCTCTCCTGACCGGACACATTGGCCGAAGGCGCGACGTCTCGGTGCCGTCCTGCTGACCAATGCGCGGGTGCAGCAAATCGAGGTGGACAAGGAAGGCCTTGCGCGGGCGGTTATCTATGTTGATCGCGAAACCGGGACAACCTATCGCCAGCGCGGGCGGATCATCGTGCTTGCAGCCAATGGGCTTGGAACGCCAAGGCTCTTGCTGAACTCTGTCAGCAATGCGTTTGCCGACGGGCTGGGCAATCGCTCCGGCATGGTAGGCAAACGGCTGATGATGCACCCATATGCCACGGTGATCGGCCTCTTCGAGGATTTCTTCGAGAACTGGCAGGGGCCCTTCGGACAGCGCCTCTATTCGATGGAGTTCGCGGAAACCCGCAAGGACACCGATTTCCTGCGCGGTGCTAAATGGCAACTTATGGGAACCGGCGGGCCGCTCAACACCATCGGTGCCTTCCCCTGGGGCGACAATGCCGGCTGGGGCAAGGACTTCCACAAGACCGTCCATCAGCGCTTTGGCCGTTCCATCGACTGGTCAATCATCGCCGAAGATCTTCCGGAAGAGACAAACTATGTCACGCTACATCCGACCATGACGGATGAGGACGGGCTTCCGGCACCGAAGATGGTCTATCGCAACAACGAAAACACCCGGCGCCTGATGCAGTTCAACGTGGAACGGGCTGAAGAAAGCCTCAGGGAGGCGGGTGCCTATGAGGTGCTGCGCGCCCCATTCTTCCGCGAGACCGGCTGGCACATGCTGGGCACATGCGTGATGGGCGAGGATCCCACCCAATCTGTCGTGGACTCTTACGGGCGATCGCATGAGGTGAAAAACCTCTTCATTGCCGATGGCAGCGTGATGCCGACATCCAGCTGCGTGAACCCGACCGGCACCGTCGCCGCTCTGGCCTTGCGCTCGGCAGAGCACATCCTCGAAACCGCCCGCAATCAGAGCGTCAGCCTGGCAAACGTCTGAGCCCCCAGCTTTGAAGAAAGGAGCCGGATATGCCGGACACCAAGACCCTTGACGCTTTTTTTGCCCATAACGGCGCTTTGCTGCAGAAAATCATGGATACGCTGATCCCGGCCGATCCTGAACGTGCCATGCCCTCGGCATCCAAGGCGGGGGTGCTGGACCGCCATCTGCGCGCGGCCCTTCTGCGGCGTGACGATCTGGCACCCGGCTTCGTTCTGGCGGTCGGGCGCGCTGCAGAGCTTGCCCCTGTCGATCTCGACGGGCTGCTTACTCTCTCTGATACGGATTTCGGGCTGATCAGCCGTGTTATCGCGGGAGCCTATTTCATGAATGCCGAGGTGAATGAAAGGCTGGGATATCGTGGCCAGTCCGAAATGCGCGAAACGGTCGATTATGACGAGATCATCTCTCTGATCGAAGGCCCCGTTGGTCGCGGCGACGTCTACACGCATATCTGAATCGTAATGGGCGATGCACAGCCCCCCATAACGGAAAAAGTGAGAGTTAGGGCATGAAGGTATTGGTACCTGTCAAACGGGTGATTGACTACAATGTGAAAGTTCGCGTGAAAGCGAACGGATCGGGTGTCGATCTCGCGAATGTCAAAATGTCGATGAACCCTTTTGACGAGATCGCGGTGGAAGAGGCGATCCGCCTGAAGGAAAAGGGTATCGCGACCGAGGTCGTAGTGGTTTCGATAGGCGTCAAACAGGCGCAGGAAACGCTCAGGACTGCACTTGCGATGGGCGCAGACCGCGCGATCCTGATCGAGGCGGCCTCGGATGTGCATACCGATGTCGAGCCGCTGGCGGTTGCGAAACTGCTGGCCGCTGTGGTGAAAGAAGAAGCCCCCGGCCTGGTTCTGGCCGGAAAGCAGGCGATCGACAATGATCTGAACGCAACCGGCCAGATGCTGGCAGCGCTTCTGGGGCAGGCCCAGGCAACCTTTGCCTCAGAGATTGTCATCGAGGGCGACAAAGCCAAAGTCACCCGTGAGGTCGATGGCGGCCTTCAGGTCATCGAAGTGAAGCTGCCAGCGGTCATCACGGTCGATCTGCGCCTCAATGAGCCGCGCTATGCAAGCCTGCCGAATATCATGAAGGCCAAGGCAAAGCCCCTGACTGTCAGGACACCGGCAGATTGCGGCGTCGATATCACGCCGCGCCTGACCGTTATTAAGACCACCGAGCCGGCGGGCCGCAAGGCCGGTGTCAAACTTGCCTCGGTCGATGAGCTGGTGGCAAAACTCAAAGACGAAGAGGGCGTGATCTGATGGCTGTTTTGCTGATTGCTGACGTGAATGAAGGGCATCTTGCCACGGATTCGGTTGCCAGAACCGTAACCGCGGTAAAATTCCTTGGCGAAGTGCATCTGCTGGTCGCGGGTCCTGCGGCTGCGGCAGCCGCCGCAGCAAAGCTCGAAGGCGTGGCAAAAGTGCTCAATGCCGACGATGGTAACGGGCTTGCAGAGCCGCTGGCCGATCTGGTGGTCGGCCTGGCCGGCGCCTACAGCCATATCACCGGTCCTGCGACCGCCAGTAACAAGAACATATTGCCGCGCGTGGCGGCCCTTCTGGATGTCATGGTGACCTCGGATGTGACCTCCGTGATCGGCGCCGATACATTCGAGCGCCCGATCTATGCCGGCAACGCGATGCAGACTGTGAGATCCTCGGATGCGAAAAAGGTCTTCTCTGTCCGAACGGCGGCCTTTGCGCCGATGCCTGAAACTGGCTCTGCTCCCGTCGAAACTGTGTCCGATGTGGCGGCAACCGGTCTTTCAACCCTGGTAGAAAACCGTTTGGCCGCCTCTGAACGCCCGGATCTGACCTCCGCCAAAATCGTGGTCTCAGGTGGCCGCGGCGTCGGTTCGAAGGAAAGCTTTGCGGTGATTGCGGCGCTGGCCGACAAACTGAATGCCGCCCTGGGGGCCAGCCGCGCAGCCGTCGATGCGGGCTATGCGCCGAATGACTGGCAGGTCGGTCAGACCGGAAAGGTGGTGGCGCCAAACCTTTATGTCGCGATTGGTATTTCGGGCGCGATCCAGCATCTTGCCGGTATGAAGGACTCGAAGGTGATCGTCGCCATCAACAAGGATGAAGAAGCCCCGATCTTCCAGGTCGCCGATTATGGCCTGGTGGGCGACCTCTTCACCCTGGTTCCCGAACTTTCCGACAGACTCTGAGCATCGCCGGCGGAAAGTGGAGATGCCCTGCCCCGCACACAGCGCCCGGTTGCGGAATTCTGCCCGGAATGTCACATAAAGCTGATGACAGGCCCGCGCGAAGTTCGCAGCACCCTGTTGCAATATCCTGACCGTGCAAACCAACCGAAGCTCGCCGCAGCGCGAGCGGCCGGTAAAAGGGGGGAGCAGTTGAAAGACAACAGGCTGTTGGAAATGCGCGTTGTCCGCGCCATCGTCGAAGCTGGGGGCTTTAGTGCAGCCGCGAGACAGCTTGGGGTCAGTCAGGCATTTATCAGCCAGGCTATCCACGGCCTGGAAAAACGTTTAGGCGTAAAACTCCTGCATCGCAGTACACGCGGACACCGGCTGACTGCCGAGGGTGAGTACTATGTTACAGAGGCCGCCCGCATTACAGACAGTGTTGACCAGTTTGAGAGCGATTTTTTAAGTTTGCGCGCGCAGGTGTCGGGATCTTTGCGTATTACAATCCCTGTTGCCTTTGGCTACGATCAAATTCTTCCCAGGTTGCCACAGTTCATGGAGCAACACCCTGACATAGAAATAACGGTCAATCTGAACGACGAGGTAGCAAACCTTATAGAGAACGGATTTGATGTTGCAATTCGAATGGGGGTAATGGAAAATTCAACTTTAATTCGACGAAAGCTCTGTGATCTCAGGCGGCTGGTTGTGGCAGCGCCGTCTTATATTGCGAAATATGGCTTGCCGGACACCCCGACGGATCTTTCCGGTCATAATTGCTTGATGTGGTTCGGTCGTCGGGAACATCTGAATAGATGGCCTTTCATAGTTGACGGTGAGCAGCGTATCATACAAATCGCGGGTAATTTCAAAAGCACCGATGGCCTTGCGCTGTCAAATCATTGCCTGGCTGGTTGCGGAATCATGCGTATGGCAGAGCATTTGGCGCTTCCCTATATTCGGCAAGGAAAACTTGTCAGACTTTTGCGTTCTCATGAATTTGTTGATCAAACGGCGATTCAGGCGGTATATTTGCCGGAGAGGCATCCGTTACCGAGAATAAGAGCATTCGTGGATTACATGGTCGAATCATTCAAGATTCCGCCTTGGCTGAGTTATAAGTTATGAGTGTGAATTGGGCGGCTACCGGGCTCCGTTGCACAAATCCTATTATGGTTCCTGTTGTGAAACCATCGTGATAGCTGGGGTCGATGTGCAGCCCGAGCACTCTGACCGACCGAACACCTAACTGACCCGCTTATAACAAAGCGCTCGAGCGTCGTGAATCTCTGATAGTGTGGTTCAACCGTGACATGGTTTGGGCGGAGGAACCCAATCGCAAGCATGGGCAACAGCCCGTCTACAGCGATGCTGCCATCCAAATCGTTGACGGTACCAGCATTGCAATCGATCATCGACTTGACTTCTCCGCAGATCCCATCAGTCTCGAAATCGGAAATGAGGGAATTTTTTTTTGGCTGACCATCAAAGCACCATATTCCGACACGCATCCTGCCTGGCGAAAGAACGGGCTGGACGGGCTGCTGCGGATTGATCCGGATGAACTCTTCATCGAGTGATTGAGAACGGCCAAGCGCTCGACTGGGGACAGCTACCTGCCTATAAAATTGACTTCAAGGAACCTGACGCGGCAAAACACCGGAAGTATGGACTGCATCATCCGTGGCGCAGCATTTGCTAGGCGTGGGCGGCCCAAAGCCGACATTCACGCCAAATGCAGCGAAAGAAGGGTCCAAGCCTATTGCGGACGCGGAAGCTTGGAAAGAATCGTGGAAGACAGATGTCGGAAACGGCATTTCACAAGAATGCGAGGGACGACAAAGCGGCTCTATGATAATGTTGTATCTTGGGCGCACTTTTGTGTTCGGCATACACATCGACCTGCGCCGTACGCAGCATGCGCGCCATGACGATACGCAGGATGACGGCGGCCTATTTCCTAGCGAACCGAGCTATGCCGGGCAGTGACCAGAAGACGGAGTTGGCGTCGTTAAGCCTGCCCCAAAAGAACTCTCGGCCCAAGCTTTCCATTCGAGATTGGGCCTGATCCTTGAACAGCGCTTCGCTCGCTTCAGCGGATTTCTTGTCCGCAAAGGGCTGCGAGATCATACTGATCCTCCACTTGCCGCTGGCAGCGGGGGGGATGCCTGCGTTCAGCTCCACCAGTCGGCGTTTGGTGTCGTTTGAAACGCCAATTTTCATGGCGACGGACTTGTCGCCGAACTCCTTCTTCCGAGTGAGCCGCGCGTGTCCGTCGCCCTCGAAGACGGCGAGGTAGACGTAGGCCTCGCCGTCTTCGTAGTGAGCAGTGCGCTCGCCATGGCTTCCCGGGAAAGCCCGAGACGGCTTGAACACTTGGCCGAACGGGATCAACCCCGTCTCCTCCGTTTCCACCGATGGTTCGCCGAATACGTTAACCTCCCGGACCCTGATCTTCAGGGCCTGCTCGATTTCGTCGTCATCCAGTTCCGCACCGTGTACGGCCAGCGCCTGTCCTGCCGCTGCACGATAGGAGCGATAGGCGATTTGGCTGATCAGCAGCTTCTCCTCGGCACGCCAAGCGCTATTCTGTAGCAAACTATCAACGGTGCCGCATTCGTCCCCGGCCGAGGCTGTGTCATAACTGGGTTCCGGAGCTGCGATGGAGAATGATATTCCAAAACGAAGGTCCTGTGCTCGCATCGGTGCGAATCGGAGACCTATTGTTGGCTTCGTAATGGAATTTTATTCTGCGTCACTGCCATAAAGTCGAGTTTTGACACACCCTCGGCCGAGCCTGTGTCAAAACTCATCCATGGCCCGCTGACCCTGGAACAATGTTCCATGATAGTGCAATAGGAGGGAGTATCGTTCAATCGCCGCGCATGATATCCACTTCAAACAGAAAATCGTTCGTCGCTGTTGAGGGGATTTTTGGTTTTGACACAGGCTCGGCCCATTGCGGACGCTCAGCCCCGACCGATGCTGCGCGGCGGCGTTCCCGGAAGCTGCCGGTCGTCTTGCTCCGCAGCAAACACCCAGCCAAGTCGGCAGCGATGCGGGACGGAGTTGCCGGTCGCCCTAGCCGCATTCCGCAAAGCTGTCGTTCAAGTAAGGCCGCGCATTTGATGATCGCAAAAGCCCGCATCAGGCAGATGTGTATCCGCTGTGCATCAGGTGACGGCGTGTTTCCGGCGCCCACTTTCGCCGTGCAGCGCAAAAGTATATCTGCCAGAGACGAACCACACCCGCAGCCAAGGAGGGCATGACATGACAGCATTCATCATCACAACCCTTCCTTCGGATCTGACGCGGGTCTGACAGCCCTCGGGGCTTTCCTTTCACCCGTCGATCCATCTGCGGCCATTTTGGTCGCGTGTTCTGTCATGGAAAGACAAACCCGATGGGCACTCCCATTTTGGGGGAGCAGAGCGCCGCGCGCGCCCGCATCTCCCGTTTCTATTCATCGCAAGCCTGGATCGAGGGCCGGGCCGAGGATCAGCTTGCTCAGGTGGCTGGCTGGCCCGGCATGGTGGCCGTCGCAGGCTTCCCCGACCTGCATCCCGGCCGCTTCGGCCCAGTCGGCGCCAGCTTTCTGGCCGACCGCATCTGGCCGCAACTGGTAGGGCCGGACATCGGCTGCGGTATGGCTCTCTGGCGGCTTGATCTGCCGCGTCACCGGCTGAAGATCGACAAAGCTGTCCGACGGTTGGCCGTGCTGGACGATGGTGCCGATCCTGAGGATGCCGCCAGCGCGCTGGTCACCGCAGGCATCGAAGGGCTGATCGCCGCCGATGGTCTGGGCAGCATTGGCGGCGGCAACCACTTCTGCGAGGTGCAGGCCGTTGAAGAGATCAGCGGCCCGGAAGCAACCACGCTGCGGCCGGGTGATCTATGCCTGCTGGTCCATTCCGGCTCGCGCGGGCGGGGCGCACAGATCTTCGAGGGACTGGATGACAGCTGGAAGCAAGGCTACGCCCCGGACAGCGCTGCGGCCGGTCGCTATCTGGCCTTGCACGATGCCGCGATGGTCTGGGCGCGGCTGAATCGCGCGCTGATTGCCGCTCTAGCGGCCGAGGCGCTGTCCTGTGAGGCTTGCCTGATCTGCGATACCGTTCACAATCAGGTCGTGGCTCAGGACGGGCTGTGGCTGCACCGCAAGGGCGCGGCGGGAGCTGATCAGGGCCTGGTGCCCCTGGCCGGGTCGCGCGATGCGCCCAGCTACGTTCTGTCGGTGCCGGACCTTGTGCCTGAGGCGCTTGGATCGGTGTCACATGGGGCGGGGCGCCGCTATGACCGCGCCTCGATGCATGGGCGCGTGCGCAAGGCGAAGTCTGACCTCGCGGCGCTGACCCGCAACCGCTTTGGCGGGCGCGTGGTCTGCGCGGACCGGGATCTGCTGATGGAAGAGGCTGGCTCCGCCTACAAGAACCCCGAAGCGGTGGTGAGTGATCTGGCCGATTTCGGCTTGGCCCAGCCCATCGCGCGGCTGGTGCCGCTGATTACCTTCAAGACGGCTGGCAAAGCCGTTGCGGGAGATGCAGAATGACGGAACGGGAAACCCTTTTGCTGTCCAGTGGCAACGGCCCCGGCGAATGCCGTCAGGCTGTGGCACATCTGCTGGTCCGGCTCGCTGAAGAGGCCGAGCTGCTGGGTCTCGATATGGACGTGGCCGAACGTCCCGCGCTGCATGGCCCCGCCTCGGCGGTGATCGTTCTGACAGGCACAGGTGCTGCGGAAATGGTGCGGGAATGGGAGGGCAGCATCCTTTGGCGCTGCGCCAGCAGTCTGCGGCCAAAGCACCCAAGGAAGAACTGGTTCGCCCAGATCTTCCGCCTTGCGCCAGTTCCCGTCGCGATCCGAATCGACGCGGAGACGGTGGAGATGCAGGCCATCCGTGCCGGCGGTCCCGGGGGGCAGCATCAGAACAAGACCTCAAGCGCGATCCGCGCCCGCTGGGTCGATCCGGAGGGGCGGGCCTGGTCGGTAGTGGTCAGGGACAGCCGCTCACAGCACATGAACCGCCGCGTCGCGCTGGACCGCCTGTCGGTGCTGATCTCGGCCGATCGGGCACAGGCTCTGGCCACGCAAAAAGCGGCGGTGCATGACATGCACGGCCAGATCCAGCGCGGTGACCCGTGCAAGGTCTTTGAGGGGGAGGAATTTCGGGGAGTCAGGTAGCTTGGACCATGTCGGAGGGCGGGGTATCACGCCCTTCCAATAGGACGGCCCTAATCGGACATTGGTTATTTTCCAGCCACGCCGCAGTGCGGCGCGCCAGACCAGATCTTCGCCGCAAGTGCGCACTAGCTGGTGAATATGTGCCGTAGAACGGCTTGAGCGATGTCCAAGGTGGGAACTGCCAGCATGGCATATCCCAGAACTCCAAGCACCAGGGCGCATATTCGTGCGGGCTTATAGGTGTGCATCATACCAACCCACCATTCTCTGGCGAGAAAGCCTATGTAGTCGCCATGCTTAGAGAACATTTCGGCTCTGACGTCTGGCCTAAAACCTGAAACCACGGGCTTCTTGGAGCGCTGCGTGCCCAACACTATCCAAAATGCCTCTGTCCGTTCGACCCACGCTTCAGAATGAACGCGCTCTTCTATCTGGGCCAGATCGTAGACGCTGTATCGCTGCCTTACTACTTCAGAAAATTCCAGGTCGCTTTTGGCGGCTTCCAACACTTCTGGGCGGAACAATCTGTAGGTCAGAAATGAACAGAACACGCATAGGCTGCCGAAGAACACCAATCGAAGCTTGGTCAGGCCGTCCAAGAGGAAGGGAGATCTCTCAGTTCCAGCAACGCCTGCTAGTGCATCGAAAGAAAGAATCCCAGCGATTTCATCGTTAAAAAGGATCAGGTAACCGGCTATAGGTATCAGCCCTACGACCCGCGTGAAGTCGTTGCTTGCAACACCCTTCACGGTTTCCCAACGCACAACTTTCCAATCTGTACGCGATTTCAACAGTAGAGCACCTCCGCAAATTTCGATCCAACCTACAATCTGATGCACCAAGCGCCACCCCAAACGGGCACGGCCCATAGCCGCCGCTCAGTTCTCCCTGATGCTGCATCGCCGTATTCCTGGAAGCTGCCGTTCGACTTACACCACAGCATAGTATCGGACATGATGGTTGAAATGTGCGATGGAGCGGACATGGCAGATTTTATCGATCTTCTTTCTTAGTGGGTGCGGGCCAACGACGCATATTTGTCAGCTCACACCTCTCAAACGGTCGGATCTGCGACGCAAAATCTCAATAGTTGTCAGGAGTGCAATCGAAAGCACCACAAGTATTGTTGCAACCGCGAGGATTGCCGGGCTGATGGATTCGCGAATTCCATTCCACATTTGCCGCGGGATGGTTTGCTGATCCGGGCCCGCAATGAACAGGACCGCGACCACCTCATCAAAAGATGTGACGAATGCAAACAGGCCGCCGGAAATAACCCCGGGCAGAATCAGCGGCATGATCACTTTGAAGAACGTAATTCTGGGGTTTGCCCCGAGGCTTGCGGCAGCGCGGATCAGCGACTGATCGAAACCCGACAGTGTTGCCGTGACAGTGATGATGACAAAGGGGATGCCAAGCACGGCATGGGCAAGCACAATTCCGGTATATGTCGAGGTCAGGCGACCACATTGCATGCCGATAATCGAACATGGGTTAGAGTAGAAGAAAAACATCCCCGTCGCCACGATGATGATCGGCACGATCATCGGCGAGATGAGCAAGGCCATGATCAGTCGCCGATAGGGCATTTCCGGGCGCGACAGGCCAAGAGCAGCAAGGGTGCCGAGAGTGGTGGCAAGGATCGTTGACCAGAAACCTATGATCAGCGAGTTCCGGGCCGCTTTTACCCAGGCCGCGTTGGCCCACATATCTGACCACCAGCCACTGACGGCGTCAGGTTGCTGCATTCCCGTTGAGACCAGGGCATCATACCACCTGAGGGAATATCCCGCCGGGTCGAAAGTCAGCATTTTCTCGGTAAAGGTAAAATAGGGCTCGGCGTTGAAGGATAGCGGGATGATGACAAGGATAGGCGCGATTAGAAAGATGAAAATCAGCGTGCAAATCACCATATAGGCATAGTACCAGGCGCGCTCAAGCGGATCGGCATAGGTTTGGAGGGCCATATCTTTTTTCCTTAGCCGAGCTTGAGTTTGTCGATGCCGATAAGGCGGTCGTAGAGCCAGTAGAGCACCAGAACCCCGGCAAGCAACATCGCGGCCTGAGCGGCAGCCTGGCTCCAATTCGAGCGGGTCATGTGGAACTGGATCTGGTTGGAGAAGAGTTGTCCGTCAGCGCCCCCGACCAAAGCGGGGGTGATGTAGTAACCGACGGCGAGGATAAAGACCAAAAGTACACCCGCACCGATCCCCGGCAGGGTTTGGGGTGCATAGATGCGGCGGAAGGTGGTCCAGGAAGTGGCGCCAAGGCTGCGCGCCGCCCTTGCATAGGCAGGAGGGATCACCCGCATCACCGAATAGATCGGGAGAACCATGAAAGGCAGCAAGATGTGGACCATCACTATGATGGTTCCGGTCTGATTATAGATCAGTGCGAGGCGTCCGTCCTCCCCGATGATGCCTGCAGAAATCAACAGCGAGTTCAGGACGCCCTGGCCCTGCAGTAAGACAATCCAGGACGTGGTACGCACAAGCAGCGACGTCCAGAACGGCAGGAGTACAAGGATCATCAGGAGATTGGCCTTGCCCATCGGCAATGTCGCCAGAAGATGCGCAATCGGAAAGGCCAGCACCAGGCAGATGACCGTAATCACGCCCGAGAGCAAGAATGTCTTGCCGTAAAGCGCGAGATAAACGCGCGAGTGCTCATCCACACGTTCCAGCGTTCCGTCTGCTCCGCGCTGAATATCCAGTGCGGTCAGATAAAAATCTGACGTCCACGGCGAGGAAGCTTCGCGCATGGCGACCCAAATCTGAGGATCATCCCATTTTTGATCCAGGCCGAGGATGGCATCCCTGTAGGGCGCTTCCAGATCATCCGTTCTGCGTGCAGCGCTGGTGAAAAGCGAACGGCTGCCAGGCACACTGTAATTGATCCGGGTTCCAGCGGCTCCGGCCAGATTTTGCTCTTTCATGTAGCGCAGATCCGCGGCAAGGGCCGCAAAACCCGCCTCATCGGGCCGGGTGTCTTCGGGGTTTTCACTGAACCATTGGGCCAGCGAGGGTGCCGCAGCTGAGAAGCCATCGTGATACAGTGAGCGCTGAAGCATCTGGCCAATCGGAAGAACGAAGGTCAGCGTGACGAAAAGCAACAATGGTAGGACCAGTAGGAAGGCCCTGCGCCTGCTTCGTGCCTGGGCGCGCGCGAGTCTGAATTTAAGGGGCAGGCCTTCCGATGCCAGTGAACTGGCAGGAACGGCTGTCTGGGTGATACTGGCCATCGATCTCTTCCCTGAAGTTGCGTCCAGGCCAGGGGGATGTCCCCTGGCCGGTCCGGCATAGTGCTCAGTTCGCAATCAGCCAGTTGTTGAAACGCTCATTCAATTCGGTATCCCGGTCGACCCAGAATTCGATGGAGGTTTCAAGTGCATTTTCCCGGTTTTCTGGTGAGCTCGGCAAATTCGGAGCCATGACGGTTTTCCCGTCCTTGTAGATAATCTCCATCGCGTTAGAGGATTTGCGAGGAGGTCCGTAAGAGATATACCTTGACTGCTCAGCCAGTCCTTCGGTCGAAGTGGCGAACCGGACGAATTCCATCGCTTCTTCCAGATTGGGCGCCCCCTTCGGGATGGCATAGGTGTTCAGCTCGTAAATCTGACCATCCCAGATGATTTCAAAGGGCTTTCCCTCTTCAATGTATGCATTGAAGATCCGTCCATTATAGGCAGTGGTCATCAGAACTTCGCCATCCGCCAGCAATTGTGGCGGCTGCGCGCCGGCTTCCCACCAGACGATATCCTTTTTGATCGTATCGAGTTTGGCAAATGCGCGATCACGGCCTTCGGGGGTTTCCAGAATGGCATAGACCTCATCTGCCGGTACCCCATCGGCCATCAGTGCGAGCTCCAGAACAGCTTTAGGATTCTTTTTCAGACCCCGTTTGCCCGGGAATTTTTCAGTGTCAAAAAAGTCCGCGGCTTTCGAAGGTGCTTCGCCGCTGAACTTAGTAGAGTCAAAGGCAATGATATTCGCCCAGAGGTCTGTTCCGACAGCGCAATCTGTTATGCCACCATGAAAGAAATCCTCTTCCGCAGCAGTTCCATCCGAGCCGGCAGGCAATGTGGCCGGGTCGATGGGCTCAAGCATTCCTTCATCGCAAAGACGGGTGGCATCTGCCAGCTCGATGGAGGCTACATCAACCGTGACATTCCCAGCTTCGACCATGGCGCGAATTGGCGAAGCCGCATTGTCGGTATCGACCATCTTAGTACGTATTCCAGTCTTTTCTGTGAATGGTTTCAGATGCGCTTCATTCTGTGCAGTTCCATATGCACCACCCCAGGACATAACAGTGACGTCTGCCTGGCTCGTGAAAGCCATACAACTCAGAACAGTGGAAAGAAGCAGTTTTCTCATTTCATTTCTCCCGGTTGATTTTTTATTGACCGGCTGCGCAGGGCCGGGGTCTTCAACGACTGGTCTTCAGACAGCGTCAAGCGCACGCGCATCCTGCGGATGCCAGCCGATCCGAATCTTTTCGCCCGGATTAAGGCGTCTTTGCCCGATGGAATTTCTGAGCTTCACGACGAAATCCTCGGATCCTGCAACCCGCATACGGGCACGCAGAATATCGCCCATATAGATGATCTCCCGGACTTCAGCGTCCAGAAGATGGGCATTTTCTGGCATCAGTTCAGTATTGATTTCCACTCGCTCGGGGCGGATTGAAACTATGGTCTTCTCACCTTTTTTTTGAATGTTGACCGCAGTTGCATCAATCAGCTCGCCGGTGGCCATACGGATCAAAGCTCTGTCATCACGCAGTTCTTCGACAATTCCCGGAAGTTTGTTATTCTCGCCAATAAATTGCGCGACGAAACTGTTCCCGGGGCGTTCATAAAGATCGGCCGGAGGGGCGAGCTGCTGAATACGGCCATCATTAAAGACCGCAACCCGATCAGACATTGTCAGGGCCTCGCCCTGATCATGGGTCACATAAACAACCGTGATACCGAGAGAGTCATGCAGATGCTTGATCTCAAACTGCATATGTTCACGCAGCTGTTTATCCAGCGCTCCGAGCGGTTCATCCATCAGCACCAATTTCGGATCAAATACCAGCGCCCGCGCAAGAGCAATCCGCTGTTGCTGACCACCTGAAAGCTGAGCAGGGCGGCGCGCGGCAAAGGACCCCATCTGCACCATATCCAGCGCGCGTTTGATCCGCGTTTCGCGCTCATCCTTGCCCATGCTGCGCACTTCCAGCGGGAAGGCAAGATTTTCGCCAACGGTCATGTGCGGGAACAGTGCGTAATTCTGGAAGACCATTCCAATGCCGCGTTTATGCGGCGGCACCTGATTGATCGGTCGGCCATCAAGCAGGATCTGCCCATTGGTCGCAGTTTCAAAACCTGCAAGCATCATTAGGGAGGTTGTCTTGCCCGAACCCGACGGGCCGAGCATGGTCAGGAACTCCCCCTGGCTGATTGAGAGATTCAGGTCTTTGACGACAAGTGTCTCACCATCATAGCTTTTCTGTACATTCCTGAAGGCGACATATTCGCCAGTATCATGGGCCATCTGAATTGGTTACCTCCGCGATGTCCGGGCTATTCCCCGGATCGGTGTTCTCTGGTCAGGAAATCGGTCCCGCGCCTTCTTGCGCTTTTTGCCGGATGTCACGCAGCTTCGTTCGGGGGCGATCGGGCAGCAGACGTTCGGCCCAGAGCGCATGGCCAAGCAGCTCTTCGTCCTGCTGGCTGGCCGACAGCAGCTGGACGCCGACCGGCAGACCAGACCGCCCGGTCAGTCCCGGCAAAGTGATCGAGGGCAGCCGCAGGAGGCTCCACAAACGGCTGAAGACCGGATCGCCGGTGGAAGCTAGCCCGACCGGGGCCTCGCCCGGTGCAGCTGGGGCAAGAAGGATGTCGAAACCCGCGATGAGTTCCGCCATCCGCAGCCGCAGCTCCTCGGCCTGGCACAGGTTTTTCAGATGTTCGGCGCGGGAAATGTCGCTGCCGTGGACCAACATCCTGTGCAGAACCGGGCTCATCATGTCTGCATGCTGCATCTCCTGAAACAGGCTTTGTGCTGCCTCGTAGGCCATGATGTCAGCCTGCAGCCGTGCCCCATCCGCGAAGGCTTCAAGATCGGTTTCGACTATCTCCGCTTCAGCGGCAAAGATCATACCGGCTGTCTGGATCGCCTGCCGGGTCGCATCCTCAGCCTGATCCCACCACGGGGTACGACAAAGCCCGATGCGGCGCGCCGGGCGTGGCTCGCGCACCGCTTTGGCAGCAACGGGGGCTGCCAGAACAGCATGGGCTTCGGCCAGGCTGCGGACATCTGCGGCCAGAAGCCCGAGCGTGTCGAAAGACGGGGCAAGCGTTCCGACACCCACCAGGCTGTAGCTGCCAAAGCCTGGCTTGAAGCCAACCACGCCGCAATAGGAGGCCGGGCGCGTGATGGAGGCCGCCGTCTGGGATCCCAATGCGATATCGACGAAGCCGCAGGCCACGGCGGCCGCCGATCCGCTGGAGGACCCTCCCGGCGTGCGCGTCAGATCATGAGGGTTCCGGGTCGGGCCAGGTGAGAAGAAGGCGAATTCGGTGGTGACTGTCTTCCCCGCGATCACGGCGCCCGCTGCGCGCAACTGAGCAACGGCAGCGGCATCGGCGGCGGGTTTGCGCCCTTGGTGCAGAGGAGAGCCGCTGGAGGTCGTGTAAGGCCGCGCGTCGATGATATCCTTGACCCCGATCAGCCGCCCGGCAAGGGCTCCGCTGGTCGGAGCATTGTCCAACTCGGCCTGCAAAACCCCGTAATCAATCGCGGAAAAGGCACGGATCTGCGCCTCGTCAGCCAGGATCCTTGCCTGACAATCCGCGAAATGGTCTGTGAAAGACATGATGCTACTGTCCGATCTGGGTTGAAGGCGGGAAGCGTCACCAGCTGCCGCTGTTTGGCAGCGACGCCCATGGCTCCTCTGGGGTAAGCCGCTCACCGTGCTGGAGAAACTCGATGGAAATTCCGTCCGGGGAACGAATAAAGGCCATATAGCCGTCCCGCGGAGGCCGGTTTATCGTGATCCCCGCCGCCGCAATCCGGGCGCAGGTCTCATGGATATCCGCCACTTCATAGGCGAGGTGGCCAAAGTTCCTGCCCCCTATGTATGCCTCCGGATCCCAGTTCCAGGTCAGTTCCAGAATGGGGGCATCCTGTGCTGCGACAGCCGCAAGATCATCCGGCGCGGCCAGATAGACGATTGTGTAGCGCCCGGCCTCAGAACTGCGCCGCCTCGTCTCCTGCAGGCCGAGCACGCCACAATAAAACGCAAGCGAAGCCTCAAGATCAGCGACCCGGACCATCGTGTGAAGATATCGCATCTTGTCTTTCCTCGGTGCGGCGGCCCGCGTCAGGGGCCGCCATTGCCTGGGTTCAGTTCGGGAAGGTCTTGTCGTCTCCCACAACACATCCGCCGCCAACGCGGCCAAAGCGGCCGTGACCGTCAATAATGCCAAGAAGAATGATCGGGCCGGTATTCGTGGCCCGGACCTTTGCCGCATCCGTTGCGGCGAGGGCACCGAATCCATCAAGCACCCCGTGAAGAAAGGTCGCCGGGCGCGTGGTCGCATCTGCGGGGAGATGGGCTGCGAGGGCTGCGCGCACGGGTGCCGCAGTTGCAAGGATCTGCCCGCCGAGACCAAGTACATCTACGATTGCGCTGTCACCAAGCGCCGGAAGCGGCGCGCTCTGTGCAAAACCCGCCCCGACATCGCCCCGGATCGCGGGAGCGGGAACAAGGTGCCAATGACCCGGATTGCCCGCGAGGTGATAGCCGAAATGCACGCCATTTCCACCGGCATGGGTCACAAGATCAGAGCCCGCAACTCCCGCCGCAGCAGAGGCGATCAGCCCACAGGTCGCCATCCAGACATTCAGGGCGAATGCCGGGGCTCCGTGCAGGAAAGCCGCTAACTGCCCGTCGCCGGTGCCGGCAGGTTTGATCGCGAGCAGCGCCGCGACCAACGCCTCCGACCCCGCAATTGTCCGGGAATGGCAATCATCCTCATGCGCAATGGCTTGCTTCAGTAACGGGAAAAGCGGCAGCGGAGCCTGCCCGAGCCTTTCGCTGATCCAAGGTGCCAGAATGTCATCGAGCCAGCGCAGATGGGCAATCAGATCCTCATGCAGAATACCGAGACGGGTGCAATGCACCATGCCCTCATTGATCGGGCTGAAGGCGGACCGGCCGCTGGCCCTGTCGGCGACCTCGATCAGCATCGTCGACGGCCCGGCCGCACCGGCGAGCGGCACATAGACGCCGTGATTTTGTGCGGGCTCGATGACCACATCGCCGCTTTCAAGCAGGGTCAGCGCCTGACCCTGATCAACCGCCCAGCCTTCGCGCCGCACGATATTGCTCAGCGAATTGCGCAGCGCAGCCGGTATCGCGGCAAAGCGGTCAAAGGGCGGGCCAGCATGAAGCACGACCCGGCGATCAAGGCCCGGCAGATCCCCCAGACGCCGCAGCCCGATCCATTCCGGCTGAACGGCATTCATCCGCGCAAAGGCAATATCATTAGGATCTGGCTGTGACATGGGCAGTCTTTCGCTTCTGTGGGGGGCGCGGGTTTCAGGCCGGTTGTTCGCAGGTCAAGTCTGTTCTTCGCAGATCCAGGACTCGCTATGCGCCAGGGCGGCGGACTGGGCGCGGCGATCGAAGAAATCGCGTTCAACGGTCTCCCCGGCCAGCCTGCGACCATCGACAGTGATCGAGGCCGACCCGGCTGGCTGGAACACGCTGAACATTTCATGCCTGCCGGTCTGACTGTCCTTCGGCGGCTGTGCGACCGCGAACATGTCCTGAAGATCACTCCAGCGCATTTCGACACGATGACCGCCGAAACTGGCAATCTCGGTCACGTGACGCGGATAATCCGCCTCGACCGAGAACGTCGCGCCGCCGATGACCTGCAGCGCATCGATGGCCTGTTGGGCCGGGCGGAACAGGCCGAATTTGCGCACGAAGTCATCAAGCAGATAGCGCGCCAGCTGTTCGTTATCGGTGGAGCACAGCCTGACCGGATTTGCCTGCCCGCGATTATAGGGATCCTCCAGCACGAGGATCATATGACCGCGACCATAGTCTGATCCGTTGACACGGAAGAAAAGCGCCAGCGTCGACCAGTCGCCGTTCGTGTCGGTCTTCAGATAGATCGGCGGGTTGTCCCCGGTCCATTCGACTTTGCCTTTTCTGACGTAATCCATGCTCAAACCCCTTCCAGGTCGCCACTCTGCCCCTCGGCTGCCTGGAGCCGGAGGGAGTTGAAATCCGAAGTCGGGCGCCAGCCGAGCAGGCGGCGCGCCTTGGCATTGCTGAAGACAGAGGCCCGGGGATTTGCCACGAACCAGGCGGGATCCTGATCTGCCGGCAGGTCTTCCAGGATGCGTGACGCCCATTCCAGCGTCGCCTCGCGATGCGAGCTGTCATCGGCGCCGATGTAAAAGCTCTCGCCGCTGATACCGGGTGTTTCCGCAGCGGCCCGGAAGGCGCGGGCCAGGTCCGCAGCAGTGACATAGTAGAACAGCCAGTGAAGATCCGGTTTGTCGACAAAGGCTATATACTGCGAAAGCGTTTCAGGCAGCACGACGGCGAGCGGGCGCAGGCTGACAACTTCCATCCTGCCGCGGCGCTCAAAGCTCTGCCCCATAATCTCGGCAATCTGTTTGCTGACGCCATAGGCATAGATCGGACGATTTTCGTGCTCTTCGGTAATCGGCAGGCTCTGGGGCTTCCAGTCCGCGCGCATCTCCTGGAGGCCACAGATCGAAATGGATGAGCAAAGCACGACCCGCTTTACACCCACAGCTTCGGCGGCCTGCAGCACATGCCAGCTGCCCCTGGTGTTCACGTTGATATAGGCCTCGTCCGGGCAACCCCAGTCGTAGTCGAGACCGGCAAGATGAATGACCACCTCTGCGCCGGCAAACGCCTGTTGCAACTCGTCAATCTGCATCACATCGGCGCGCATGTACTGCGCCGCGCAGGGGCCGGTGGGCGGCGTCAGATCGGCATTGACCACCTCGTGACGCTCAGCAAGGCAGGCTACAACCTGTCGTCCAACCCTGCCCGAGCCACCGGTGACCACAATTTTCAGCCGCTCCATAAGCAGACCTTCCTAGATATCGAGTTCAAGAAAATCCCCCGCAGCGCGGGAGACGCAGACCATCATAAATGTGCCTTCTTCCCGCTCTTCGGCGGTCAGGACGCTGTCGCGGTGGCTGGGAACGCCCGCCAGAACACGCGTTTCACAAGTGCCGCAGACGCCATCCCTGCACGAACTCTCGACCCTGATCCCCGCCTCACGCAGGACCTGGAGAACACTCTTGTCTGCCGGAACCCAGAGGGTCTTGCCGCTCTTGCGGCAATTGAGGTCAAAGCCGTGATCGGCCGCGCTGTCGACCACCGGAGCCGCCGCAAAACGCTCGATCCGCAGCTGCCAGGGCGCATCGGTATTCAGGGCCTGCAAAGCGTCCAGCATTGGGCCGGGGCCGCAGGAATAGACGGTGGTGCCCTCGCCCTCAGCGCTGAGAAGCCCGGCCAGATCGAGAAGGCCCGCCTCTTCGTCGCAATGCAGGCTGACGCGTTCCGGTGGAAGGGATGTAAGATCGGACAGGAACGGAAGCCGCGCCCGGTTCCGTGCTGCGACAACCAGATGCCAGTCCTGCCCGGCGGCCATCGCCTCGTGGACCATTGGCAGGATCGGCGTGATGCCGATACCACCGGCAATGAACAAAAGCCGCCCCGTGCAGGCAAAGGGAAAATGATTACGCGGGGCGCTGATCATGACCTCATCGCCGGGCTTCAGCTTGTCATGGATCCGTACAGAGCCGCCCCGTCCGCCAGCGTCTCGCAGGATGCCGAGCCGGTATTGGCCCAGATCTGCCGGATCGCTGCAGATTGAGTACTGGCGGATCAGCGGTTCGGCCTCGCCCACTGTCGTGGGCAGGATCAGATCCACATGCGCCCCCGGTTGCCATGCCGGAAAACACTGCGCGTCAACAGGCTTCAGGATAAGCCGGAGAATGGCTTCCCCGGCTGGCTCCATCGCCTCGATCCTTGCATGAATGCTCCGGCGGCCCTGCATCATTCAGCCGCTTGCCGGGCAGCCTGTGCCCGACCTTCCTCAGCGGCATATTTCCGCACAAGCCAGGTCTGAAGCCGCTTGATCACCTCTTCTTCGGGAGCCAGGGGCCCGCGGGCAGAGAAGCCCGAATTATAGCCTTTCTGGCAGCTGCTCCAGGCATAGAGGTCTTCCTCCATAACCGGGCCCAGGTCTTTGATCTCACGATCATAATTCTCACGGAACCCCTCACGGGCAAGGGTCTCCTCGGGATACATCCAGCTGACGCCGTAAAGCGATTTCTGCGCCTCGAGCGGCAGCCAGAGGAAATATTTCACCTTATCCGGCATTGCGACGATCAGCAGGTTCGGCGCCACCGTCACATAGCTCAGCTGGCTGCGTTGCTGGTCATCCAGCCCGCTGATCGGCGGTTGCAGAATATCGCCGGTATGCGTGGGGGCCGCGTCGCGATGCGTACTGCAAAGATTGTAAGAGATCACACCCTTATCGAGATCATTGAACTCGACCGCTTCATCAAGGGTTTCCCCGCGATTGAGCGCGTACATATCCCCCCAGGAACTGGAGTGGAGATACATGCAGTGATAGCACTCATCGTTAAAGATCTTCCAGTTCCAGGCCATCTCTTCGAGGTGGAGAGGATAGGCCCCCCGCAGCGCGCTCATATTATAGGCCTTGAGCTGCTCCCCCAGCTTGGCAAGGCGCTCGCCCACCGGACTGAGGCTTTCATCGAAGGTGATGAAGATGAAGCCTTCCCAGATCTCTGTGCGCATCCGGGGAATGCAGATCCCGGCAATCGCCTCATTTTCTTCGGAACCGCCATCCGTCAGTCCCGGAGCCGCAATCAGCTTGCCGCCCAGATCATAGGTCCAGGCATGAAGCGGGCACCGCAGACGGCGCAGGTTGCCGCGACCCTCCACAAGGATCATCCCCCGGTGCTGGCACACATTGGCAAGAACCGAGACCTCATTGCTACGGTCGCGCAGAACCACCAGCGGGTCTTTACCCACCTGTATCGTATAGTAATCCCCGACATTCGGGATCTCGCTGGAATGACCGACGCAGAACCATTCATGCCGCCATACCGCATTCATCTCGAACTTAAAAAATTCATCGCTGGTGAAGACATCTGAAGGCAAAGCAATGACATTCTTCGCATCCAGCGTGCTGGCATGCAGGTCTTCGAGAGGAATCGGGGACGGAAATAGGGGCTTGTTCATGGGAAAACCCTGATGGCTGTGCCGCATTGCGACGTTTCGCTTAACCAAGGACTAGGCGTGGAAGTCGAATCTGAAAAACATCGATTTCTCAGCAACAGATGAGAAAATCTCACCCATATTCCACATATCTGCCCTTGTCTGGGTCAGCGGTCAGCATCAGGATTTCCGCTTCCCACCGGCAAGTAAGGAACTGCGGCCATGGCTTCCGGAACCGATATCCATCTCAATGCGCTGCGGGTATTCTCCGTCGCAGCCAGCCATCTGAGCTTTGCTCTGGCTGCGAAAGAGCTGAACGTGTCGCCCTCGGCCATCAGCCATCAGGTGCGGATCCTTGAGGATTATCTGGGCACCAGGCTCTTTCTGCGAGAGCCTAGACAGCTTGTGCTCACCCATGAAGGAAACCATCTCTGGCAAAAGCTCTCAGGCCCCTTCCGCGCTATTGAGTCCACAGTCGACCAGATGCGGCAAAAGAGCAGCTCCCAGCAGGTCAACCTGATCTGCCGCCCGTTTTTCTCAAGTTTCTGGATGGCATCGCGCCTGCATTCCTTCTGGGCGGCCTATCCACGCGTGTCGCTCAATCTGATCCATCAGAACACTCTCGCCGCCTCCGATTTCGACCGGGCGGACCTGGCGGTGACCTGGGGCAAGGCGCCGCCGGCAAATATGATCGCCGTTCCACTGGTCTCTGCCGGGCTTTCACCTATCATGCATATCTCGCTTGCAGGGCGGCTCGGGGTGCCGCAATGCCCCGCCGATCTGAAGAACTTCACCCTGCTGCATGAGGAAACCCGGCTCGGCTGGACTGAATGGTTCGATCATGCCGGCGCACCGGCGACTGAAGGGCGGCAATCTTATCTCATCGATGATACGAATGTGCGCTATCAAAGCATGCTCAGCGGTCAGGGGATCATGCTGGGGGCAGCTGCACTTCTGAAGTCACAAATCGAATCCGGTGAACTGATCCAGCCCTTTGACATTGTTCTGAATGAATATCGTTACTGGCTCGTCCATCCGCGGGGACGCAGCCTGCCCGCGCGGTGCCAGACGCTCATCGACTGGCTGCAGAAAGAAGTGGCCCAATCTAGCCGAGAGAATGCAGCCGGAGAGGCAAGGTGAGCAGTCGATCTCCACCAGACACGCGCAAAAGATATCAACAGATCCGTATTGAACGCCAGCGTTACGGAACGATGATCTGCGACCTGGATAGGCGACAGGTGATTGACCCGCTGCCCAATAACGAGCTTATCACTGTGGAAGCCTGCTCAGCGCGCACTCTGGCATTCAGTTCATCGCCCGCGACCGAAACGGTGGCCGGCCCGTCCACTCCCCACGGCAGGCGAGCGCGGCCCATTGCGGCCATTCAACCATTTTTCTCGCGAAGTCCGCTTGGCATTTCATTGTGTCCGTTCAGATAGCCTACCGGTCGCCCAAGAGTCATCGTTCATCGAGTGGAAAGCTGATACTGCAATCCAGCGCGGTTACCCTGATCAACCGAAAAAGAGCGAAACAGCGATTCACGCGCGATCCGTGCGTCAGCTTTGCGCAATCAGTAGTTGACTTCGACCTAGTCGGCGCATGAAATCCAGATATGGCTATCGTATCGAACATCAAATCGCTGCAAGGAATGGGAATATACGCCGATCGCGGCGCGCGCTCGCCTTCCCTCAAATTCCGCCGTTACAACCTCGTTTATGGCTTCAATGGTTCGGGAAAGAGCACCCTGTCGCGCCTATTCGCAAGTCTAGAGGCCGGCAGACCACATCCCAAGCTACCCGTAGGCGGGACATTCGAGGTGGCGCTGGAAGATGGCTCGGCGTTCGGATGCCCAACCAATCCAGTCGGTCTCGAGCAGAGAATACTTGTCTTTAACTCAGATTATATAGAGCAGAACCTGCAATGGGCCGTAGGGCGCGCCAACCCCGTGTTCTACATAGGTGCTGATCAGGCTGAAGCCGCGAACGAACTGACAAAGGTCGAGCGCGACATCATTAAGGCGGACGCTAAAAAGGAATCGGCATCCATCACCGAAAAAGCTGCCGAAAAAACGCTCGTCAGCTTCAAGAGGGAGCGTGCGAAGTCGGTTGCATCCCGCCTACACCTTGCCAACCGCAAGTACGAGGCACCAGCGCTTGCCAAGGATTACGATACCTGGAAAGATGATTATGGGCCCGCACTCACGGACGACGAACTGAAGGTGGCTGAGGACACATGCCGGCTTGCTGAGCCGATGCCGCGCCTCGAAATGATATCATTCGACAAAGCGACCATCGTGGCAGCCTATCGCTTTATCGTCGACGTCTGCGGCCAGTCGTTGGCGACCGTGGCGCTCGACGAGGTTCAGAAATATCCCGACATATTACTTTGGCTGAAGCAGGGGCACGAGTACCACGAATCTCACGGGATCGCCGACTGCCTCCTCTGCGGTAACGCAATCTCGCCCGAGCGACGCGCGGTACTAGCCGCCGCCCTCGACGACAGGGTAGATCAGTTCGTCGCACGTCTCAACAAGACCGTCGAGCGGCTGGGGGTTCTTATCGATTCGTCGACCAAAATGGGCACTCAATTGCCCACACTAGATGATCTGGCAACCGAGTTTCGAATAGGTTTTAGGGAGGTCAGGGAAACTCTATTGAAGGACGTGCGGCTACTCGTGAACCAGCTTAGTACGTTGCAGAGTGTCCTGTTCGCCAAGCTCGAGCGTCCAGCGACACCCGCCGATATGCAAGAGATCGCCGCAGAGGCGGACTTCCTCTCCACCGCAGAGCGGCTTGATGCGGGCTTCGCAACCGCAAACAAGACGATTTCGGCCCACAACCAAGCTGTCACCAATTTCGCGAAGCACAAGGCGGCCGCGGAGGCCTCGATACGGCGGCACTTCATTATCGACTGCCGCGACGACTATGCAAAGACGGCAAAGGAGCTTAACGACGCGACGGTCCAGCATGAGGCCGAGGTGAAGAACGTTGCTGCACTGCGGGCTCAAGCGAACGAGCTGCGCCAGAAAATAAGGACACACGGACCCGCCGCCGGTGTAATTAATAGGCTGATTGCGGCCTATCTTGGACACGGCGAGCTCACGATAAATCCCATCGACGACGGCTATGAACTCCAGCGGCACGGAACGCCGATCACCGGCGTGCCGAGCGAAGGCGAGAAGACGGCGATCGCGATCTCCTACTTTCTGTCGTCCATCGAGGCGGACAACAGGAAGCTTAGTAACCTCATCGTGGTTGTTGACGACCCAGTGTCGAGCCTAGACACTAAGGCGCTAAATTTTGCGTGCTCCTTGGTGAGATCCCGCCTCGAAAAGGCGGCGCAAGTGTTTATCCTCACTCACAATTTGCAATGCATGAACGAGTTCAGGAAGGCGTGGAAAGGCAAGGTTCGTCCTCCGGCAGGAAAGGAGCCCACAGCCACATTTCTCTTCATAGATGTAACGATCCCTGAGGGGCAGCCCCGTAGGACCTCGACGATCATCGAGATGTCGAAGCTGCTCCGAGAATACGATTCCGAATACCATTTTCTATTCAGCCACGTGCTCAGATTCGTGGAGCAGCCCGACGTCTATGATGACCATGGCTACATGATGCCTAATGTCATCCGAAGAGTTCTTGACGTTTTCTTGGCCTTCAAGTGCCCAGGCGGCGGCGGGCTGCCCGGACAGCTCGACAAGCTATGTGTCGACTACCCCGAGCTAGACCGGGAACAGCTGGCTGCGTTGGAGCGGCTCGCCCAAGTCGAATCCCATTCTGATAACATTGACGATTTGCTATCCTTCTCAACCATGACGCTGGAGGAAACGAAAGGAGCGGCGGCAGCGCTCTTCCAAACAATCAGTAGAGTCGATGCTAAGCACTTTGAGCGGCTAAAGAGCCTCTGCCGCTAGGCGCCGCGGCCGGCCATTTCATCTGCCCACAATCTCCCAAATCCGCTTCCCGTGCCAAGAGAGAATTTCACGGTGGTTTCTCACACCGAGCGGCTCCGAACCGGACGTTCATCCCAGCCGCAGCCAACGACCGCTTCCCGCCCTTAATGACTTTTCTTCTTTGCCAGATGGGTAGTCCCCGTCATCTCTGGCGGGACAAAATGCCGGTCAACGCGATTCAAAAGCTCCCCAAGCGGCAAGGCAGACACCAGCCCGACCGGCATGTACCTAAAACCACGCGCTTGCGCGAGTTGCTTAGCGGCCTCGAAGAATTGCTCGGCGTCAGCATCTTTACCGACCAGCCTGGCTTCCCACGCCTCTACGAGCTCCGACCAAGCTGCCGGCGCTTTCGCTTTGGCCATTTTCTCGGAATCGGTATGTAGGCTGATCCAGACCGTGTTTCGGGGTTCGACCAACGCATACCGCTGCGGGACACGTTTGCGGAGGTGATAGGTGGTGCCGCGCAGGATCGGTTTCATGGGGTGTTGAACGGCTTGCAATAAGGACCCCGCTTCTGGGGTGATCGGCGTCCAAAAGGGACCCCACCGACCGGGGGTTGGGTCCATTGTGCCTTCGATGATTATCGGAGGCCGAGCACGGGATGCTGATCGTGGAGACAATAGCAAAAATCAGGCGGCTACATTTCACCGAGGGCAAGGGGATCAAGACGATCTGCCGTGACCTGAAGCTGTCGAAGAAGGTGGTGCGGAAGGTGGTCCGCACCGGGATTACCGAGTTCACCTATACCCGGACGGTGCAGCCGCGCCCGAAGCTGGGTGCCTGGCTGGGTGAACTCAACCGGCTGCTTGAGGTCAACGCCGCGCGGGCCAGCCGGGAAGCCGCACGGGCCGCACGTGAAGAGCAGAAGCTGATCCGCGAAATGGAGGAGGCCGAGCGGGAAGAGGCGAAATACCAGAAGCTGCTTGAGAAGGCCAAGAACGAAGCCATCGGTGCCCATGGTGCGAAGCTGGAAGCCTACTCGCAGCAAATCGAAATTCTGGAACGTGACCTTGCTGAGGCTCATGCGAAGGTCGAACGGGCGCAGGCGATGGCCGAAATGACGCGCTCTGGCTATGTCTACATCATCTCGAACATGGGGGCCTTCGGACCTGACATGGTGAAGATCGGCCTGACACGGCGGCTGGACCCCACCGACCGGGTGCGCGAGCTGGGCGATGCCAGCGTTCCATTCTTTTTCGACACCCATGCCATCATCTACAGCGACGAGGCACCGGCCCTCGAACGTGCGCTCCATACCGAGTTCGCCAAAGCGAGGGTGAACGCCACCAATATGCGGAAGGAGTTCTTCCGCGTCTCGCTGGACCAAGTCGAGGAGGCTGTGACGCGCCTTGCCCCGGGCGCATCGTTCTTCCGGGACATCGAGGCGCAGGAATACCGGGAGACGATGGCCCTGCGGAACGCCCAGCTCGAGGCACAGATCCAGCAGAAGCAGGCGGTGTTCCCGGATGCGATATGATAGTTGGGCAATTCTAGCGCGTCCCTTCTAGGTGAAAGTGCCGATTGAGCCTCGAGGAAAAACCTGCGTGGCCATTCTTGGGTTGCCCTATCAATGAACAGCTAAAAAGCGCCGGTTGCCTGAGCAGCTATGGCAGGCTCGCAACTGCTCAGTGCAGACGTTCTTCGATCTTTGCCACCAGATCGCCTGATTGCCCCTCGTCCATTACGACCGGATCTAGAGGGCTGGCCTTAAGCAGTGCGACCATCCGGTCATACTGCCCCATAAGGGCACGATCAGAGGGCCGCCCTGTCACGAAATAGGGACGCACCTGACCTTCCAGCTCCGCAATGCTTTGCAAGCGTCCGGCCCACTTGGCTGCCTTGTCGAGCATGTTGTCTGCATCGGCAGAGTCGAATGAGACTGGCTGAATGACGTGCAGGACACCGTTCTCGATGGTGTGTTTAAACTGGATGGACCCAAATTTTGATTTCACCAGCTTGGGCTGGACCCGCTGATATAGCTCTGCCAACTCCAGCTTGCGCCGCACAGTCTCGAAGACCATCTCATCGGTGCGCGGCTCACGGCCCGCAGCCTTATCGTATCGACCGACGAACCGGCCATATAGTTTTTCAAGAGCCTCTTCAGGATCGACAGCCACACCGGAGCCAGTCATGCCCCAAGAGAGGCTGCTGTCATCGGGGCGCAGAACCGTCTTTCCTACTTCCAAAGCACCGCCGGAGGGCATGAATAGTCCCGAGGTCGAGGCGATCCTATCGAACCGGCGACCCATGGCCTTCACGGCATCCCGGAACGCGCCATGGTCAAGATCAGGATAGGCCTGAGCCAGCCTGCCCTGGCCTGTCCGAGTCTTGAGCTTGAGAAAGCGTGCGCTCTCGCTGAACAACAGCACGCCAGCGTTCAGCGCCTCGCCGACCCAAACGTCGTGACGATACTGAAGAACCGCATATGAGTAGGCGTGCTTTGTCATCGGTGGAAATTATGCTCTATGTTGGCGACTATCTCGTTCACGTTTTCCATAGCTTCGGTCATGTAGGCTGCAATCCGCGAAGCCGTCACCTTGTTCCAGCAGTCTGGCACATCGGCGGCGATAAGCGCGAAAGTGTCATCAGGCAAGGCCTTCCAGCGATCTGCCGCCGCCGTGAAGTCTACAAGGCTTTTGGGGCGCAATTTTGGCCAGAGTGGATGCGTTTCCCACTCGCCTTGGTGGTGGTTCACTACCCCGCCGATAGCCCAGGGCTTAGGCGTCAGGTCTTGTTCGCTCCCCTCAGTGGTAGCATACGCGAATGCTTCACCATGGTCGATCATCAGGAACCGATGCCCCTTCACGAGAAGATTGGGGTTTTCTGCGCTGCGGTCCCAGTTCTGGATGATGGTATCGAACAAGTAGATTTCCGCGGCGAGCTGCGCCTGGTCGCGCGAAACAGGCATCGCATCAGTCCATATGTTCCAACCTGGCCCCCCATCAAGTGATCCGAACAAGATATCCGGCCCTGCTTGCAAGCCGGCCCGTAGCAAGGGTTCCTGTGTTGTTGCTACAACGTCCGGGTCTAGGCTAATTTGAAGGGGCAGTGCGCAGGGCAATCCGAGCTGCTTTGCCAGCCGTCCACCGAACCACTCACGCTCCAACAGGCAGGGAAAGCGCTTCTCGCCCAGCTGCGGTCCCTTGAGATAGGCCTCAAATTCGGTCCCGTCAGGAGCTTCACAGAAAACCCTTACCGGCCGTGTGCGGCCATTGGTGGGTTGTGTCGCAATGCCAGTAAGGGTGCAGATCAAAAGTCGGTCCGGTCATGGAAATGTCGCCCGACCAAACTCGACGATGCATCACCCTGATTCTGCAAGCTGGAATTGATTTTACTGCTGGGAGGGCCGCTAGGCGCCCTGCATCGAATGCGTCGCGGCACAGGTTCATTGCGCACCTTGTGACGCTTTCCTCGCTCAAGGAGCATTCTCAGGTCACGCAACGCTTTCGCGGGGAAGGTGGAAGCATGGGCAAGGGGCGGCGGCAAGATAGCATCAGCCTCGCAGCTCCTTGGCGCGCCCTTGCCCGATGGACATCGCAGTGTTTAGCAGGCGAAAATGCTTGATCTGGTCCATCCTCGGAGGCACCGGCTTATCGGATGGGGTGATGGCATATCGCCAGTCAACGCTTTTCGAGCCCTCTACGAGCAACGCTTCGACTTCAACATTGGCAAGTCCAGATGCCGTAAGAATTTCTTGCCGATCTTCATTGGAAACGAGAGGCCAAAGCTTCTCGCAATCGTGACCTTCCCACCCCTTCGGCGGTTCCTGCGTGAATGATATCAGAGCCTTCAGGGCAAACTCGAGGCAGCTGCACTGCAGAATGCCAATGTTGAGTCCTAACCCCGTAAGAGTGAATGCGAGTTCCGCGCTCGGGGAGGCCCTCAGCTCTTCCTCACGCCTGCGAAGAAGCTGCAGGTTCTCAGATAGGGCTATTCTAAGATAGTGAGCTTGTGACCACCACATCAGGGCCGCATCAGGCCCCACCTTGCTGATATTCTTCATTCCATTATCCCGATAGTAATGTCCGGACCGGTCGCCGCCTGACCGCCCTCGGGGGATTGGATACGTTGAGCACCCTGAGGGGTGACGATGCCTCGCAACCTTGCCAGGCTGATGGGTCTCTGACCGTTCTTTTGCATGGCCCCCGCCGCATCCCATGCCGGGGCCCCCGGCCCGTCATAAACGACCTCAGCCTCCTCCGGGGATATCACCTTCAGGACCACCAGCCGGTCGCAGGTCGCATAAAGCGATACAGACTTACCGCCGGTCATCTTGATCTGCACATCCCGACCATCTGCGTCGACGGCATCATGCCCAGGATGCGAACCCGGATATAGCGTCAGGCCAAGGGGCTCAGCCGCGACAACTTCGCCAATTGATCCGACCAGATGACCGTCTGGCGTGAACTTCCGGCCAGGGCAGGCGGCGGAGAGTGCTTCGGCCGCGCGGTAGATGTCAGCGACTGGGGGAGGGAGGCGTATCTTCATGGCTCTTCAGCGACACTTGGCGTGATGGCGCTGGCCTCAGTTCCGGCATCTCGACCAGCTTCGACCGGAGCTGACACAGGCTGCTCTGCATTCTCGGCCAAAGCGTCGCTGGTGTCCTCGATCTGGGCGGCATCATGTGCGGCCGCCAGAGCGTCTTTCACCCCCATGAAACCGCAGACGAACAAGACGAGGGAGCCAAAGGCCAGCGCCACCGTGGCGACATGGAGGGCAACGCCGATGCCCTCCCAAACCTTCGACGCGCGGCCCTTTTCCAGATAGGGGTGACTCCAAACCAGTGTTTGGTTGTGCGCTCCGGCCAAGTAGCAATAGTTTGTCAGGTATGTTCCGGCCGAGGCGGCCGCAGCCAACGCGAGCCCGAACGCGAAACGCATCATCGGATCAACCAGGCCATCCGCCCGCACTGTGGAGGCGTTGTTCGTCAGGATGCCGGATGTGAACGCCATCATAGCGACAAGGGCACCGCCATGCATAAGGAAGAGGTTTTTGACCGCTGCCTGTCCGCTGGAAATCGCGGCTTCATTCCCCTTTTCGAGATAAGAGTAATGAACCTGATGCGCTCGCAGTGCGTGCTGCCGGTTCAGCTCGTCCAGATCAGTGTCTCGTTCTGCCAATCTCGACGCCCCTCGTCTCGCTAACCCTTCCGAGAAGTATCGGGGCCACCCAAGGTTTGCGCAAGATGGCGTGCCGCATCATTTCGCTTGCCGATCTATCGGCCTGCAGGGCAAGGGTCAACCGGTGGCCGAGGGACAGGCCCGCATCGCTGGATATCAGGCATCCGCAGGACTGGAGGGCCGGGGATGAGCAGCGTTCGCCTTACCGATGGCCGGGTGCTGCATATCCCCGCCGCCCCGTTCGTCCTCGATAGTCACAGCGTCATCATGGCCCCGGCAGATGCCGCCCTAGCTGAACTGGTGCCCCTCATCCCCGCAGATGATCTGTTGCTGTTCACGGGCAGGCTTGTGACTGGGGCAAGGAAGCGCCGCCGCCAGTCCCGCTATGCCGAGGTGAACGTCGCCCGTCTCAGGCTGGCCCGGCTTTGCATCGACCGCGCCCTGACCGATTGGCCGGAGGTGCAGGCATGAGCTGCCATCCCGCCGATGTGGCCGTGTGCGCCATCACCGCCCGGCATATCGCTGAGGGCGCGACTGACCCGCGCAAGCTGGCTGTGGATCTGCACCGCTGCCTCAAGACCGCCGAGGCATTGGCCGACCAGACCCACCAGGCGATGGGAGCAGGCGCATGAACAAGAACCGCCACCAGCGCCGCGCCATGAAGCGCAATGCCGCCGCCAATGCCGCCCTGCTGGCCCGCTGCTGCTTCGACTATGACGGGAACGCCATGCTGCCCGTGGCTGATCCCCTCGCCATCACGGTGCTGGAAAGGGCCTTCACCCGCATGATGCAGGCCGGGGGCGAACCCATGGCCGTGCCGCTGTCCGAGGCTGAGGCCTGCGCCTTTCCGCTTCATGAGGGAGAGAAGAGACTGCTACCCGGTGGCGTGACTTGGCTGGCCGTTGGTGTCGATGTGTCTGGCCGTGGCACGTATGCGATGCAGTGCGCCAAGGATGGGAGCCGGGCGCTTGCCCATGAGGCGGCCCGGGCAATGGCTCTGTCGCGGCTCAGGGCCTCGCTGGACATGCCGGGCTTTCCCGCGTGGCAGAAGGTGCAGGCCGATGCGTGAGGCGGGTTTGCGCATCCATGCCCGAGAGGATGGCAGGCACGAGGTGCGGACGCTGGGCGGTGATGTTCTGGCGGTCTGCGCCACCGATGCCGAGGCATGGCGCTGGATCGACCGGCATTCCACCGAGGGGCAGGAGGCTGAGGAGAGACGGCTTCGCATCCGGCAATCGGGGCCGTTCCGGTGACCCGTGCCAGGGTGGCACCCCTGACCGGCGGCCGGATCGAGGGTTGCACCGGGGGGATGGTCTCGGACTTTCGCCCCTCAGCGGGGACCAGCGTGTGGGCCTTTGCGCAAGATATGAGCTAATTGGAGATTTTCGGAAAGGTGCCGGGGCGGCTGGTGAATGGCCTGCCCAGTGTTGCAACGGATAGCACCCAATCGCAAATAGGATGGCGGGATTATAGGCGGGTATGTCGCCTAACCTCTGAAATTATCCAATGATTTCAAGGGTTAATGGCGGACAGTGAGGGATTCGAACCCTCGAGACGGTTCCCCGCCTACACACTTTCCAGGCGTGCGCCTTCGACCACTCGGCCAACTGTCCATCACGGGGTGTCTATACGCAGGTGCTCACCGGCTTCAAGCCCTGTTTACATTCCGGCAGTCATCGCCATGCAGAAAGTTCAACACGGGTGAGTAGTCTTTCCAGGTCCGGGTATAGGCAGGACTGCTCCGGCGCCCTGATAAACTATATCGCATTCAGCACTTGGTCTGAAACTGCCGGGCGGAAACGCCGGCTGGCCTCTTCGCCCCGCGGAGCGATTCTGCAGGGGTCAAAGCCCTGCGGCCTGGGTCAGATTGACTCTGAACCTGTCGCGCCGGCGCTGGTAGCGGCGGGTCATTTCGGCGCTGGCATGGCCGAGCTGCTTTTGCACATGGCGCTCATCGACTTCGGCAGAAGAGGCGAGGCCGGCGCGCAGGCTATGGCCGGAAAAGAGGGCGGGTCGCTCGGCCTCGGGCCGGTCGCCGCGCAATCCTGCGGCCTGGGCCGCGCGTTTTACAAGGCGGGCGATCTCGCGGTCATTCAGCCGCAGCGGCCCCGGTTCCTTGCCCTGGCCCGTAATACGGCGGAAAAGCGGTCCCCGCGAAATCCGCGCAAGGCGCAGCCACAGTTCCAGCGCCTCGACCGGGCAGGTGAGGGGCGAAGAGCCGCGCCCGATCTCGACCTCGCGCCATCCGGTCTTGCCGCGCAGCCTGAGGAGGAGACCACCTGGCAGAACCTCGACCCAGCCACGCC
The DNA here is from genome assembly GCF_030052995.1 of Gemmobacter sp. 24YEA27. Taxonomy (NCBI): domain Bacteria; kingdom Pseudomonadati; phylum Pseudomonadota; class Alphaproteobacteria; order Rhodobacterales; family Paracoccaceae; genus Gemmobacter; species Gemmobacter sp. 24YEA27. The sequence continues at coordinate 206,076 of NZ_JASJPW010000002.1, read as the reverse complement.
CGTCGCTGGTCTGGTCACGGCCCATATCGAGCCCGGTGATTTCAGACCGCCTGAGGCCACCGGCAAAACCGATCAGCAGCATGGCGCGGTCGCGCAGCCCGCGAAGCGTGGCCCGATTGCAGGTTTCCAGCATGGCGAGCAGATCCTCGGGCAGGATCGCTTCTTTCTGGCGCGGTGGTTCGGCATGGCTGTTGCGGATGCCGGCGAGAACGGTGGCGATATGGCGGTCGCGCCGGTCAAGCATCAGCCCGCGCTGCGTATAGGCCCAGACCAGCGCCGACAGCCGCCGCTCGATGGTCGAAACCGCGTTTTTCCGGCCGCCGACAGATTTCGTCCCGCTGGCGCAAGCGGTAATGTAAAGACCAACCATCTGCGGATCGGGTGCAATGGGATCCAGGCCCTCGCGCCGGCACCAATCGGCAAAATGCTTCCAGTCCGCGGCATAGGCCTTGCGGGTATTGGCAGAGCTTGCGGCCTCGGCATAGCCGCGCGCGCGCTCTGCCAGATCGCGGAGAGCGAGCGGCTGGTGGTCGCGCAAGGCGGGGGAGGGGGCCTCGTCCGTCACGTGGGGTCCTCAGGGCGCTGGTGCTGTCCGTCTCGCCTGACAGCGGACGGATTTCGGGCTGTTTGCAGGGTTCAGAACGGCTTTACCCTATCTGGGGGCATTCGGGCCGGGAGTTCAAGGCCATTGGCCGGTCGCGCAGGTTGTCAGGGATGCCCCTCGCTGCTTTTGACGCGACGATTGTGACACGATGCGCCTCCTCCGGCGTCAATTGCAGATATACCGGTTATCACCGGGGGCCGACAGGCATTTGCTTTCGGGGAGGGCATATTGTCACCCTTGCGCGAAGGAACGGCTCCGGCACAGGCGGTATTGTCGGCAACTCGCAGAAACGGGCCAGATATGGGGTTATGATGCGCTATGCCATTGTTAGAAACAGGTAATCAGATATCGTGGGGACCGATGGCCAGAGGCAGTCTGGTGGTCTGAACCCTGGGATCAGCGCGGTTTTTCAGTGCTGAGGTGCAGGCACCTGCAGAGGCATCGCCGGGCCAGGCTGCGGGGAGGTTCCAAAATAAGCCTGTCCGGGGCAAAACGCACTCCATTTCCATCCGGTGCTGCCACGCGACAGGTGCGGCGGTTAGTTTTCAGGGAACTGGCGTAAACCGCCGATATATGCGAGGCTGTGGCATGTCGCGTGCTCCGAAACCCTCCTTTATCCCCGTGCCAGGCCCGCCTGCGCTGCCGCGCTGGATCCGGCAGGCTGTGAGTCGCGATGATATTGAAGCGGCGATGTTTTCTGCCGGCGCGGCGCTTGCTGCCCTGGATGTGGCAGCGCGCTCGGACGACCCGGTCGGAGGGCTGTGGCGCAAGCGGCTGGCCCTTGAGGCTGCGACGGCGGTTTCGGGGTTTGAGGGACGGCGTGAAGGCGAGGCCCAGTTGCGCGATGCTTTCGCCCTTCGGCGTGCGGGGGATGATCCAGGCCCGGCGGGACGGATGCTGCTGGGCTGGCGCGCTCTTGGCGAGGCGCGGGCGCTGCGGTCGGCGGAATGGCCGGTGCGGCTGCTGGGGTTTTTCGATCTGTCGCCTGTTCTGGTCGCGGGGGGCCTGCAAGATGCTGGCGCCAGGTTTATCGGCCGCACACCGCCCTTGCGCTTTGCCGCGGCTGCCGCGGGGGAGGTTCTGACGCTTGGGCCGGCCTGTCGCGGCCTCGCGCTCTGGCTGGCAGATGCGCTGCTGGCGCGGGCGCTTGGCTGGGAGCGTCCGGTGCCGCTGCTGGCGACACAGCTGCCGCGTGCGGCGTTTCGGCTTGAGGGGGAGGCCTGGCTTGCCGCCTGTGCCGGGGCCTGGGCGAAGGCAGCGATTGCCGCCTGTGATCTCTGGGCCGAGCTTTTGCGGCGCGGAAATGCACTGCGCTCGGTGACGCTGCGGCGTCCGGGAAAGGATACTGGCCAGATCATCGCTGCGCTTTTGAGCGAGGATGCGCTGATTGCCAGGGCGGGGGCCGAGGCCAGCGACCGCGCGGCGCGGCGGCTGTTTGACCGGCTCATTTCGCTGGGCCTGGTGCGCGAGCTGACCGGGCGGTCAAGCTTCCGGCTGTATGGGCTCTGAGATGGCGGACCCGCAGGAGACGCTGGATACCGAACTGGCGGCTTTGCCCCAGGCGCTGCGCTGGCGGGAATGGATGGCGCGGGTCGAGGCGGTGCTTTTTGCCGCATCCGGGCCGGTGACACGCGAGATGCTTTCGCGGGTGGTCGGGCGGGACTGCTCGCTCGATCTTCTGATCGGGGATCTTGCGACCGAGCTGAGCGATCGCCCCTATGAGATCGCCCGCATTGCCGGTGGCTGGCAGTTCCGGACGCGGTCGCAATACGCGGCGGCGATCCGGGTGGCGCGTGGTGGCGAAGAGACCAGTCGCGACATGACCCGCAATGAGGCGCTTGTCCTGACCATCATCGCCTATATGCAGCCGGTGACGCGCGGCGGGATTTCGCGCCTGACCGGGCGCGAGGTCAGCCGCGACCTGATCGCCCGGCTGCATCGCCAGGCGCTGATCGCGCGCGGGCCGCGCAGCCCGGAGCCCGGTGCGCCTTATACCTATGTCACGACGCCGGGCTTTCTGGCGCAATTCGGGCTGGAGACGCTGCGCGATCTGCCCGACCTTGAGGCCCTGGAGGATGCGGGGCTGCTGAAACCCCGCAACGATGTGGCGCTGGATCTGCCGGTCGCCGGTGAAGAGACGGACTGAGCCGCCCGCTTCTGTCGCGCTGGACCAGGGCCATGCAGTGCATCGCCGATTGCCCGGGCCGGGCCGTTGCTCGCCCTGAGTAAGAACGGGTTCTGTGATCTGATCTTGTTGAGCGGCATTGTTCCTTTTGGTTGTGTCTGTCCTTTGCACTTCTGTCGACAGCGCAGTCGATTGCGCCCGATATGTTTCTGTCATTCCCGGCAATGATCCGCGGCTTCCAGAAGAGCCTCGGGCTACGGAAACCTCGGGCAGACAGAAGACTTAAGTCGAAACTTCGGACCGGACCGGGATCCGCATGGCGCTGCCCAGGGGGTTCTTTGACGCGCTGAAGGTCTCGGGCAGCGACCCTCGCGACCTCCCGTTTCACAGCCTCGCGACGCTGAACGCATCGCTGCAACAATCGCGGTGGGAAGAGGCGGTTTCAGCGCCGGCTTCTGCCGTCTCCCTCATCGGAAGCTTCAGAGGAAACGACAGCGAAGTAAAAAACCTCAGCCGCGATGTGGTTGGGAACATGGGCGATTTGATGCCCAGGATGTGAACAATGGCATTGCCTCAAGCCTGTCGTGGACAAAGGGGAATTTCCTGCAGATGCAGCTTGCCGCTCCGCTGCGGGGCGGGATTTCGGGGTCCCTTGCCGGATGGCTTCGGCCGCAAGGTCGCGCTGGTGGTCGCGCGGCACCGGGGTCAGGCACTCCGGATCGCATTTCATTGAGAGGGCCTGGAGCCGGTTTCTTCCCCGGCTGATGCGGCCCCTCAGGATCTGGATCACAGTTTCTTAAATCGGGGCGCGTGGCCTCTTGTATTTTCGCACCGACTGGCGCACTCATTATACCAGTTGAGTGTGAGGAGAGAGAAGATGACCAGATTGGCCCTGTTCGGTGCCGGTGGAAAAATGGGGATGCGCCTGACGCGCAACCTGCTGTCCGGCGATTTCGATGTGACCTATGTCGAGGTCTCGGAAGCCGGTCGCCAGCGCGCGAAAGACGCGCATGGTGTTGAGTGCGTCGGCCCGGACGAGGCAGTCAAAAACGCCGAAATCGTGGTGCTCGCGGTGCCCGATACCGCCATTGGCGCGGTCGCCCGCGATATCGTGCCGAAGCTGAACCCCGGCACGATGGTGGTTTGCCTTGATGCCGCGGCACCCTTTGCCGATCATCTGCCCGAGCGCGCCGATATCACCTATTTCGTGACCCATCCCTGCCACCCTCCGATCTTCAATGACGAATCCACTCCGGAAGGCCGTAAGGACCATTTCGGCGGCATCGCAGCCCAACAAGGCGTGGTGAATGCGCTGATGCAAGGGCCGGAAGAGCATTATGCGCTTGGCGAGAAAGTCGCGAAAACCATCTACGCGCCGGTTGCCCGCAGCCACCGCGTCACGGTTGAACAGATGGCCTATCTGGAGCCGGGCCTGTCGGAAACCGTCTGCGCCTCGCTGCTCGTTGTGATGCGCGAAGCGATGGATGAGGTCATCAAGACCGGCGTCACCTATGACTGCGCCCGCGACTTCCTGCTCGGCCATATGAACATTCTCGGCGCGGTGATCTTTGACGAGGTTCCGGGACAGTTCTCGGATGCCTGCAACAAGGCAATCGAATTCGGCAAGCCGGTGCTGATGCGCGACGACTGGAAGCGTGTTTTTGATTTCAAGGAGATCAAGGCCTCGATCATCCGCATCACCTGAAAAGGTGAAAGACCACCTGTCGCGCCCCGCCTCCTCCCCCGGCGCGGCGGGTGCACCTCGTGACCGGGGAGGGGCGAGTAAGACGATGGCCCAGGACCAGATCCGCTTTCACTACCTGATCGAGACGCCGGATGACCCCGAGCGGATGGCGGTGAAAATCGCGACCGATCAGTCGACTGGAACGTTTACCGATCTGCCGGGAGAGACGGCGGGTGTGAAGGCGCGCTGCGCCGCAAGGGTGGTTTCGGTGACGGAACTGGAACCGGCAACAGTGCCGGCCTGGCCGGCAGATGCGCCCGGACCGTTCCGCCGCGCCAATGTGGTGATTGACTTTCCGCTGGAAAGCATCGGCACGGATTTCGCCTCGCTGCAAACCATTGGCATCAATGCGCTTTATGCGACGCGTGGCCTGACAGGCGCGCGGCTTCTGGATATCGAATTGCCGCAAGCCTATGCGTTGCATCCCGGCCCGCAATTCGGGGTCGAAGGGTCTTACCGGCTCTGTGGTCTCGATTTTCCGGCCAGGGCGCCGATCATTGCCTCAATCATCAAGCCGTCGCTGGGCCTTCTGCCCGAAGAGGTTGCCGGCATGGTGCGCGAGCTCTGCGAGGCGGGGGTCGATTTCATCAAGGATGATGAAAAGCTGACCTCGCCCGCTTATTCGCCCTTTGACGACCGCGTGGCCGCGATCATGCGGGTGATTGATAATCATGCGCAGAAGACCGGGAAAAAGGTGGTCTATGCCTTTGGTCTGTCTTCGGCTGACCCGGAAGAAATGCTGCGCCGCCATGATGTGGTGGTGAAGCATGGCGGTCAGGCGGCGGTCGTCAATATCAACTCCATCGGCTATGGCGGCATGACGTTTTTGCGTAAGCGCGCGCAGCTGGCGCTGCATGCGCATCGGAATGGCTGGGATCTCATGACCCGGCATCCGGGTATTGGCATGGCCTTTCGCCCCTATCAGAAGATCTGGCGGCTGCTGGGTGTTGACCAGTTTCAGATCAACGGCATAGCCGCGAAATACTGGGAACCGGATGAGAGCTTCCTGCGGTCCTTCGCTGACATGGCGGCGCCGATTTTCTCGCCTTCGGACCGCGCATTGCCGGTTTGCGGGTCGGGGCAATGGGGCGGTCAGGCGACCGCGACATATCAGGGCACCGGCGGCGCGCTGGATCTGATGTATCTGGGCGGTGGCGGTATCCACGGTCATCCGATGGGGACTGCGGGCGGTGTGCGCGCCATCCGACAGGCCTGGGACGCGGCGGCGTCAGACATCGCGCTTGAGGCCCATGCGCTGACCCATCCGGAACTGGCGGCCTCGCTCGCGAAGTTCGGGAAGAAATGATGCCGCAGGAATACGCGCTCGATTTCGCCTGGTATGGTGATGACTTCACCGGCGCCGCCGCCACGATGGAGGCGCTGGCCTTTGGCGGCCTGCCGGCGGTGCTGTTTCTGGAACCACCGACCGCAGAACAGCTCGCCCGCTTTCCCGGGCTGCGGGGGGTGGGTGTTGCCTCGACCTCGCGCACGGAAAGCCCTGACTGGATGCGGGAGAACCTGCCCGGGGCCTTCCGGGCGCTGGCGGATCTGGGCGCGCGGGTGATCCATTACAAGGTCTGCTCGACCCTCGATTCCGCACCGCATATCGGCAATATCGGATGCGCGCTTGAGATCGGGCTGGAGCTTTTTGACAATGCTTTCGTGCCGGTGGTGATCGCTGCGCCGCAGATGCGGCGGTATCAGGCCTTCGGGCATTTGTTTGCCGGGGTCGGCGCCGGGGTGCATCGGCTCGACCGGCATCCGGTGATGGCACATCACCCGGTGACGCCGATGGATGAGGCCGACGTGGCGCTGCATCTGTCGCGCCAGACCAATGTGGCGATCGGCTGCCTGACGCTGGAAGATTACGCAAGCGGCGCGGATGCAGCGCTGGCCGCCCTGCTCGCCCGCGGTGTGCGGGCGGTGACTTTGGACGAGATGGATGCGGGGTCTGAGGCCGAGGCCGGTCGCCTGATCTGGCAGGCATCAGAACATGAACCTTTGTTCGCAATCGGCTCGCAAGGCGTGGAATATGCGGTGATCCGGCATCTGGTGGCCTCGGGCCAGCATGTATTGCCGCCGCCGCTGGCCAGTCGCGGGCGGGCTGAGGGGCCGGTCATGGTGGTCTCGGGATCGGTGTCACCGACCACGGCGGCACAGATCGGCTGGGCGCGCGCGAACGGTTTCACCACTTTCGCGCTGGATGCGGCGGCGATGTGCCGGGGTGAGGATGTGGTGGCACCGTTGCGCGCAGCCGCCCTGGCCGCGCTAACGGCGGGCGAGGATGTGCTGGTCCATACCGCCGAGGGGCCGCAGGATCCGGGCGTGGCCGCTCTGGCGCAGGCGCTGGCGGAAACCGGCACTGATCCGGCGGTGTTCAACCAGCAGATTGGCGAGACGCTGGGCGCCTTGCTCGCGTGTCTCACGCGGGAGGCCAGGCTGAAACGGGTGGTGATCTCGGGCGGCGATACATCGGGTCATGCCATGCGGCAGATGGGGATCTTCGCGCTTGAGGCGCTGGCGCCGACCATTCCGGGCGCCTCGCTGTCGCGCGCCCATGCGGCGGGCGATTTCGACGGGCTGGAGATTGCGCTGAAAGGTGGCCAGATGGGCAGCGAGGATTACTTCGGCTGGATCCGCGAGGGGGCGGCGCGCGCAGCTGACGCGCGCCGGCAAAGGTCAGGCCGGGATGCTCAGCCATGCGCGCGCGGCAGAGGAGCGCTGGATCGTCTCGACCAGGGTCTGGATCCTGAGGCCCGCCCGGAAATTGAAGGGCTCGGGCGCCTCGCCTGCGATGGCGCGGATGTAACCCTCGACTTCGATGGCTTTCAGATCGTTGAAGCCGAGCTGATGACCCGGCGCCACGCAGAACCGCCCGTAAGGCTCATGATCCGGCGCAGCCTCGATCCGGCGGAAACCCCGGCGGCCCGGGCCGTCACCGGTCGCGTAGAAATGCAGCTCGCTGAAGCGTTCCTGGCTGAAGGACAGCGCGCCTTTGGTGCCATAGACCTCGAAGTCATGCTGCATCTTGCGGCCTGTCGCGATCCAGTTGCCCTCGACCGAACCCTGCGCACCGCTGGCGAAACGAATGAAGGCGCGGCCCACATCATCCACCTCGACGCGGCGGGTGCCACCTTTGCCATCGGGGCGGGATGGGATCAGCGTCAGGCAATCGCCCATCACCTCGGTGATCGGGCCGAGCAGGAACTCGGCTGTCGCCAGGGCATGGCTGCCGATATCGGCAAGCGCGCCGCCCCCGCCGGGTCATGGCGGAAGGTCCAGGGGCCGTTCGGGTCGGCCATGTAATCCTCGGCATGAAGACCGCGATAGCCCCGGATCTCGCCCAGCTCGCCACCCGCGATCATGTCGCGCGCCAGCCGCAGCATCGGGTTGCACAGATAGTTGAAGCCGACCTGGGTTTTCACCCCGGCCTTTTCGGCGGCCAGCGTCATCTCCAGCGCGTCTGTGGCCAGCGGCGCCAGCGGCTTCTCGCAATAGACATGTTTTCCGGCCGCAATCGCCGCCAGCGACATTTCCTTATGCAAAGCGTTCGGCGCGGTGATCGAGATCAGGTCGATTTCCGGATTGCTGATCAGGTCGCGCCAGTCGGTTGTCCAATGCGCGAAGCCGAGTTCGCGCGCGGCGCGGGTGGCTGTTTCAACCGTCACATCGGCCACGGTGTGCAGCTCGAGGTCATAGGGCAGTTCGAACACCTTGGGCGCCGAGGTGAAGCCGAAGACATGGGCCTTGCCCATGAAGCCGGTGCCGATCAGGCCGATCCGGAGTTTTGGTTTATCCGTGATTTGATTAACTGGCATTGGCGACATCCCGGTTGACGATGAGCTGCGGGTCGATGCTGCCCGCAAGGAAATTGACCGCGTTCTCGATGGAGGCAACCGCCATTCGCGCCGCGCATTCGGCGGTGAGGCCGGCAATATGCGGCGACAGAACCGCATTGGGCAGGTCAAAGAGCGGAATATGCCGGCCGGGTGGTTCTTCTGCAAAGACATCCAGACCGGCGGCACCAACCTGGCCCGAAACCAGCGCCGCCGTCAGCGCGTCTTCATCGACCACGCCGCCGCGCGCGGTATTGGCAAGAACGACGCCTGGTTTCATCAGGGCGATCTCTTCGGCGCCAATGGTCGGGCGGTCGGCTTTCGGCACATGGACCGAGATGCAATCGGCCCAGGCCAGTGCTTCTGCGAGGTCGGTGACCTCGCCCACCGGGCCCTTCGGCCAGCCATTGCGCGAGAGCCAGGGGTCATAGGCGCGGATCTTCATATCGAAGCCCGCCGCCATTTTCGCCAGCCGCTGTCCGGTGCGGCCATAGCCGATGATCAGGAGGTTCTTATCGGAAATCTCATGCGCTTCCAGCCGGTTGCGCCAGTTCCATTCGGACGGCTCGCGTACAGCGCGGTCCGCGAGCAGCACACGCTTCGCGCCCGCGAGCAGCTGCATCATCGCATGTTCTGCGACCGAGACCGAATTGACATCGCCGACAATGGTCAGCGCGATCCCGCGCGCATTCAGCGCCGCAAGATCCACGGAATCGTAGCCGACCCCATGGCGCGAGACCACTTTCAGCCGCTCTGCTTTGGCGATGGTTGCCGCGGAGAGCGGCTGGGTACGGATCACCAGCGCATCCGCCTTATGGATCAGCGCGGCGCAGGAGGGCTCGGAGACCTCTTCGACATAGTCGATGGTGAAGCCCTTCGTCTTCAGAACCTCCAGCAGCGCGGTGCCCGAAGGATGCAGCTTTCCGGCGATCAGGAGATGCGGCATCAATAGCCCCCTTTCGCGGCAATGGGGCGGGGGCGGCACCCGTCAGATCACGCCATTTCGCGACCGAAGCCGAGGCCGCTGCTGCCAGCAGCCGCGAGTCGCCGCCAACTGTGGTGAGATCAAAACCCCAGCCGATCGCACGGGCGGCGTAATCGGCGCTTCCGCAATGCAGGCAGGCCCGGATATTGTTCGCCTTGCAGACCGCGAGGATGTGCCGGATCAGCGCGATCAGCTCCGGCTCTTCGCGATCAAAGCCGATGGGGTGCTTTGTGCCGGTGGTGCCAAGCGTCAGATCGGCGGGGCCGATATAGATGCCGTCAAGGCCGGGTGTGGCGGCGATGGATTCAATATTGTCGACGCCGCCTTGCGTCTCGATCATCGCGAGCGCGAGGACCTGGTCATTCGCGGCCGAACCATAGCCCCCATAGGCCACAGCCGCGCGGGTCGGGCCATAGCTGCGCTGCCCCTGCGGGGGATAGCGGGTGTAGCTGACGAATTCGGCGGCCTCGGCGGCGGAATTCACCATCGGGCAGATGATGCCCTGGGCACCGGCATCCAGCGCTTTCATGATCGCCCCCGGCTCGCGCCAGGGCACACGCACCATCGGCGTCACCCCCGAGGCGCGCATCGCCTGGAGCATTGGCAGCACGGCCGTGTAATCCAGCGCGCCATGCTGGGCGTCGATGGTGATACTGTCATAGCCCTGCGCCGCCATGATCTCGGCGGTGAAGGGGTTTCCGATGGAAAGCCAGCCATTGATGGCGGCGCGCCCCTCGGACCACTGTTGTTTCAGCCGGTTGGTGAACATGCCGGTTCCTTTATGAGCGCGATCTGGTCAGAACAGGATTTGGGCGAGTTTGGTGTCGAGATAGTCCCGGATCCCTTCGGACCCGCCTTCGCGGCCCATGCCGGAATGGTTGGTACCGCCGAAAGGCGCCTCGGAGGCTGCAAGGGCAAAGCTGTTGATCCCGACCATGCCGGATTTCAGTGCTGCCGTGACGCGCCGCGCGCGCTCGGGCGAGCGGGTGAAGGCATAGGCCGAAAGCCCCATGTCGGAGGCATTGGCACGGGCGATGACCTCGTCTTCACCCGAGAACCGGGTGATCGCGGCGATGGGGCCGAAGTTTTCCTCGGCGAAGACGCGCATGTCATCGCGCACATCGGTAAGCACGGTTGGCTCGTAGAAATGGCCTTTGTTCAGATGGGCGGGGCGGCGACCGCCAAGTTTCAGGCTTGCACCTGCGGTGAGCGCGTCGGCGACGATCGTTTCGATTTCTGAAAGGCGCCCGGCATTGATCAGGGGGCCCATGCCGGTTTCCGGGTCCATACCATCGCCCACTTTGATCTTTGCGGCGCGTGCGACAAAGCCCTCGACAAAAGCGTCATGCAGGCTTTCATGCACGAAGAAACGGTCGGCGGTGACGCAGACCTGGCCCGCATTGGCGTATTTGGTCGCCACTGACAGATCCAGCGCGGCGTCGAGATCGGCATCATCGAAGATGATCAGCGGCGCATTGCCGCCAAGTTCCATCGAGACCTTTTTCACTGTTTCCGCCGCGTCGCGGATCATCTGTTGACCCACCCGGGTCGAGCCAGTGAGCGATACCTTGCGCACCCGTTTATCTGCCATGATCGGCGCATAGGTGTCGGCGGTTGACCCGACCACCAGGGAGACCGCGCCATCCGGCAGGCCGGCTGCACGCAGGCAATCGACGATCACCATGGCCACACCCGGGGTCTGCGAAGACGGGCGCAGCACCACCGGGCAGCCGGCGGCCAGAGCAGGGGCCAGCTTGCGTGCGGGCAGCGCGGCGGGAAAATTCCAGGCAGTGAAGGCCCCCACGATGCCGACCGGCTCGTGGCTGATCTCGAACCGTCCGCCGGGCACCCGGCTGTCCACGATGCGGCCATAAATCCGCCGTGCCTCTTCGGCATACCAGCGGAACTGATCACAGGCGAGCACCCATTCCCGGCCTGCCTGGGCGATGGGCTTCCCGGTCTCGAGCGAGATCATCCGCGCGCCTTCATCCGTGCGGCGGATCATCTCATCGGCAGCCCGGTGCAGCGCGTCGGCACGACCAAAACCGCCCATGGCGCGCAAGGGGTCTTGCGCGGCGGCTGCGCTATCCAGCGCCGCGCAAGTCTGCGCAGCCGAGGCGAAGGCAACCGTGCCGAGGGATGCGCCGGTGACCGGAGAGTACACCTCTCCCGTTGTGGCGCCGGAGATCCAGGCGCCACCTGTGAACAGGCCGAAATTGTCGTACATGGGGTTACCCGATGTCTTTCGTGAGGATGGTGCGGCCCTCGGCCACCGATCTGATCGCGGCCTCGGCGAGGATCAGCGCCTGGCGACCGTCTTCAAAGGTTATCGGCGGCGTGGTGCCGTTCTCGACCGCATCGACAAAAGCGCCGATCTCGGCGGCGAAAGCGTCGTCATAGCGCTCGATGAAGAAGTTCAGGAGCGGCGGCGCGGCCTCGGTCTGTTCGGCATTGAACAGGCGCACTTTGGTCATGGCGTGGTTTTCCGAAATTGCCATGCCTTTCGACCCGAAGGCCTCGACGCGCTGGTCATAGCCATAGACCGCGCGGCGCGAATTGTTGATGATCGCCTGCTTGCCGGAGGCGGTTTTCAGCACCACGGTGACGGTGTCGTAATCGCCAAGCTTTTCCATCAGTCCTGGCTTCACGAGGCGCGAGCCGGTCGCGGAAACCTCGGTCACATCCTCGCCCAGCATGAAACGCGCCATGTCGAAATCATGGATCGTCATATCGCGGAAGATGCCGCCCGACACTTCCATGTAAGCGTCGGGTGCCATGTCGGGGTCGCGTGACGTGATGATGACCTGGTGCAGATCACCGATCTGGCCCGAGGCAATCGCCGCCTGCACGCCCGCATGGCCCTTGTCCATCCGGCGCACGAAGCCGAGCATGATCGGAACGCTTGTACCTTTGATCTTTGCAGCGCAGGCATTGACGCGGGCGAGCGACAGATCAATCGGCTTTTCGCACAAAGCGGGCTTGCCGGCAGCGACCGCGGCTTCGATCAGATCGGCATGGGTGGCGGTCGAGGAGGCGATAAGAATTGCATCGACATCTTTCGAGGCGATCAGCGCTTCGGCGCTGTCGAACCGGGTCACACCCAGTTTTTCGGCCGTTTCGGCGGCAGATGGGGTATGAATATCATAGACACCGGCGAGGGCCGCACGCGGGTGTGCTGCGATATTTTCGGCATGCATACGGCCAATGCGGCCCGTGCCGATTACTGCAATCCTGAGCATTGAGTCTCCTCCTCAACTTTGTTGCAATAATCATTGCTATGACGTTGCATTGTCAATATGCATTCCGTAAGCATTGAGAAAAGATACATCCGCAGGAGGAGGCGAGATGACCGGATCTACTGTGCGCCTGACTATGGCGCAGGCCCTTGTTCGTTACCTTTGCAACCAGTTCACCGAGATTGACGGGCAGCGCGTTCCGCTTTTCGCAGGTGTTTTCGGCATCTTCGGCCATGGCAATGTGACCTGCCTGTCCGAAGCGCTTGAGACGGTTCAGGACCAGCTTCCGACCTGGCGCGGCCAGAATGAACAGTCGATGGCGCTGGCGGCGATTGGATTCGCGAAAGCCAAGCAGCGCCGTCAGATCATGGTCGCGGCGACTTCGATTGGCCCTGGCGCGGCGAATATGATCACGGCGGCGGGTGTGGCGATGGCGAACCGGCTGCCGGTCCTGCTGATCGCGGGCGATACATTCGCGAACCGTATTCCCGACCCGGTGCTGCAACAGGTTGAGCATTACAACAATCCCTCGATCACGGTGAATGACGCCTTCAAGCCGGTGGTGCGCTATTGGGATCGCATTGTTTTGCCAGAACAAATCATCCAGTCGCTGCCCCAGGCGGTCGCCGTGATGCTCGACCCCGCCGATTGCGGCCCGGCTTTCATTGGTCTCGCTCAGGATACGCAGGAGATCGCCTACGACTATCCGGAAGTCTTCTTCGAGCCGAAGGTCTGGAAGATCCCGCGTCCGCGTCCCGACCGCGATTCGGTGGCGCAAGCTGCCGAGGTGCTTCAGCGCGCGAAACTGCCGCTGATCATCTCGGGCGGTGGCGTGCGCTATAGCCGTGCCGAACAGGCTCTGGCTGATTTCGCCGCCAGACGCGGTATCCCGGTTGTGGAAACCGTGGCCGGCAAGGGTGCCTTCACCCATGACCATCCGGTGCATATCGGCCCAGTGGGCATCCTCGGCTCGACCTCGGCGAATGAGCTGGCGCGCGAGGCGGATGTGATCCTGGCCATCGGCACCAGGCTGCAGGATTTCACCACCGGCTCCTGGACGGCATTCTCGCCTTCGGCGCAGTTCATCTCGCTGAACGCCGCACGGTTTGATGCGATCAAGCACCGGGCGCTGTCGGTTGTGGGCGATGCGAAGGAAGGCATTCTGGAGCTCGACGCAGCGCTTGGAGCCTGGAAGGCTGACGCGGGGCTCTTGCCGCGCGGCAAGAAGCTGTTCGCGGAATGGAACAAGCTGCTCGACAGCCTGCAGGCGCCGACCGATGCGGCCGTGCCGTCCTACCAGCAGGTCGTCAATGTGGTGAACCAGGCGGCGCGTCCGGGCGATACGCTCGTTACTGCCGCAGGTGGTCTGCCGGGCGAGGTCGTCAAGGGCTGGCGCGTCAAAGACCCGCATACATTTGACTGCGAATTCGGGTTCTCCTGCATGGGATACGAGATCCCGGCGGGCTGGGGCGCGGCCATGGCGCAGGAAGGCCCGGGCGGCACCGGCGGCACGCCCATCGTGATGCTGGGTGACGGCACCTATATGATGGGGAATTCCGATATTTATTCGGCGGCGCTGACCGGCCATAAGATGATCGTGATCGTTTGCGACAATGGCGGCTATGCGGTCATCAACCGGCTGCAACAGGCCAAGGGTGTGCCGGGCTTCAACAACCTGTTGAAAGACTGCCGCATCCGCGATCGCAACAATCCGCTGCATGTCGATTTCGTGGCCCATGCCAAAGCGATGGGCGCGGCGGCGAAACATGTCGAAAGCCTGGCCGATCTGCCCGCAGCCCTCGAATGGGCCTACGGCCAGGACGGCGTGACGGTGCTGTCCATCGTCACCGATGCCTGGACCTGGACGCCCGGCGATGCCGACTGGGATGTCGGCGTGCCAGAGGTTTCCACCTTTGAATCGGTCCGCACCGCGCGGGCCAATCAGGAAAAAATCCGCAAACAACAGCGTATCGGGGTCTGAGACCATGACAATTAAGGCTGGGAAAGCGAAACTTGGAATTGCCCCGATCGCCTGGTGGAATGACGATCTCGCCGAGCTCTCGGATGATGTAAGCCTCGAGGAATGTCTGCGTCAGGCCTCGGTTGCAGGATTTACCGGAATGGAGACCGGCCGCCGCTTCCCGATGGATATGGCAGAGCTTGGCCCCATCCTGGACCGCTTCGGCATCTCGGTCTGTGGCGGCTGGTTCTCGGGCCTGCTGGTCGATGGCGATATCGAGGTCGAAAAGGACCGCATCGCGGAACAGATGGCGTTTTTCATCGCCGCCAAAGCGCCCTGCATCGTCTATGGCGAGACCGCGCGTTCGATCCAGGGCGTGCGCTCGGCGCCGCTCGCGACAAAGCCTAAACTGACCGAGCCAGAGATGGCCGCCTACGGGCGTAAGATGAGCGATTTTGCGGATTGGTGCGCCAAACAGGGGATGCCGATCTCGTATCATCACCATATGGCGGCGGTGGTCGAGACAGAGGCGGAGATCGACCTCTTCCTCAAACACTCCTCGGTGCCGCTCTTGTTTGATGCGGGCCACCTGGCCTTTGCGGGCGGCGATCTGATGCGGGTGATCGACAACCATCATGCGCGCTTTACCCATGTCCATACCAAGGACATAAGGCAATCGGTGATCGACGGGCTGGACCGCAGATCGGAGAGCTTCCTTGATGCGGTGATCAAGGGGGCTTTCACCGTGCCGGGCGATGGCTCGCTGGACTTTGAAGCCATCGTCAGGGCGCTGGCCCAGAAAGGCTATGAGGGCTGGTTCGTGGTCGAGGCCGAGCAGGATCCGAAGGTTTCCCCGCCGCTGGAAATGGCGGTGAAGGGCCATAAAGAGCTGATGCGCGTAATGGCCGCCGCCGGCTATGAGGTGGCGAAATGAACCGGATCGACGGGAAGGTTGCAATTGTCACCGGCGGCACCCAGGGCCTTGGGGCCGCGATTGCCCGGCTCTTTTCCGAGGCGGGCGCAGCCGGGATCGTGATCGTCGGGCGCGGCGAGGACAAGGGTCGCGCTGTTGCGAAATCGATCTTCGATGCGACCGGCGTACCGGTCGAGCTGGTGCTCGCCGACCTCGGCAGTATCGACGATGTGGCGAAGATCGTCCCGGCGGCTGACAAGCGTTTTGGCCGGGTCGATATCCTCGTCAATGCGGCGGGCCTGACGGATCGCGGCAATATGCTCAACACCTCGCCCGAGCTCTTTGACCGCATGATCGCGGTCAATACCCGCGCGCCGTTCTTCCTGATCCAGGATGCGGCCAAGGTGATGATCCGTGAAGGGATCGAGGGCCGGGTGGTCAATATCGGTTCGATGTCGGGTCTGGCGGGGCAGCCGTTCCTCGCGCCTTACTCGACCTCGAAAGGCGCGTTGTCGACACTGACGCGCCATGCGGGTTTCGCGCTGATGCGCCATAAGATCCATATCAACCAGCTCGATATCGGCTGGATGAATTCGGATCATGAACGGGCGCTTGTGCTCTCGGAAACCGGCGACCCGGATTTCATCGACCGCGCGGCGGCGGCAAAGCCCTTTGGCCGCATTCTCGACCCGAAAGAAGTGGCGCGCGCGGTTTTGTGGATGGCCTCTGACGATGGCGGCATGATGACCGGCGCGGTGATCCCCTTCGACCAGTCGGTCTATGGCGGCTATGACGACGCGCCCGTGCCTGCGGTCGCGCTGGAGGGCTGAGCGATGCGCACGATCAAAGGGCCGGGGGTCTTCCTCGCGCAGTTTGCCGCGGATGACGCGCCCTATAACACGTTGCCGGGTCTGGCTGCCTGGGCGGCGGAAAAGGGGTTCAAAGGTGTGCAGATCCCGACCTGGGAGACGCGGCTGATAGATATGGAGAAAGCCGCGACCTCAGACGCTTACTGCGATGAGATCAAAGGCCTTCTGGCCGATCACGGGCTGGAAATCACCGAATTTGCCTCGCATATCACCGGGCAGCTGGTCGCGGCGCATCCCGCACATGACGGGGTGCTGGATGCTTTCGCGCCCGAACATGTGCGCGGCAATCCGGCGCGCCGCCGCGCCTGGGCCGAAGAACAGTTGCGCTTCGCGGCCCGCGCCTCGCAGCGGTTCGGGATCGACCGGCATGTGACCTTCTCGGGCGCGCTTTTGTGGCCCTATCTCTACCCCTATCCGCAATGGCCCGAGGGGCTGGTCGAGGAAGGGTTTGACGAGCTCGCCCGCCGCTGGACGCCGATCCTCAATGATTTCGACGCGCATGGCGTGGATGTCTGCTATGAAATCCATCCGATGGAAGACCTGCATGACGGGCATTCCTGGGAGTATTTCCTGGGTAAAGTGAACAACCATCCCCGGGCCAATCTGATGTATGACCCGAGCCATCTGGTTCTGCAGGGCATGGATTATCTGAGTTTCATCGACCACTACCATGACCGCATCCGCACCTTCCATGTGAAGGATGCCGAGTTTCGCCCGGATGGCAAATCCGGCGCTTACGGCGGCTATATGCCCTGGGCAAAACGCGCCGGCCGCTTCCGCAGCCCCGGCGATGGTCAGGTCGATTTTGGTGCCATCTTCACGAAGCTGTCCACTTACGGCTTTGACGGCTGGGCAGTTCTGGAATGGGAATGTTTCATCAAAAACCCCGAAGACGGCGCGCGTGAGGGCGCTCAGTTCATCAAAGACCACATCATCCGCGTCTCGGACCGGGCCTTTGACGATTTCGTGAAATCCGGCGCAGACCGGGCAGCCAACCGGGCGATGCTCGGGCTGGGGGAAGCATGACGCGGCAATTGCGGCTTGGAATGATCGGTGGCGGCGAGGGGGCCTATATCGGCAATATCCACCGCCTGGCGGCGCGGCTCGATGGCGCATGGGTGCTTGTGGCGGGGGCCTTTGATGCAGATCCCGCAAAGGGCAGGGCTTTCGCGCAAAGCCAGGGCATCGCTGAAGATCGCAGCTATGGGACATATCAGGAGCTGATCGCGGGGGAACTCGCCCGCGAGGACCGCGTCGATGCGGTGGCGATCTGTACACCCAATTTCACCCATTATCCGATGGCGAAGGCGTTGATCGAGGCGGGCATTGCGGTGATCTGTGAAAAGCCGCTGACCGCCACGCTGGAAGAGGCCCTGGCGCTGGAGGAACTCGCCCGGGCGCGGGGTGTTTTCGTCGGCGTCACCTATACATATTCCGGTTACCCAATGGTGCATGAGGCCCGCGCGCGGGTCGCGGCCGGAGAGATCGGCGCTGTCCGGACCGTGCAGGTCGAATATCCGCTGGAATGGATGGCAACCGCCATCGAGGCCCAGGGCAATGCCCAGGCCGCCTGGCGGACCGACCCGAAAAAGAACGGGCGCGGCGGCTCCATCGGCGATATCGGAACCCATGCCTATCACCTTGCGGGCTTTGTCACCGGGCTGCGACTGGAATCGCTGACCGCCGATCTGGCGACATTTGTGAACGGTCGTTCGCTTGATGACAATGCGCATGTCATGCTGCGCTATGAGGGCGGCGCGCGTGGGCTTTTGTGGTCGAGCCAGGTCGCCATCGGCAATTCCAACGGTGTGCGGATCCGGGTCTTTGGTGGCAAGGGATCGCTTGCCTGGTATCAGGAACAGCCCAATGAGCTGGTCCTGACCCCGCTTGAGGGCCGCGTGCAGACCATCAAGCGCGGCGCGGGTGATCTGTCACCGGCGGCAAAGGCGCGGACCCGCACGCCTCCGGGTCATCCCGAAGGCTATCTCGAGGCCTTCGCCAATCTTTATCTTGGCTTTGCCGAAGCGATCCACGCCCGGGCAGAGGGCCGCGTGCCTGCACCCATCGGCCAGGACCTTCCGCTGATCCGGGACGGGGTAAAGGGTGTCGCCTTTGTCGAGGCAGTTGTCGACAGCCATGAGGCGGTTGATCAGCCCTGGATCACGCCTGTTGCCGTTTGAGACCAGGAGTTCACCCCGGGGGAGGGGGTTTGTGAGATGACGAAAAAGCTGGATCTCGTGACCATTGGCCGGTCCTCCATTGACCTCTATGGGGCGCAGGTGGGTGGCCGGCTGGAAGATATGGGCGCGTTTCAGAAATATGTCGGCGGCTCCCCGACCAATATGGCGGTGGGGACGGCGCGGCTGGGGCTGAAATCGGCACTGATCACCCGGGTGGGCGATGAACATATGGGCCGGTTCCTGCGCGAGGAACTGGCGCGTGAAGGCGTCGATACGCGCGGCGTGGTGACCGACCCGGAACGACTGACGGCGCTGGTTCTGCTGGGGATCCGCGACGAACATCAGTTCCCGCTGATCTTTTACCGCGAGAATTGCGCCGATATGGGGCTGTGCGAGGATGACATCGACGAGGCGCTGATTGCGGACAGCCGCGCAGTGGTCGCGACGGGAACTCATCTTTCGCATCCGCGCACCAAGGCGGCAGTACTGAAGGCGCTGGCGCTGGCCCGCCAGCATGGCGCGCGGACAGCGCTGGATATCGATTACCGCCCGAACCTCTGGGGCGTCGCGGGCCATGGGGATGGCGAAAGCCGCTTCGTCGAAAGCGCCGAGGTGACGGCGAAACTGCAAACCACGCTGCATCTCTTCGACCTGATCGTCGGGACCGAGGAAGAATTCCATATCGCGGGCGGTTCGACCGATACGATCGCGGCGCTTCGGGCCGTGCGCGCGCTCAGCACCGCCACGCTGGTGTGCAAACGCGGCGCGGCGGGGGCGGTGGCCTTTACCGGCGCAGTGCCCGACAGCCTTGATGCGGGCGAGGCCGGGCCGGGGTTCCCGATCGAGGTGTTCAACGTGCTGGGCGCGGGGGACGGGTTCATGTCGGGCCTGCTGAAGGGCTGGCTGGATGATGAAAAATGGCCGCGCGCCCTGGAATATGCCAATGCCTGCGGGGCTTTCGCGGTGTCGCGCCATGGTTGTGCGCCGGCCTATCCCTCGCTGGCCGAACTGGAATTCTTCCTGGATCGCGGTGTGACCCGCCCGGATCTGAGAAACGACGCAGCGCTGGAACAGATCCACTGGTCGACCAACCGCCGGGCGCTGCGGGGCGAAAGCCGGGGCAATCCGTGGCGGGATATCCGCGTCTTTGCTTTTGATCACCGGATGCAGCTGGAGCAGATGCAAGGCGCAACGCCGGCCAAAATCGGAGCCTTCAAAGAGCTGTGCCTTGCGGCCGCGCAGGGCGTCCAGGCGGGCCGGCCGGGCTATGGCATTCTGTGCGACAACCGCGTTGGCAAGACTGCACTGCATGCCACCGCGGGAAGCGGGCTCTGGGTCGGGCGTCCGGTGGAATGGCCGGGCTCGCGCCCCTTAAGCCTTGAGCCCGAGATCGGGCCGGATTACGGCGGGCTGGCCGAATGGCCGCTGGATCATGTGGTCAAGGTGCTGTGTTTCTGCCACCCCGATGACGATGCCACAACCTGGGCGCAGCAGGAAGACGTGGTCAAACGTCTGTTTGCCGCAGCACGCCGGAACCGGCTGGAATTCCTGCTCGAAGTGATCCCGTCCAAGGTGGCACCGGTCGATGACCTGACCACGGCCAGGATCATCCGTCGCTTTTACGATCTGGGCATTTATCCCGACTGGTGGAAGCTTGAGCCGATGAAGACGGCTGAGGCCTGGGCCAATGCCGTCGCCGCCATCGAGGATAACGACCCGAACACGCGCGGCATCGTGATCCTTGGCCTTGACGCGCCCGAGGCCGAGCTGGCCGCAAGCTTCCGCGTTGCGGCGGCGCAGCCGCTGGTTCGGGGGTTTGCGGTCGGACGGTCGATCTTTGGCGATGTGGCGCGGGCCTGGATGGAGGGAAAGATGGATGACACCGGGGCGGTCGCGGATATGACGGCGCGCTACAGCCGGCTGTGTGAGATCTGGGATCAGGCAAGGCGCGCCAGCGCCGGCTGATGCCCGCGCCCGTGCCAGTGACAGGGAACGTATTCATGAGCCAATTGCAACTGAAACCCTTCGGCACCACGGGCAAGGTGCACCAGGTCACCCCCGCCTCGGCCGGCTGGCGCTATGTCGGCTTTTCGCTCTATCGGCTGCGGCCCGGCGAGACGGCGGCGGAAGCGACCGGCAGTGATGAGGTGATCCTGGTCATGATCGAGGGCAAGGCCGCTTTCACCGCCGCCGGTCAGGACTGGGGCCTGCTTGGCGAGCGGATGAATGTCTTTGAAAAGACGCCACCGCACAGCCTTTATGTGCCGCCGGGGCAGGACTGGCGCGCGGTGGCCGAGACCGCCTGCACCATCGCGGTCTGCGCCGCGCCCGGCAAGGGCAATTACCCGGCGCGACGGCTTGGCCCTGATGGCATCACCCTGACCGAGCGCGGATCGGGCTGCAATCTGCGGCTGGTGAACAATATCGCGATGGAGATGCATGACGTCTGTGACAGCCTGCTGGTGACCGAAGTTTATACCCCCGCCGGCAACTGGTCATCCTATCCCAGCCATCGCCATGACGAGGATGATTTCCCCCGCATCACCTATCTCGAAGAGACCTATTACCATCGCCTGAACCCGGGCGATGGCTTTGCCTTTCAGCGCGTCTATACCGATGACGGGCAGTTTGATGAGGTCATGGCGGTGAAAGATGGCGATGTGGTGCTTGTTCCGCGCGGCCATCACCCCTGCGGTGCGCCCTATGGGTTTGAACTTTACTACCTCAACGTCATGGCCGGCCCGCGCCGCAACTGGCGCTTTGTGGCGGATCCGGCGGTTGAATTTCTGATGAAGTGAGCCATGAAAACGAAAGAGGGCGCGGGAAACATCCCGCGCCCTCTCGCGTTTCGGACAGGTTCAGTAGGGGCTGTCGGGGAAGTAATATTCCGCCGCGTTTTCAGCCGTGATCAGCGGGCTGTCGAGCGTGTAGATGCCATGCACCGGCGATTGCACCGCATAGCGCGCGGCGGTGACGGTGATCGCGGGGATGATCAGAGTCGGCGGGTAGAAGATGTCAGCGTCGATCAGCGTATCCCCATCCATGATCAGCTTGATCACCCGGTTCATCCCCGATCCGCCCAGCAGCTTCATCCCCTCCGCGCGGCCCGCCTGTTCGATGGCCGCTTTGGCACCGAGCGCCGCGTCATCGTCACCGGCCCAGACCCCGTCGATCTGGGGGAAGCGGGTCAGGAAGTCCTGCATCACCTCGAACCCCTTATCGGGGTTCCAGTTGGCATATTGCATGTCGAGAACTTCGATCCCCGACCCTTCAAGCGCGGCATTGAAGGCCTCGATGCGGATATTGTCGATGGCGGTCGGGATGCCGCGCATGACGACGATCTTGCCGCCATCCGGCAGCTTGCCCTTGAAGTAATCGGCGGCGATCTTGCCATATTGCGGGTTGTTGCCGCCGACATAGAGATCTTCAACGCCTGGCTCGGACAGGCCACGGTCAACGGCGGTGATAAAGATGCCACGGGCCTTGGCGGCCTTGACCGGCTCGGTCAGCGGATCGCTTTCCATCGGCAGGATCACCAGCGCAGTGATGCCCTGGGCGATCAGGTCTTCGACATTGTTCACCTGGGCCTGGACGTCGCCGGCGGTGGTCACCACGAAATCAAGCTGCGGGAAGGCGGCCTGCAAGGATTTGACGGTGCGCTCGGTGTGATAGTTCAGACCGCCGGTCCAGCCATGGGTGGCGGCCGGGATCGCGATGCCGATTTTCGCGACTTTCTCTTGTGCGCGGGCGGGCAGGGCGGCCAGCGGCAGCGCCATGCCTGCGGCCGATGCCACCAGCATATTGCGGCGGGACAGTTGGGCTTTCATTGGGGTTCTCCTCCGGTTGAAAATCAGGTGCCGCTGCGCCGGCGTTGCAGCAGGACGGCGATGACGATGATGGTGCCCTGGAAGGCGCCATTGAGATGCGGGCTGAAATACGAGGTGAGGTTGAGGATATTCGCGACGAGGCCAAGGATCAGCACACCAACCACCGTGCCCCAGACCCGCCCGTAGCCGCCCGCCAGCGCCGTGCCGCCGATGATCACGGCGGCAATCGCCTCCAGTTCCCACAACATGCCGGTCGAGGGCGTGACGGCACCCAGGCGCGGCACATAGATCAGCGTGGCGAGGCCCACGCAGGCGCCCTGCAGCACATAGGTCGCAAGCCGCACCCCATTCACCGGGATCGCGGAATAGCGCGAGACATCCGGGTTCGAGCCGATGGCCGTGACATGGCGGCCAAAGCGCATCCGGGTCATGACGAATTCACCGAGCGCCGCCAGCACCGCGAAAATGATCACCGGCAACGGGATCCCCAGCAGCGCGCCATAGTAAAGCCCGCGCCCGGCATCGCGCAGCGCGAAATCGAGCGAGATCGAGCCGCCATCCGACATCCAGGTCACCAGCGAGCGCATGATCCCCATCGTGCCCAGCGTGACGATGAAGGCCTCGATCCGGGCAAACACCACCAGCGAGCCGTTCAAAAGCCCGGCCAGCATCCCGATCACCAAAGCCAGCGTCATGCCACTGATCAGCGCGGCCATCGGCGACATATGGGCGAGAAACCAGTTCATCCCCATGATACCCAGCCCCGCCACCAGCGCGGCCATCGCCCCGACCGACAGGTCAAGCCCGCGTGCGGTAATCACAAAGGTCGCACCGATCGCGATGATCCCGATGATCGAGGACCTTGTCAGCACATTGAGGACATTCTCGGCGGTCAGGAAGGTCTCGCTGGACACGGCGCCGAGGATCACCAGCAGGATCAGCGCGATCAGCGGCCCGAGCTGGCCAATCCTCTGGCGCAGCGGCGTGGCGGCGGGGGCGAGGGTTGCGTCGCTCATGCGGGGATTTCCTTCTCTGAATCGGTGGAAAGGCCAAGGCCGAGGCGCAGGATATCGGCCTCGCTCACCTGGCCACCCTCGGGCTGGTGCAGCGTGCCGGCGATGCGCCCGCGATCCATGACGAGGATGCGATGGGCCAGGCCGATCAGCTCGGGCAGTTCCGACGAGATCACGACAACGGCGCGGCCTTCGGCGGCGAGCCCGGCGATCAGGCGGTAGATCTGGGCCTTGGCGCCGATATCGACGCCGCGTGTCGGCTCGTCGAGGATGACGATATCCGGTTGGCTCGCGAGCGTCTTCGCCAGCAGCAGTTTCTGCTGATTGCCGCCCGAGAGCCGCCCCGCCGGGATCAGTGGATTGGCCGAGCGGATGTCGAATGTCTCGCGCGCCTTCGCATAGCGCGCGCGCTCGCCCGCCTGGTCAAGCAGCGGCCCGCCCGACAGGGCCCCCAGCGTCAGATCGGCATTGACGATCTGGCTCGCCTCCAGCAGCAGGCCCCGGCTTTTGCGGTCTTCGGTCAGATAGGCGATGCCCTTTGCCCAGGCCTCACGGCTTTTCGGCAGCGCCCGCGTCTCACCGCGCAGGGTAAAGCGGCGCGCGCGGGCGGGGCGCAGGCCGACAAGGCCCTCGAACATCTCGGTGCGGCCCGATCCGACCAGGCCTGCCACGCCAAGGATCTCGCCCGGATGGAGCGCAAAGCCCGCATCCCGCACCGGGGCGCCGATCTCGCGCGGCACGTCAAGCCCCTCGACTTCCAGGACAGGGGCGGCGACAGGCGCCGGGCTGCGGGGCAGGAAGAGGTCGGAGATTTCGCGCCCGACCATGGCGGTGGCGATGTCATGTTCGGAAACGTCCGAGGTGGGGCGGTCCATGGTGATGGTGCCATCGCGCAAAACCGTGACCCGGTCGGCAATCTCGCGGACCTCGTCCAGCCGGTGTGAGGTGAAGATCACCGCGCCACCTGCCGCGCGGAAGGCGCGGATCCGGTCAAAAAGCGCGGCGGTTTCCTCGCGGCCCAGAACCGCGGTGGGTTCATCCATCAGCAACAGCGAGGGGCCCGCGCCAAAGGCCTTGGCAAGCTCAACCACCTGCCAGCTTGCCACCGGCAGATCGCGCATCGCGGCCTCGGGGTGGATATTCGCGCGCAAAAGCTTCAGCGCGGCGGCGGCCTGGTCACGCATCTTGCGGCGATTGACCACGCCGAACCGGCCCGGCTCGCGCCCGAGATGGATGTTTTCGGCGACATTCATATCAGGGATCAGCGCGAATTCCTGATGGACAAGCGTGATCCCCATCTTTTCAGCGCGGTGCAGATCGGCGGGCACAGGCGCGCCGCGCCACTGGACCGTGCCCGACCCCGGCGCCTGATAGCCGCCGATGATCCGCATCAATGTCGATTTTCCGGCGCCATTCTCACCTGCAAGCGCCACAACCTCGCCCGGCCGCAGCGTGAGGTCGATGCCCGCAAGCACCCGGTTCGGCCCGTAGAAATGTGTAACATTGCGGATCTCAAGCCCGCCGCCCGTAGCAGATTTCTGCATGTCCTCCCCTTTCTGCCCGGCCGTGCGAGCGCGCCGCAAACCCTCTGCCGCTGATCAGTGCGCAGCTTTCACCGGCGCAAGAGGCGGAACCTTTCGCGCTGAAATCAGGTCTATGGTGCGATCCCCCTCGGGTATCAGACCGGCTGCGACTTCCCCGGAACGCAGCGTTCTCTGACAGCACCGGCATAGCAAGATCTCAAAGAAATGCAATACAGATTGCCAATGATAGATACTGGCAATCCTGTGTTGCGATGCAGGCGCGGGCAGGTCAGGGAAGGGCGGCGCCGCAGGGCGTCACAGGCCGACCATCTTGCGGAAGGCGGCAAGTTCGGCCTCGTTATCGGTAACATTGTGAAGTGGGGCAGGATAGGCGCCCTTGTTCACATCGGCGACAAATTCGCGGAAGGCCGAGATGCGTTCCTCTTGCAACCGGGCGAATTCGGCGGCGAAATTGCGGTAGCTTTTGGCGTGGCGCGGCTTATGGCCCGTGGTATAGCCCAGCACGTCTTCGGCAAAGAGATACTGCGCATCGGCATAGGGACCGGCGCCCATCCCGAGGATGAGCAGCGGGGAGTTTTCGGTGATGATCTTCGCCACTCCGACCGGAACGACCTCAAGCTCGGCACCGAAACAGCCGATCTCTTCCAGCCGTTTGATGTGATCCCAGACCGCGCAGGCGCTGGCAGCGCTCTTCCCGACCGCGCGGAAGCCCCCGGTCCAGGTCGCTTGCGACGGGATCAGGCCGACATGGCCGACGACTGGCACGCGGTTGTCACAAAGCGCTTTCTGGATCTGCAAAGATGCCGCGCAATAAAAGCAATCGCCGCCGAGTTTGGTGAACTGAAAGGCGGCGCGCAGGTAATCCTCGGCGGTCACCAGGTCGCCGGCGGGGCCATAGGGCAGGCCGATCTGCACAAAGCAGTCACCCGCCGCCTCGCGCATCGCGGGCGTGAAATACTGCCCCTCGATCGACAGGAGGTCGACCCCCGCTGCCGCCGCCGCTGCCGCCTCACCCGGCGTGGTGACGTATAGCATCGAGAGCTTCTGCCCCTGCGCCTTCATCGCACGGATATCGGCAACGGTCGGTCTTGTGCTTTTCTGAACCATGATGTCCCCCGGGGATTTCTGTGCGTGATCTCAGTCGATCAGGATTTCGACCTGGCCGTTTTCAACCCGGGTCTGCCAGGTGTTGAGGTTCTTGCAGGCCGGCAGCCGCACCGCCTCGCCGCTTCGATAGTCGAACTGGCCGTTATGTTTGGGGCATTCGACAACGTAATCCATCACCAGCCCATCGGCGAGATGGATCGCCTCATGGGTGCAAAAGCCGTCGGTGCAGAAATAATCGTCATCGGGGCTGCGATAGATCGCATAGCTGCGACCGGCGTGATCCCAGCGGATCAGGTCTTCGGTGTCGATGTCATCGGCCGAACAGGCGGCAATCCAGGGCATGTCTTCTCCTCCAAAGATATCTGGCAATCGGGCGGGATGGGAGCGGGTGTCCGGCAGGGCTATTCGGCGGCGATCGGACGCGCCTGCGCGTCATAGCCTGCGATGCCGGGGGTGGGGGCACCAGGTTCCAGGTCGCCGTGATATTCGGCGCGGTAGGGCTGGGCGCTGGCGGGCAGCTCGCGCTTGACGAACCAGTCGGGGTTTTTGAACTGGCGGATCAGGGTCGGGATGATCTCGCGGTAAGCCGACAGGATCGAGGGATGCGCGGGTGGCATGTCATGTTTCACCAGCTCATGCATCCGGGGCAGCGCGTGATAAGGCACCATCGGGAACATGTGATGTTCGACATGGAAATTCATGTTCCAGTAGATGAAGCGCGAGATGGGGTTCACATAGACGGTGCGCGAATTCAGCCGGTGGTCGAGCACGTTTTCCGCCAGGCCCAGATGCTGCATGTAGCCGGTCATCACCATATGCCAGCTGCCAAAGAGGATCGGCAGACCCACGACCATGAAGGGCAGGATCGACTGCATCCAGAAGGCCAGCGCCGCGACGCCCAGATAGATCACGGCCCAGATCCGGGCGATCAGGAAGGCGCGTTTGCGCTCGGGCTCCGGCACGAAGGACTTCGTGGTTTCGGGCATATAGCCGGCGATCAGCTGCAACGTAGTTTTTGCATTGCCCCAAAGCTCGAAGATCCCGAAGAAATTCAGGATCAGCCGGGCGACGACCGCCGGGCGCATCGCGATGATCTCGGGGTCATGGCCGACGATGATCGTGTCGGTGTGGTGGCGGGTATGGCTCCAACGCCAGGTCACCGGATTGCGCATCATGCAAAAGCACGCGACCTGATAAACCGCATCATTCATCCAGCGCGTCCTGAACGCCGTTCCATGGCCGCATTCATGCCAGCGACTGTCCATGGCCGAGGCATAGAGCACGCCGTAAACCAGCCAGAAGGGTGCAGACCACCAGGACGGCCAGAGCCAGATGCCCATTGCCGCCGAGGCGATCATCACGCCAAACAGGATGATCGTGTCGCGGATTGCGGGCTGATCCGACCGTGTCATCAGCTCTTTCATCACCTTGCGCGGCAGGTCGGTATGATACCATTGGGCGGAGACGAGGCCGATCTCTTCGGCCAGCCTGGCATCGCGCCCAAGCAGCGCGTAATCGCGGTTCGTATGGCTCATGACCTGTTTCCCCTCCTGCACAGCGACGGTTCCTGACCTCAGACTTGCGGCCTCTCCCGATAGCATTGCAACGAAAATTGCGATTTTCCAGATTCGTTTATTGCAATTCACATCAGAATGATGATGGGTAATGATGGTTTTTGATGGATTTTGCCGATGCGCAAACGTGTAACGATCACCGATCTTGCCAAAGCTGCCGGGGTTTCCGCCGCGACCGTCGACCGGGTGCTGAACGGGCGCAGCACGGTCCGGCAGGCCACGGCGATGCACGTGCTGGACGTCGCCCGAGAGATGGGGTTTCACGCCGCCCCGCTGCTGGAGAAACGCCTGATCGGTGAAAAGGAAAGCCTGACCATCGGCCTGGTGCTTTTGCCGACCGAGCCGGACTTCTACCGCCAGTTCCAGGCCGAGGCCGAGGCGGCAGCCCTTGCCCAAACCGGCCTGCGGCTCCGTATCGTGACCGAATATGCCGCCAATTCCAGCCCCGCCGCCAGTATTGCCGCGCTGGAACGGCTGGCGCCGAAAGTGCAGGCGATCGGCCTCGTCGCGGTGGATCATCCCAGGGTCACCGAGGCAGTGGCGGATCTGAAGGCCAAAGGCATCCCGGTGATCGCGCTGTTATCCGACCTGGCCCAGGGCGTGCGCCATGCCTGTCTGGGGGTCAATAATCTCAAGGTCGGGCGGGTCGCGGCGGCGATGCTGGCGCGGGGTGTGCCCAAAGGGGCAGGGGGAGCGCTCGCGCTGTTTGTCGGCGGCCAGCTCTGGCATGGGCATGAGCTGCGCGAGACCGGGTTTCGCAGCTATATCCGTCGTGAGCGGCCGGATCTCGTCCTGCTCGACACACAGATCAATCTCGACACGGATGATCTGACCTATGAGGCGGCAATTGCGCTGATGGCGCGGCACAAATCGCTTTGTGGCATCTATTGCTGCGGCGGCGGGCGCAATGGCGTGATCCGCGCCGTACGCGAAGAGCGCCGCCATGGCGAGATCGACGTGATCGCCAATGAACTGACCGAGACGACACGGCGCGCGATGGCCGAGGGCATCGTGTCGCTGGTGATCGACACGCCATTGCGCGAGATCTGCGACGCGCTGATCTCCCTCTCCCGTCAGGCGGTCAGGGGCGAGGCGGTGGCGGAGGGCCAGGGCCAGGTTTTCCTGCCTATGCGGCTGATCCTGCCCGAGAGTATCTGACAGCGGCGGGCGGCAATTGGCCGAGGCTGTGTCAAAACTCAGCGGTGGGATCTGTCTGAGGATGGCTTTCCGAGTTGCCCAGCTTTTCGTCGTCAGTTCTTCCTTTTTCGCGGTTGCCGGCCTGATGGGCCTCTCCAGACGCATCGCTGCGCCTGGAAGTGGGACATCTGAACCCCGATCAGGCCGGGATAGCCTGCATCAGTTGCCGGATGCCGATCAGGGAGACGACCCGCTTGATGTTATAGGCCAGAACGTTCAGGGTCATTTCGGTGCGGACGTTTTTCAGCGTTCGGGTCAGGAAATGGGTGTGCCCCATCCATGCCTTGATCGTGCCGAAGGGGTGTTCGACGGTGCAGCGGCGCAGGGTCATCGGATCGGTGTCCCGGCTCAGCCTTTCGCGCATCGCGTCGATCAGATGCTCGTGCTCCCAGCGGGTGATGCGGCGTTCCGTGCCGGTGGTGCATCTGCTTTGCAACGGGCAGGTCTGGCACTCGTTGATCCAGTATCGCCGGACCTGAACGCCACGCTCCTCGGTGGTGTAGCGGTAGATGAGCTCTTCGCCAGCCGGGCAAACATAGACGTCGCGTTCCGTGTCATAGGCAAAGTCGGCCTTCACATACATACCCTTAACCGCATTTCCCGAAGTGGTTGGGCGCGGCACGGTCGTGGTGATGCCCGCCTCATGGCAGGCGAGGATCTCGGGGCCGCTGAAGTAACCCTTGTCGGCGATGGCATGCAGATCGTCGCGGTGGAGGGCCTCCCTGGCTGCGATCACCATCGGGCTGAGCTGGTCGCGGTCGAAGCCCTGATTGGTGACTTCATGCGCAACAATGATGTGGCTCTCTGTATCGACGGCGGTCTGGACGTTGTAGCCCACCATACCGCTGTGCCGGGCGCTGGTCGCCATGGCGCGGGCATCGGGGTCGGTCAGGGAAATCTGGCCATCCGGGACATCGGCCAAGGCCTTGTCCATTACCTTCAATCGAGCGATCTCTTGCCGGATACGGCCATATCTGCGGGCAAGGTGCAGTGCTTTCGCGGCGTGGGCCTCGCCCTCTTCCTGCCGGTCAATGCGCTCCATCTCATTGATATAGCGGTCTACATCTGCCTCAAGATGGGCGAGACGGCTCGCGATCTTGTTCTTCGTGAAGTTCCTGTCACGATTGTTGACGGCCTTGAACTTGCTCCCGTCGATGGCCACGCAATCGCCCTTCAGCACCCCGATCCGGCGACACAATTCCACGAACTGGGCGCAGGTCCTGCGGATCGCGGGACCATTCGTGCGGCGGAACTCGGCGATGGTCTTGTGGTCTGGCACCAGCCTGCCGATCAGCCACATCACCTCGACATTGCGTCCCGCCTCGCGTTCCAGTCGACGGCTCGACGGGATCCGGTTCAGATAGCCATAAATGAACAGCTTCAGCGGCACCGCAGGATGATACCCCGGTCGACCTGTGCGTGCCGAGGTCGAGCGCACGAAACCAAGGTCAGACAGATCAAGCTCATCGACGAACAGATCTACAACGCGGACAAGATCATCTTCGCCGATCCAGTCCTCCAGCCGCTCCGGGAAAAGCACCGTCTGGCTGCGCTGAACGCCCTCGATGAAACCCGCCATGCTGATCCCCCGCTACCGAGAAAGCATAGCATGCCACCGAGTTTTGACACACCCTCGGTCCTGAGACTGCCGTCAGGATGCAGGATTGAAGGGGTTTTGCGGCGGATCGAATCAAAGACCGGGACTTGCCGGGGGACGATTTTCTGCAAGGAAAATTGCAAGACCGCAATCGAAGCCGGTGCCGCTGCCATGGGGACGGTTGCACCGTGTAAGGTCAGAAAATTCAAATAACCCAATAAGATAAATCATTTTTTCAAATCAAATCTGCGCCCGCGCGCCAGATGCACCCATTGGGATCAGGACAGATTTCTGAATTAAAGGTTGACACACTCAAATTTCTGCAATCAATATTGCCAAACTAATCAGGTTGCAATTTTACAGAAGCAGACAACCGGCATCGCGTGGAGGACGCGGGGCCGGCACGGTCGGCTGATGTCTTGTCGCCTGATCCGACAGGTCGACGATGAAGGGAGAGCATCGTGAAGGATTTGGTCCCCGAGATCAGTCTTGAAGAGTTTCGCGCTCAGGTGGAGACGGTGACCACCATCGAGCATTGCCCCTCGGCCATCGCCATTGAAAAGAATATTCCGATCTATGATGGCGCGCGTGTCAGCGCGGAGATTTCACGCGAATGGGCGCAGGTGATCGGCGAGGGCGCCGGGGTTTTCGTGGTCAAGAACGCCTTTGCCGACAAGGGCGCGATTGATGCAGCCTCGGACGCGTTTCGCGCGATTATCGCGCATGAGCGTGAGACCGGCGTTGCGGCAGGCGATCATTTCGCCAAGGCCGGCGCCAATGACCGGATCTGGAACAGCCTGCAAAAGCTCTGCCTGCATGATCCGGCGGTTTATGCCCGCTATATGGCCAATCCGGTGATTGATATTGCCTGCCGCGCCTGGCTTGGGCCGGGCTATCAGATCGCAACTCAGGTGAACCAGGTCCGTCCTGGCGGCAAGGCACAGGCACCGCATCGCGACTATCACCTCGGTTTCATGTCGCCGGATCAGATGGCGCAATATCCGGATCATATCCACGCGACCGGCCCGACGCTGATCCTGCAAGGCGGCGTCGCGCATTGTGATATGCCGGTCGAGAGCGGAACCACGAAACTGCTGCCGCATTCGCAGCGCTTCCTGCAGGGCTATATCGCCGCCACCCGGCCCGCGTTTCGCGAGTATTTCGAAGAGCATCACGTTCAGCTGCCGCTGGAAAAAGGTGATGCAATCTTTTTCAGCCCGGCCCTGTTCCATGCGGCGGGTGAGAACAGGACCTCTGACGTTGTGCGGATGGTGAACCTGATCCAGACCGCCAGCGCCTTTGCCCGCCATATGGAGGCGATTGACCGCACCGCGATGTGCCGTGCCGTTTTTCCGCATCTCGCAGCGCTATCACCCGAGGGCCGGCATGCGGTGATCGCGGCCACGGCGGATGGCTATCCCTTCCCGACCAATCTCGACACCGATCCGCCGATTGGCGGTCTTGCGCCTGAAACCCAGCAGGATCTGCTGGCGCGCGCGGTGTCTGAGGGCTGGGACGCCGCAAGGCTCGACGCAGCGCTGGACGCGCAGGAGGCAAAACGCCGCCCGTAACACCTGTCAAACCAGAATCCGCCATGGCTTCCGGCGGTCACAGAGGGAAGCCGCAAAGGGAGGATTACCACAATGAAATCAATGCTGAGATCGGTCGCCATCGGGGCGGTTCTTGCGGTGACCGCTATGGTCAGCTCTGCAAAGGCAGAAGGCGAACAATTCGTCTGGATCAGCCATGGCCCGGACAGTGACAGCTGGTTCAACGTGATCAAGAATGCGATCAAGGTCACCAATGAGCAGATGGGTGTGAACACCGAATACCGTAACCCCGCGACCGGCGACCTCGCCGATATGGCGCGGATCGTACAGCAGGCCGCCGCCGCCGATGTCGACGGTATCATCGTTACCATCGCCGATTACAATGTGCTGGAAGGCCCGATCAAGGACGCCGTCGCCAAGGGGATCCCGGTCGTCACCGTGAACTCGGGCACTGTCGAAGAAAGCAAGAAACTCGGTGCGCTGCTCCATGTCGGTCAGCCGGAATATGAGGCGGGTCTCGGCGCAGGCGAGCGTGCTAAAGAGGCGGGGATCACCACCTTTCTTTGCGTCAACCACTATATCACCAATCCTGCATCGGTAGAGCGTTGCCGTGGTTTTGCCGACGGTCTGGGCGTCGAGCTCGGCAGCCAGATGATCGACTCGGGCATGGACCCGTCGGAAGTCGCCAATAAAGTGAAAGCCTATCTTACCGCGAACCCCGATACCGGCGCGATCCTGACCCTTGGTCCGAATTCGGCCGAGCCGTCGATCCGTGCGGTCAAGGAACTTGGCCTCGATGGCGAAATCTATTTCGGCACCTTTGACCTGTCGTCGGAAATCTCGGGCGCGATCAAAGACGGAACCATCAATTTCGCTATTGACCAGCAGCCCTTCCTGCAAGGCTCGGTGCCGATCCAGGTTCTGACCGCCTATGTCCGTTATGGCGTGGCGCCGTCGAACTCGGTCTTCACCGGTCCGGGCTTCGTCACCAAAGAGAATATCGAATTCGTCGAGTCTCTCGCCGGCGAATATCGCTGATCTGGTGCAAGGGCCGGGGCACAAAACGCACCCGGCCCGTTTTACCTGTGGGGATTATCCAAATGACAGAAGCCGTCCAGGCTCAAAAAGACGAGCGCGTCAGAACCGTCTCGCCCTTGCGCCGCGCGCTGATCCGGCCCGAACTGGGCGGCATTTGCGGCACCATCCTTGTCTTCCTGCTGTTCGGTGCCATCGCCGGCGATTCCGGCATGTTCCGGGCCGAAGGCATCATGAACTGGACCGTGGTCTCCGCGCAGTTCATGATCATTGCGGTCGGCGCCTGCCTCTTGATGATCGCGGGCGAGTTCGACCTTTCGACCGGCTCGATGATCGGCTTTGCCGGAACCGTGATGGCGATCCTTTCCGTGCATATGGGCT
The DNA here is from genome assembly GCF_030052995.1 of Gemmobacter sp. 24YEA27. Classification (NCBI taxonomy): domain Bacteria; kingdom Pseudomonadati; phylum Pseudomonadota; class Alphaproteobacteria; order Rhodobacterales; family Paracoccaceae; genus Gemmobacter; species Gemmobacter sp. 24YEA27. The sequence goes on along the minus strand of NZ_JASJPW010000002.1, from coordinate 172,799 downwards.
GGCCGCTCTGGGCGGCAATCCTGTTTACCTTTGCCTTTTGTATGCTGATCGGCGCGCTGAACGGCTGGCTTGTGGTCAAGACCGGGCTGCCTTCTTTCATCGTGACGCTTGCATTCCTGTTCATCCTGCGGGGCCTGACAATCTGGGGCTCGGTCTATTTCACCCGCCAGACCATTATCGGCGGCGTCGCCGAGAAAGCCCAGGGCGACTGGCTTGCGCCGGTTTTTGGCGGCAAGATCCTGACCGGCTTTTTCGCCTGGATGGGCGAGGCGGGCTGGATCGCTACCTTTACCCGCGGCTCGCGCGCGGGGCAGCCGGTGGTTGACGGCATCCCGATGCTGGTTGTCTGGGCGCTGGCGCTGGTCATCCTAGGCCATCTGCTTCTGACCCGCACCAAATTCGGCAACTGGATCTTTGCTTCGGGCGGCGACGCCCAGGCCGCGCGCTATGTCGGCGTGCCGGTGAACCGGGTGAAAATCTCGATGTTCATGTTCTCGGCCTTTTGCGCCTGTGTCTTCGCCACCTGCCAGGTGATGGAATTCGGCTCGGCCGCAGCTGACCGCGGGATGCTGAAAGAATTCGAGGCAATCATCTGCGTGGTGATCGGCGGCGCGCTTCTGACCGGCGGTTACGGATCGGTGATCGGTGCGGCTTTGGGCGCTGTGATCTTCGGGGTCGTGCAACAGGGCCTGTTCTTCGCCAATGCCGAAAGCTCGCTGTTCCGGGTCTTCCTTGGCGCCATCCTTTTGGTCGCCGTCATCATGAACACCTATATCCGCCGCATCATCACGGGAGAACGCTGATGACGACTCCAATCGTGGAAATGCGCAATATCAAGAAGAACTTCGGCCATGTAATCGCGCTGAACGGGGTGTCCTTTGATGTGAAAGCGGGTGAATGCCATTGCCTGCTGGGCGATAACGGCGCCGGGAAATCGACCTTCATCAAGACGATGTCGGGGGTTCACCGGCCCTCTTCCGGAACGATGGTGATCGAGGGCAAACCCGTCACTTTTGAATCCCCCCGTGACGCTATGGGGCGGGCATCGCCACCGTCTACCAGGATCTCGCGATGATCCCGCTGATGTCGGTGGTGCGCAACTTCTGGATGGGGCGCGAGCCGGAAAAAGGCATCTGGCCCTTCCGCAATCTCGATATGAAAAAGGCCGAAGAGGTCACCATGTCCGAGATGAAGAAGATGGGGATCAACCTGCGCGGCCCGGATCAGGCGGTGGGCACCCTTTCCGGGGGCGAACGCCAGACCGTCGCCATTGCCCGCGCCGTCTATTTCGGGGCGAAAGTGCTGATCCTTGACGAGCCGACCTCGGCTCTGGGGGTGCGCCAGACCGCGAATGTGCTGGGCACCATCGACCGGGTCAGAAAGCAGGGCATCGGCGTTGTGTTCATCACCCATAACGTGCGCCATGCCATGGCGGTTGGCGACAGGTTCACCGTGCTGAACCGGGGCCAGACTTTGGGCACCGCGACCAAGGGCGATGTCGATGCCGCGCGTCTGCAGGATCTGATGGCGGGCGGGCAGGAACTGGCCGAGCTGGAATCCTCGCTGGGCGGCACGATTTAAGGAAAAGCGATGAGCTTTACGGACAGAAGCAATCTGCGTCAGCCCCCACTGGGGCGGCGCCTTCGCCTTGGTTTTGTGGGCGGCGGGCGGGGCGGGCTCGTGGGCAGCTGGCACTTCTCGGGCGCGCGGCTTTCGAACCATTTCGATGTTGTGGCGGGGGCGCTGTCTTCCCGCCTGGACACGGCGAGGCTTTCTGCGGCAGACTGGGTGATCCCGGCGGATCGCAGCTATAGTGACTACCGCGAGATGGCGCGGGCCGAGGCCGCCCGGCCCGATGGCATCGACGCGGTGGCGATCTGCACCCCGAATGACAGCCATGCGGCGGTGGCGATTGCCTTTCTCGAGGCCGGGATCGACGTGATCCTGGATAAGCCGATGACGGCGATGCTGGCTGAGGCCGAGGCACTGGTCGCGGTGCAGCAAAAGACCGGCGTCAGCCTGACCATGACCTATCCGTTCTCGCATCACGCTATGGTGCGCCAGGCTCGCGCGCTGGTCGATGAGGGTGCCCTGGGCCGCATTGCGCAGGTGCATGTCGAATATCTCCAGGACTGGAACCTGGCGGCGCAAGCCCTGGATGGCGCGCCCTGGCGGCAGGATCCCAAACGGGTGGGCCGCAGCTCGATCGTGGGCGATATTGGCACACATGCCCATCACCTGCTCCATACCTTCACCGGCCTCGACGTGGCCAGTCTGCGTGCCGATATGTTCACCTGTGGCGGCCTGAAACCGCAGCCGGATACCGCCCATATCGGGCTGAAGCTCAGCAATGGAGCGCCGGCGACGATGCAGCTTTCCAATGCGGCGGTCGGGCAATATTGCGCGCTGAGGATCCGGGTCTGGGGCGACAAGGGCGCGCTCGACTGGGATCAGGAAAAGCCCGAAGAGCTGCGTTTCACCCCTGCCGAGGCCGAAGAGCGTATCTTCCGCAGGGGTGCCGCCCAGGGCATCCGCCCGGCAGCCGAAGCTTTGATCCATCTGCCGCGGGGCCATGGCGAGACCCTGACAGATGCCTGGGCCAATCTTTACGCCGAGGCCGGGATCGTGATTGCCGCCCGCCGCTCAGGGCGCGATCTGGGTCAGGCCTCGACCAGGCTCTCCGGTGTCGCAGACGGGCTCAGAGGCATGGATTTCGTCGAGGCCTGCGCCGACAGCCATGAGGCGGGCGGCATCTGGACCCAGATGGCGGATCGCGACTGATCCGCCGCTTTCATGTGGCCCGCTCCCTGGTCACATGATGGCCCGGCGTTCCCTCGCGCCGGGCCAGGTTTTTAATATGGTGACGAAATGCCGATCCTTGACACGCCTGGCGCGCTGATCGCCACCCTGATCGCAGTGATCCTTGTCGGGCTGTCAAAGGGTGGTCTTGGCGGCATGAGCCTTCTGGGCGTGCCGATCATGGCGATGGTGATGTCGCCGGTGACGGCGGCCGCGATTCTGCTGCCGGTGCTGGTGGTGATGGATGTGGTCAGCGTCGCGAGCTGGCGCAAATGGGTCGACTGGCGGCTGATTGCGCTTTTGATGCCCGGGGCGCTGGCGGGGATCGGCATTGGCTGGTTCACCGCCGAGATGGTCTCGGATGCCGTGGTGCGGTTGATTGTGGGCGTGGTGTCTGCCGCTTTCGTGCTGCGCGTCCTCGGCCAGCATCTGATGCGGCGAGAGGTGCGCCCTCGCGGACAGCGCCCGGCCCAGGCGCAGTTCTGGGCCGGCATTGCGGGATATACCAGCTTTGTCGCCCATGCCGGTGCGCCGCCATTGCAGATCTATATGATGCCGCTGAAGCTGGATCCGAAGCTCTACACCGGCACTTTGGTGATGTTCTTCGCGATCACCAATGCGCTGAAACTGATCCCCTATTTCGCGCTTGGCCAGTTCGGGGCCGAAAACCTCACCGCCTCGGCGCTGCTTTTGCCGCTTGCGGTTGTCTCGACCTGGGCAGGGGCCTGGGCCGTCCGGCGGATGCGGGCCGATATCTTCTATCTGCTGACCTATGTCTCGGTCGCGCTGGTCGCGGTCAAGCTTATCGGGGACGGGCTGGCGGGGCTATAGATCAGGGGGTATCAGGTTCCCGTTACGGTCGGGATACGGGGCGCCTCGACATTTTGTTGCACCCGCGCTGCCACGGCGACGGTCAGCGCCTGCGCCAGACACATTGGCGCCGCCAGCGAGCGCGAGAAGGTGTAATCATGTTCCGGCACCGGAAACAGCACGGTCGCCGATTTCGCCAGCGGTGACAGCGTGCTGTCCGAGATCGCCACGATCCCCACTCCGCGCGCGCCCGCCTCTTCGACGATGGACACGACCTCTTTCGCATAGAACCGGAACGAGACTGCCATCAGAACATCCTTCGGCCCCATGGTGCGGGCGACATAGGTCGAAAGACCGCCTGCGGAATCGAGAAGGATGCAGCGTTTGCCGATCATGGTCAGCTGGTAGCGCATCAGCTCCACCACCGGGAGCGAGCGCATCTGACCCACAAGGTAAACCGTCTCGGCCTCCTGAAAGAGGGTCGCGGCCTGGACCAGATCTTCCTGGCGGATATCGTTCAGCATTTCCTGCAGCGAGGCGATATCACGCACCACCAGATCGCTGAGGAAGCTCAGCTCCGAGCGCCCGCCCGAGGTGTGCAGCTCGGTTTCCAGCAGCTTGACCCGCGCCTCGAACCCCGGCGCAGCGGTTGCAAGACGGCGCTGGAACAGCGCCTGCAGCTCTTTGAAGCCCTTATATCCCAGGGCCTGGGCAAAGCGCACAAAGCTTGAGGCATGGATGCCGCAGCGCTCGGCAATCGCATTAACCGACTGCACCGCGACCTCATTGGGGTTCTGGGTCAGGAAGACCGAGATCCGCTGATAGGTCTTGCTCATCTGATCATGGCGCTCATGGATGAGGCGGATCAGCTCTTCATAGTCTTTCGGCGGCGTCATATCGGTCATGCGGAGGTCTCCCTCCAGTATTTTGCAACAGGTTTTGCAAAAATCCAAGAGCCATTGCAGATCTGACCGCCTTGATGCGGCGCCCCGACCACAGCCAGGGCGCCGCAGGTGGTGGGCTTTTATTGTGCCGGCGTCAGGCGCCAGAGATTGTCGCCGGTCGGATCGTCTTCGCCGCGCGCCTTGTTCACCGCCCAGATCCGGCCCTGGCCATCGGCGCGGAGCTGGTTGGTCGAGTTGCCGGCGTCCAGATTGGCGAGGATTTCGCCCTGCCCATTGACCACCGTGATCGTGCCCGCGCCGCGATTGGCGATATAGGCGGCATTCGAGGCCGCGTCATAGGTGACGTTCAGCGGCTGCGCGCCGACCGCCACATCATGGATCACTTCGCCTTTCGCGACATCGACCACCAGCACATTGTCCGATTGCTGCGAGACGACAAAGGCAAGGCCCTGGGCCGCATCATAGGCCACACCGGCGGCACCTTTGGCACCGGGCAGCGCGATCACTCTGACATCGCCCGATTTCAGATCGATCACGGCAAGCTCATTGGTGCTCATCGAAACATTGACGAGAATGCCCGAGGCCGGGTCGATATCCAGCGCCATCGCCGACCATGCACCGCCGCGTTCGCCCGAAGTGATGGTGATCGGTGCCAGCTGCTCCAGCGTTGCGGTGTCGAACACTTCGATATTGCCGGTGCGGGTGGCCGAGGCATAGGCCCGGCCATTCGCCTCGTCGATCACCACATCGCGGGCATGGTTGACCGAGCCCGGCGCGAATTGCCGGACCAGAGAAAGGTCGGATTGCTTATAGACCGAAATGGTGTCCTGCCGGGTGTTTGTCACCCAGACATTGCCATTCACATCATCCACGCCCACGCCGTAAACCGCGAAAAGCCCGGCATCCTCGCCATTCTCGCGCGCGGGTGCGGCCTCGGGTGTGACCTGGGCCAGCTGTTCCAGCGTATTGGCATCAAGCTTGGTCAGCGCCGATTGTTTGACCGGCGGGCGGCCGACGGCCGAGGTCACGAACACCGCATCCGAGGCTTTTGAATAAGCCACCTGATAGAGGCCACGCGTCACCGGACCATTGGCGATGGTGAATTTATCTGCGCCCGAAAGTGGCACTTCGGGCGAGATTTTCAGCGTCACCACCTCGGCGGCGGCGGGGTTTTCGGCAATGACCAGGATCGGCTGCAGCCCGGTTGCGGCATCGGCATCGACGTCAAGGTCAAAGCTGAATGCGCCTTCAGCATCGACCAGCAGCGGGCCGTCGGCATTCAGGACATTGGGGCCGCGCATCAGGGTGATTTCCTGATCGGGGATCAGCCCTTCGCCCGAAATGGTGACCTTGCTGCCAGTATAGACCGGCGCGCCGCGCTCGGAGCTGGCGGCGCTGACGCGGCCCTGGAAATCCCGGACCGGGGTGAAGACGCTATCGGCTGAGACCGGGCCAGCCAGCAGGATCGCAAGGGTCGAGGCGCTGAGAAGCGGGCGGAATGCTTTGGAAAACATGATGTTTCTTTCTGACAAGAGGGTGCCCGGCCGGATCATCCGGCCGGGACATTTGCATCGCTCAGAAGGATTTGGTCAGACCGACATAGAAGGCGCGGCCTGGCTCGTTGAAGGTGTTCGAGCCACCGCTGGTCTCGGTGCGGTAGATCTTCTTGTCCAGGAGGTTGGTCACACCGGCGGTCATGCGGGCGGTCTCGGTGACATCCCAGTTCATGCCAATGTTGAACAGGGTGTAGCCGCCGCGCTCATTGGGGTCGGTGGTGACCGCATTGGACACCGAGCTGATCGCCGAAGGCTGGATCGGGCCGTAATGGGTGGCGCCGAGCGAGAAGCCCAGATCGTCACGGGCCTGCCAGTCAAGCGTGGCATTGATCGTATAATCGGGGACCAGCGAAAGCGGCTGGCCGGTCGATTTAATCTTCGAGTCGATCATATAGGTGACATTGGTGTTCAGCGAGATCGTGTCGCTGAGCCGGGTCGCAAAATTACCTTCGATCCCCTCGACCACAGCCGGCCCGGTGTTTTCCCAGCGGAACAGGCGGTTGGTGGTGGCGCCGGGATTTTCCTGGATCTGGCCCGACTGGATCTTGTTCTTATAGTCGTTGTGGAAATAGGTCAGGCTGGCATTGATGCCGTTATCGCCCTCATAGGCGAACCCGATTTCCTTGTTGACGCTGATCTCGGGATCAAGATCGGGATTGCCGACCACAAAACAGGGGCCGGTCAGACGCACACCATTGACCCAGGGACAGCCATTGCCGTTGGTCGTATAGACATAGCCCGGGTTCAGCTGGAACACGTTCGGCGTCTTGAAGGCGCGGGCGATGCCGAGCTTCATCTTCCATTCATCGCTGAAACGGTATTCAGCATTCAGGCTGGGCGAGGCATTGCCGCCAAAATCGCTGGAATAGTCGTAGCGCAGGCCGGGGGTGATGATCAGATTGTCCGACCATTCGATATTGGCTTCGGCATAAAGCCCGACGCGGTTCATCGCGAGAACCGGGTCGCGGCTGGCGGCATTGTTGATCAGCGTCGGGTCGGTGATGGAGCCGGGCAGGCTGGTGACGATCGAGACCGGATCGTCGATCTTCTCGCGGCGGAATTCACCGCCCAGCGTCACCGTCGCTCCACGGCCGAAAAGATGCATCGGCAGGATCCATTCCGACTTGGCGGTGATGTTCTCCAGCTTGATGGTGCGGAAGGCGAAGCTGTCATTGACGCCATCACCATCGGCATCCGCGCAATAGCTGATCCGGCCCTCGCCTGCGCCGGCGACGCCTTCACAAAGCCGCGTATTGGTGGTGTTTTCCAGCTGGATAAAGCTGTTCGACGTGCCGAAATCATAGTCGCCGCGATGGGTGATCGCGAAGGTGCGGCGGTACATCTTATTGGTTTCGGTGCCGATAAGCCCCAGGTAATCCTCGACGATATGGGGCTGGGTGGCCGAGTTCGCCGGCCAGCTGCCAAGCTGCGAGTCGCCGGCGAATTTATTGCCCTGGCGCGAGAAGTTCATCTCGAAATCCAGCTCGTGGTTCTCGGCGATCTTCCAGGTGGCCAGAGCGCCGATATCCTTGTTCGAAACACCTTCTTTGCCGGCCAGGGGCGTGGCACCGGTCGCGGTCGGAGGGTTGAGATCGGCCGCATCGCCATTGGTCTTGTTATAGCCGCCGAAGATCCGCAGGCTGAGCCTCTCGCCCACCGGGCCCGCCAGCATGAAAGACCCGCGATAGCTGTCGCCTTCCTTGCTGTTATCGGGCGCGGTGTAATGCAGCCCGACCTGACCGGTAAAACTGTCAGGGCGTTTGGTCACGATATTGACCACACCGCCCGAGGCGCCCGAACCGTAGCGCGCCGCCGCCGGGCCGCGAATGACTTCGATCCGCTCGATGAGCTCTGCCGGAACCCAGTTGGAATCGCCCCGGGTGTCACGCTCGCCATTGCGGCCCATCTTGACCGCATTGCGCGAATTGACCGGTTTGCCGTCGATCAGGATCAGGGTGTTTTCCGGCCCCATGCCGCGCAGGTCGATCTGGCGCTGGTTGCCGCGCTGACCCGAAGCCGAGGCCCCTGTCAGGTTGACGCCCGGCATCTTGCGCACGACTTCCGAGATGTCATTCATCACCGGGGTTTTTGCCAGATCTTCTGCGGTGATGGTCGAGACGCCTAGCGCCTGTTTGATCTGGTCTTCGGCCGAAAGAACGATGGTGCCAAGTTCGACCGCCTCGTCCTCTTCCGAGCTCGACTGGGCAAGGGCCGGGGTCACCAAAAAACCGGTGGAAAGCACCAGAAACAGCGCCGTGCCGGATGCAAGGCGCGATGAATGGGTCTGCATCACAAGACTCCGTGGAATCGGGGTTTCTGGCTGGCTGAATGCGGGCTTTGGCCCGGTTCATGCCGCGACACCCGGGCGGGGCAAGCCGTTTGCGACAGAACTGTCGCGAACTGTCTCTGGCTGACGGGTTTCGCCGGATTTGTCCTGGAAATTCACTCAGGAATGTGACAACCTCGCCACGTTGTCCGGGCCGGTGGCCGGGTTTACTATGGGTTTGGCTCCGGTCGGGGGAATCTCCTGGACATCATTCCGGCAGCCGAGGCTCCGGGGCCCCTGGCGAATGCAGAAGACATACATACCGAAACTGCTGGTGGTCGATGACGCCGCCGATATCCGCGATCCGCTTTGCCACTATCTCGCGAGGAACGGGTTCGAGGCGGTTGGCGCCGCATCGGCGGATGAGGCGCGGGCGGTTTTGCACGATGAAACGATCAGCCTCATTATCCTTGATCTGATGATGCCGGGCGAAGACGGGCTAAGTTTCTACCGCGCGCTGATGAACAGCAGCACCGGGGCGCGCATTCCGGTGATCATGCTGACGGCGCTGCACAGTGACGCCAATAAGATCCGGGGCCTCGATCTGGGCGCTGATGATTATGTGACCAAACCCTTCAATCCGCGCGAGCTGTTGTCGCGCATTCATGCCGTTTTGCGGCGGGGCAGCCTCGCAAAACCCGGGCCGGCGCGGGAAAGGCGGCGTTTTGCCGGGATCGTGCACGATCCTCAGCTACAGGCATTGCTGCTGCCCGACGGGGCCGAGGTCGGGCTGACCTCGGGCGAGAACCGGCTTCTTGAGGCGCTGCTTGATCATCCGGGCGGGGTCCTGAGCCGCGAGGACATCGCAAAGCTGATCAGCCGCAAGGGGGATACGACGACGATGCGTGCCGCCGACAATTGCATATTCCGGCTGCGGCGCAAGCTTGGGGACAATGCGCGGGCGCCGAAGATCCTCCTGACCGACTGGGGTGGCGGCTACCGGATTGTTGACGATGTCCGGCCGGACGGCTGAGGCATGCAGTTTCGTCTTCCTGACAGTATCCATGGCCGTTTCGCGCTTTTGCTGATTGCCTCGCTGTTGTTTTGCAATGTCGCCGCCGCCTGGCTTCTGGCGCAGGAAGGGTCGGCCTTTGACCAGGCGATCCGGGTGCAGCATGATATGGGCCGTCTCGTCGCGCTGATTGACACCATTGAAGAGACCGACCGCGAGACCGGCGAGGCGATCGTCACCCGCTCGATGACCGGATACACCCGTTTTTCCATCGAACCTGACCCGCTGACCCGCAATGCGGGGGAGGAGCTGGGTGATATCGCCGATGAGATCCGCCGTGCACTGCCGAACCATGTGATCCTTGTGGCCCGGCCCATCGCCCGGCAAAGCGCCGATCTGCACAGCCCGGCGCTTCTGATCATCTCGGTCCAGCTGGCCAAGGGAGTGCGTCAGGGGGAATGGCTCAATTCACTGGTCTATCCGCTGGGTCTCTCGAATGTCTGGCGGCAGAAATCGACGTTTTTCATCCCGCTGATCGCGTCGCTTTCGGTGGCACTGGCGATCGGGCTTTTCTTCCTGAACCAGATGACGCGCCCGCTGCAAAAGCTGGCCGCTGCTTCGCTGGCGGCAGGGCGGGGGGATCATTCGGTGCGCCTGACTGAAACCGGCCCGCGCGAGATCCGCGATGCGGCGACGTCGTTCAACACGATGCAAAGCCAGATCGCCGCATTTGAAGAGGACCGGCGCCGGATGCTGGCGTCAGTTGGCCATGACCTGCGCACGCCCATCACCAGCCTGCGGTTGCGCGTCGAAGGGGTAGATGAGGATGCGCTGCGCCTGCCGATGATCCGCATCCTCGAAGATATGACGGTGATGACCGATGATATCCTGCGCTACACCACCGGATCCGGGCCGGAAGAAGAGCGCCGTGAGACCGATCTGCGCGAGGTGCTGGCCGATCTTTGCGCGGGGGCGGGGGTAAATCTCGCGGCGCATGAGCCGGTGATCGCTCCGGTGCAGGAGGTGGCGATCCGCCGCGCCGTTGGCAATCTGATCGACAATGCGCAGCGCTATGCGGGCTCGGCCCGGGTGAGCCTTGAACGTATCCGGGGGGCGGCGGTGATTACGGTCAGCGACCGCGGCCCGGGGATCCCGGAGAACCGGCTTGCCGATGTGCTGCAGCCCTTTGTCCGCGGCGAGGAAAGCCGCTCACGCGAGACCGGCGGCATTGGTCTCGGCCTCGCGATCACCCGCAAGATCGTCGCAGCGCATGGCGGCACGATGGCGCTGAGGAACCGGGCGGGTGGCGGCCTGGAGGTGGAATTGCAGCTGCCTTCGGGCCCGGTTCAGCCGGGTTTGGCGGAGTGAACCGGGCCAGAAATCAACTTTTGCCTCCAAAAAGGCGGGCCCAGAATCCCGGTGGTTTTCCGGCTTCGGTTTCGGCATCCATTGCAGTCGCGGCTGGCTGGCTGCGGGCGGCGCGGCGTTGTCCCGCTTTCACCTCGAGCGCGGCCCGGCCAGCATCGCTCAGCCGGTAGCGCCGCGCGGTCACGATGCGCAACAGGCCAAGATCGGTCAGCCGCTCGGCCAGGGCGACCACCTCTTCGCCACGCGGATCGTCTTTCAGCGACAGGATCCCGCCCGGCGCGGTTTGTGCTTCGGCAAGCAATGCCTTCTGGGGCGCAGAGAGGCCCTTTTCTGTCATAGCCGACCTGTCATGGCGCGCCGCCTGTTCCTTGCCATCTTCCCCCCGGCATATGCCCTGCGGCCGAGTTTACCCCAATGCGACACGAACAGCAGTGCAATTCTCGATGAGCGGCGCGCGAGGCGCTCAACCAGTGTCGAAACCACGCCCTGGCCCCGCCGCAGTCTGTTGGGGTATTTGATCGTATTGGTCTTGCGCCGCATCTGCCCCCCTCCACGCGTCCGGGCCGCTTTCGCGCCCGCCGCCGAGGGGCGCTGCTCTGTCTCGGGCAGATCGGCGGTGAAGATCGATGAAGAGAACCCCGTGCCAATTGCAGTTCGATCAGGGCCGGTCGGATCCAGAAGGTTGCAGCACCTTCGACACGCCCCTACTCGCCGCCGGTCACCTGGCCATCACGCGCGCGGGCAGCGGCAATGGGCTTTTGCACAGCGTCAAACGCGGCGCGGTCAGTCAGCGGCCCGACCAGCGGCGCAGAGATCAGGGGGAGCCCGATGGAGGCCGGGGCCCCGGCCTTGCGCAGCCAGGGAAGCAGTGCCCGTGTGATGCGCTCCTGCACAAAGAGCCGTCCGGGTTCGGTTCACGCCGCCCGATGTTCCTCCCCGGGAGCCGCACCGGCTTGCCGCGCCGAAGGGCCGGAACGAGGCGCCAGATGCGGAAGGCCGCATACGGGCAGGTGATAGCATCACTGGCAGGCGTGTGATTGCTTCGCCGGTGACCGGCGAGGATGACGCAAGGCTGCTGCGGATATAAGGCGCCGGATCGAGCCTCAGGCGGGTCAGAATGGCGGCGGCTGAGACAGAGCGCCTGGCCGGGTCTTGTGCCGAACCGGGCTGAGCTGGTGCCTTTGCGGAGCGATCCACAGAGGTTCGGCCCCGTCAGGGTTCGCTTTCTCCCGGGCCAGCCGCAAGGCGCGTGATTCCGGCGAAGATCTGTTGCCAGGCGGCGTCATCCAGCCCGATCAGCCCAAAGCTCCTGAGGAAAAACACCCCCTCGCTGGCGAGAAAGGCAATGGCGGCGTCGCGGTCTTCGGGGCGGCTGACATCAAGCCCGCCCAGCCGCCTGTCATACCAGGCCCGGGTTTCAGCCACCTGGTCCGGGCTTTGGAAAATCGCGGTCATCATCATGGCCGAGCGGGCAAAATCGGCATCGGCCGCCGCGACATTGGCGCGGACATGGCTTTGGATCACCGCCTTTGGCGTCGGGTCGGGGTCAAGGCCGCCCAGCACATCGGTCTCGAAACTGTCCGACCAGCGGTCGACCATGGCGCGGATCAGGTTCTCTTTGGTGCCAAAGGCATATTGCACGCCACCGCGCGTGACCCCGACGGCTTTTGCCAGAGCGCCAAAGCTCAGTCCCGCCGCGCCTTCAGCCGCGACAATTGCTTCCGCCGCATCAAGCAGTTTCTCGCGGTCTATGCTGCGCGGGCGTCCCGACATCTTGGCTCTTTCATTTCAATGCAGTTGTATTTATATTGCAGCCGGGGCGCATGACGCCCTCACCGAGTAACGGATCCTTCCGATGTCTGCCGCCAATCGCTGGCTTGTTCTTGCCATTATCTCAAGTGCCCTGTTCCTGATCGTCATCGATATGACGGTTCTCTATACCGCATTGCCGCGCCTGACCCATGATCTCGGTGCTACGGCAACCGAGAAACTCTGGATCGTCAATGCCTATCCGCTGGTCGTAGCCGGGCTTTTGCCTGGGCTGGGGACGCTCGGCGACCGGCTGGGCCATAAGCAGATGTTCCTTGCGGGGCTCTGCGTCTTCGGCCTCGCCTCGGTGGTCGCCGCTTTCTCGCCCACGCCTTCGATGCTGATCTTCGCGAGGGTGCTGCTGGCGCTAGGGGCCGCGATGATGATGCCGGCCACGCTGTCTTTGATCCGGCTGACCTTCACCGATGAGAAAGAGCGCGCATTCGCGATCGGCATCTGGGCGGCGGTCGCCTCGGGTGGGGCGGCGCTTGGCCCGGTGGTGGGCGGCGTGCTGCTGGAATGGTTCTGGTGGGGTTCGGTCTTTCTGATCAATGTGCCGGTGGTGATCCTGGCGCTGATCAGCGGCGCAATGCTGCTGAAGCGGCGTCCGGGCAATCCGGACATCCCCTGGGATCTGGCCGGATCGGTCCAGGTGATGGTCGGGCTGGTCGGCCTCGTCTTTGCCATCAAGGAACTTGCCAAACGCGAGCCGGATCTGCTGGCGCTGGCGCTTTCGGCGGGGATCGGGGCGCTGGCCATGTGGATCTTCCTGCGCCGCCAGCTGCGCGCGAGCCGACCGCTGATCGACTTCAGCCTGTTCCGCAATGCCCGGTTTTCGGCCGGTGTGGTGACCGCGCTGACCGCTTCGGCGGCGCTGATCGGGTTCGAGCTGGTGTTCAGCCAGCGTCTGCAGCTGGTCGACGGGCTCTCTCCGCTTGAGGCCGGGCTGCTGATCCTGCCGATCCCGCTGGCCTCGTTCCTGTCCGGGCCGCTGACCGGGCTGGCGCTGCCGCGTCTTGGCGCGTCACGGGTGCTCTGGGGGTCGCTTCTGTTGTCAGGCTTCGCGCTGGCGGCCTATCTGGCGCTGCATCAGGGCCCGGCCTGGGCCTGGCTGGCCGCCCTGACGGTGATGGGGTTCGGGATCGGCGCGGCGATGACCGGCGCGTCGGTCGCGATCATGCTTTCGGCGCCGGAAGAGCGGGCGGGCATGGCGGCCTCGGTCGAGGAAGTGTCCTATGAGCTGGGCGGCGCCCTGGGCGTGGCGCTGCTGGGCAGTCTGATGTCGGCGCTTTACACCCGCAGCCTCGTTCTGCCCGAAGGCATCGCCATCGCAGGCGAGGCGCGCGACAGTCTCGACGAGGCGCTGATCCTTGCGGCCAGCCTGCCGCAGCGTGAGGCCGATCAGGTGATCACCCTGGCCCGCGCGGCCTTTGAACAGGCTTTCACCGGGGTCACCGTCGCGGCCATTCTTGCCCTGGTCCTTGCCGGGCTGGTGATCCGCCACAAGACCCGCGACCAGGCTGGCGCAGAAAAGGGCGAAGAGATCCGCCCGCATGCCTGACTGCCAGACCCGGCGCGGCGCCTGTTGCCGCGTCGGCAATCCGCCGCAATCTTGTCGAACTTTAATCATAACGGGAGGGTAGACAGTACGGGCCGCTGTGTTCTTTGGCGGTCTTTCTCGTGTGGAACCCTCACCATGCCAACGTATAATGGTTCGAACGGCAATGATGCTCTGACGGGCAGTAACAGCGCCGATACGCTTAACGGCCGCGCGGGAAACGACACACTTTACGGCGGCGGTGGCAATGACGTTCTGAACGGCGAGGCCGGCGACGATCTTCTCTATGGCGGCGCGGGCAATGACTCGCTCTATGGCGGCGATGGGGCGGATACTCTGGTCGGCGGCGAGGGCGCGGATTACCTGAGCGGCGGCGCCGGTCTTGATATTGTTGATTATTCGGCCTCCAACGCAGCGGTGAATGTCAACCTGACGACCTGGACCGGGTCGGGAGGCCATGCTGCCGGCGACACTTATGCAGGCGTGGATGGCATTGTCGGGTCCAGCTACGACGATACGCTGATCGGTTATGACGAGATGGGGACCGGGGCCGATTCCTATACGAACCATATCAGCGGCGGCGCCGGAAACGACAGTATCGAGGGCCGGGGCGGCGACGATTCCCTTTATGGCGGCACCGGCAATGACACGATTTACGGCGGCACCGGCAATGATACGGTCGAGGGCGGCGAGGGCAATGATACGCTCTATGGCGATGCCGATAACGACATTATCCGCGGCGATGGCGGCAGCGATCTGATCTATGGCGGCGCCGGCAATGACACAGCCTTTGGCGGTGACGGCAATGATGTTCTATATGGCGATGCCGGGAATGATACGCTTTACGGTGATGTCGGCGATGACCGGCTTTACGGCGGCGCGGGGTCTGATCTGCTTTATGGCGGCGCGGGCCGCGACTCGCTTTACGCCGATGGCGGCAATGACACGCTTTACGGCGGCGACGGCAATGACGTCTTTTATATCAATACCACGACCGGGCAGGTTCTGATCGCCGATTTCGGCACCGGCAATACCGGGGCGATCAATGACGGCAACAGCCTCAACAATGACTTCGTCGACCTGACCGCCTATTACAATCACGCGGCGCTGGACGCCTGGAATGCCGCACATCCCGGCCAGACCTATGGCAATCCGCTGCAATGGATGCGCGCCGATCTGGCGGATGGGGTGCTGAACGCGGTTGCGGGCGGGCTGCGGATCCAGAATGGCGGCATGACGGTCGACGCCATGGCGCTGAACACCGAAACGACCGGTGTGATCTGTTTTACGCGCGGCACCAGGATTGCGACGCCCAGGGGCGAAATTGCGGTCGAAGATCTCGTGGCGGGCGATCTCGTGCTGACACTGGATCACGGGCCGCAGGTGCTGCGCTGGATCGGCTCGCGCCAGGTAAGCGCGCCGCAGATGCAGGCGGATCCGGGGCTGCGCCCGGTCCGGCTCCGGGCAGGAGCGCTTGGAAATGGTCTGCCGCTGCGTGATCTTATCGTGTCGCAGCAGCACCGGTTTTTGATGTCCTCGCGCATTGTCAGCCATCTTTTCGCGCGCGAGGGGATCCTGCTTGCGGCAAAGCATATGAGCGGTTTTGACGGGATTGCGATCTGCGAGGATGCGTCAGAGACCGAATATTTCCATCTGCTGTTTGATGCTCATGAAGTGATCCACGCCGAGGGGGCGGCGGCGGAATCCTTCCTGCCCGGGTCTGAGGCGCAGAAAATGCTGCGCCCCGGCGCGCTGGCCGAGATCCTGGCGGTTCTGCCAGGCCTTGCCACGCGCCTGCCTGATCCGGCGCGGCGGCTGCTGAACGGTCGAGAGGGCCGCGATCTGGTGCGGCGCCATCTCCGGCACGGGCTTTGTGCCTGTGATCAGATGCAGGGCTCTGCCGCCGAAATGCGGCACAGCGCATGAGAAATGCCTGGCTCAGCCGGCGGCGCGGAATTCCAGCCGGCCGGCGATCCAGATTGCGATGATCGAACAGACTGCCCCGGAAAGCAGGTATAGACCGGCGGCCGGCAGCCCAAGCGACGAGGCCAGGAACAGCGCGGTGATGGGCGCGAAGCCGGCGCCAAACATCCATGCCAGGTCCGAGACGATGGCAGAGCCGGTATAGCGGTTCTTCGCCCCGAAAAGCGCGCCGACTGCGCCCGAGCTTTGGCCGAAGCTCAGCCCCAGAATGGTCCAGCCCAGCAGCAGATAGACCACCTCTCCGCTGCGCCCGCCCGCCAAAAGCACCGGTGCCGCGATGGCGAAAAGCCCGATCAGAACGGCGGTGGCCTGCAACAGCCGACGCCGTCCGAATGCATCTGCAAGCCAGCCCGAAAGGATCACCGCAAGGATCCCGTTCGCGGCGGCCCCGGCATCAAGCAGCAGATATTCTCCAATGGTTTCATCGGTGTAAAGGTTGATCCAGGACAGCGGGAACACAGTCACCATATGGAACATCGCGAATGTGGCCAGCGGCACGAAAATACCAAGGACCACGGTGCTGCCATCTTCGCGCAGCGTCTGCCCCACCGGGGTCGGCTGCAATTCGCGTGAGGTATAGAGCTCCTGGAATTCATGCGAGGCGACGATGCGCAGCCGCGCGAACAGCGCCACCACATTGACCGCGAAGGCCACAAAGAACGGATAGCGCCAGCCAAATTCCATGAAATCCTGCAGGCTGAGGCTGTGGAGCAGATAGGCGAACAGCAATGTCGCCACGATCAACCCGATCGGCGCCCCCAGTTGCGGCACCATCGCGTAAAGCCCGCGCTGATGTTTTGGCGCGTTCATCGCCAACAGCGACGGCATCCCGTCCCAGGCGCCGGCCAGCGCCAGGCCCTGACAGATCCGCAGCACGGCCAGAATGACCACCGACCAGATCCCGACCGTGTCATAGGAGGGCAAAAGCCCCATCGCCACAGTGGCCGTGCCCATCATGAATAGTGCGATGGTCAGTTTTGCCACCCGCCCGATCTGCCGGTCGAGCCACATGAACAAAAGCGAGCCGATGGGGCGTGCGACAAAGGCCAGCGCCAGCAGGCCAAAGGACATCAGCGTGCCCGAAAGCGGATCGGTGAAGGAAAACACCAGTTTCGGGAAAACGATCACTGCGGCGATGGCAAAGACGAAGAAATCGAAAAACTCTGACGCGCGGCCGATGATGACGCCGACCGCGATGTCAGAGGGCGACACGGAATGGATCGCTTCGTTGCTGGTATCACTGCGGCCAGTGGCGGAAGAGTTCGACATCTGAATGGGGTCCCGGCTGGTTCAGGAATTGGGCAGGATCAGAAGCGCCGGATCTGCCCCGGCCCCCTTTTGCAGGGGTCGCGGTGGGGCGCCTGTACTCACTTGCCCCTGAATACGGTATATCCGGCATATGGCAAAACGCCGCATGTTCTGCGCCGCCGCATGACGTTAGGCGATAGAGGCGAGGGGACCTGGCAGTCAGGCCCGCCCAGCGTGACCACTTCGGCAGATGAAGGCAGTCATATGAAATCATTTATAAAATCCCCGGCGACTCTTCTGATGGTCGCGGTTCTGGCACTGGCGGGATGCAAGGCAGAAGTGCTGGCCCCCGCAGGGGATGTCGCCGCAAGGCAGCGCGATCTGCTGGTGCAGACAACGCTTCTTATGCTTCTCATCATCGTGCCGGTGATGTTGCTCACGCTGTTTTTCGCATGGAAATATCGCAGCAAAAACAAAGAGGCAGACTATCAGCCCGACTGGGATCATTCGACCAAACTCGAACTGGTGATCTGGGCAGTGCCGCTTTTGCTGATCATCTGTCTGGGCGCGCTGACCTGGGTGGGGACCCACCTTCTGGACCCGTATAGGCCGCTTGATCGCGTAGATGTGAACACCCCCGTCACCGAAGACCACGAGACCCTGAAGGTCGAAGTGGTCGCGCTCGACTGGAAATGGCTGTTCATCTACCCCGACCAGGGGATCGCCACGGTGAACCGCCTTGTGGTGCCCGAAGATACGCCGGTTGAATTCAGCCTGACCTCGTCCACGGTGATGAATGCCTTCTACATCCCCGCCATGGCCGGGATGATCTATGCCATGCCGGGGATGGAGACCAAGCTCCATGGCGTGCTGAACGAGCAGGGCGATTACAAAGGCATCGCCTCGCATTATTCCGGCGCCGGGTTCTCGGGGATGCATTTTGTGACCACGGTGACCGATCAGGCCGGGTTTGACGGCTTTGTCTCCGAGACGAAGGCGGCGGGTGGGATGCTTGACCGCGACACCTATCTGCAGCTTGCGGCCCCAAGCCAGAACGAGCCGCCGCGTGGTTATGCCGGGGTTGATCCGGTGCTGTTCGCGCGGGTCGTCAATATCTGTGTCGAAGAGGGCAAGATCTGCGTCGCCGAAATGATGCAGATTGACGCCGCAGGCGGCGCGGGGCGTGCCGGCATCCTCAATCTGATGCCGAGATATGCCAGCGCCGACGGCCGCAGCCTCGCGATCCCGGTGCTCGGCGGCAATGCCAATATGATCCAGGGGTTCTGTGGCCCGGATGAAGAAGCCAGGATGCTCAGCCAGCGCGTCGTCATCGCGCCGCGTGAAGTGACCGCGCCCGGCCCGATGCGCGGTGCCGGTCTGACACCGCCGTCAGGCCTTTTCGGCCGGGCCAATACCCAGTTCAGCCAGATCGCGCCGGAACCGGCTGCGGGCGAAGATTTCTGAAAGGACGCTGAGAAATGGCAGATGCGCCGGGCGCTCAGCCCACAACCTTTCTTCTGGGCCGCCTGAACTGGGAGGCCATTCCGAAAGACCCGATCATCTGGGTCACCTTTGCCGGTGTTGTTCTGGGCGGCCTCGTGCTGCTGGCCGCGCTGACGAAGTTCAGGCTCTGGGGCTATCTCTGGAAAGAGTGGTTCACATCGGTCGATCACAAGAAGATCGGCATCATGTATATCATCCTCGCGCTGATCATGTTCGTGCGCGGCTTTGCCGATGCGCTGATGATGCGGCTGCAACAGGTGTGGGCCTTTGGCGGATCTGAAGGCTATCTGAACTCGCACCATTACGATCAGGTCTTCACCGCCCATGGTGTGATCATGATCTTCTTCGTGGCGATGCCCTTCATCACCGGGCTGATGAACTACCTGGTGCCCCTGCAGATCGGGGCGCGCGATGTGTCCTTCCCCTTCCTGAACAATTTCTCGTTCTGGATGACGGTGGGCGGCGCAGTGATCACCATGGCATCCCTGTTCATCGGGGAATTTGCACAGACCGGCTGGCTGGCCTTCCCGCCGCTGTCGGGGCTGCAATCAAGCCCCTATGTCGGTGTCGATTATTACATCTGGGGCCTGCAGGTCGCGGGCGTGGGGACCACGCTGTCGGGCATCAACCTGTTGATCACGATCCTGAAAATGCGCGCGCCCGGCATGACCCTGATGCGGATGCCGATTTTCACCTGGACCTCGCTTTGCGCCAATATCCTGATCGTGGCCTCTTTCCCGATTCTGACGATGACGCTGATCCTTCTGACGCTGGACCGCTATCTCGGCACTGCCTTCTTCACCAATGAGGCGGGCGGCAATGCGATGATGTATGTCAACCTGATCTGGATCTGGGGTCACCCCGAGGTCTATATCCTGATCCTGCCGCTGTTCGGTGTGTTCTCGGAAGTCACCTCGACCTTCTCCGGAAAGCGGCTCTTTGGCTACAGCTCGATGGTCTATGCCACGATCTGTATCACGATCCTGTCCTACCTTGTCTGGCTGCACCACTTCTTCACCATGGGGTCGGGGGCGAGCGTCAACTCGTTCTTCGGGATCACCACGATGATCATCTCGATCCCGACCGGGGCCAAGCTCTTCAACTGGCTCTTCACCATGTATAAGGGCCGCATCCGGTATGAGCTTCCGATGATGTGGACCATCGCCTTCATGCTGACCTTCACGGTGGGCGGCATGACCGGCGTGCTGCTTGCCGTGCCGCCGGCAGATTTCGTGCTGCACAATTCGCTTTTCCTGGTGGCGCATTTCCACAATGTGATCATCGGCGGCGTGCTGTTCGGTCTGTTTGCCGCGATCAACTTCTGGTGGCCCAAGGCTTTTGGCTACAAGCTGAACGTCTTCTGGGGCAAGGTCTCGTTCTGGTTCTGGGTCGTGGGCTTCTGGATGGCCTTCATGCCGCTCTATGTGCTGGGGCTGATGGGCGTCACGCGGCGTCTGCGGGTGTTCGATGACCCGTCTTATCAGATCTGGTTCGGTGTCGCGGCCTTTGGCGCGGTGCTGATTGCCATCGGGATCGCGGCGATGTTCGTGCAGATGGGGGTCTCGATCTGGAAGCGGGGCGACCCCGCGATGCGCGACGAGACCGGCGATCCCTGGGACGGCCGCACGCTGGAATGGGCGACCTCTTCGCCGCCGCCGGATTACAACTTCGCCTATACGCCGGTCAGCCACGGGCTTGACACCTGGTGGGATATGAAACGCGAAGGGGCCGCGCGCCCGACCGGCAAATATCACGCCATCCATATGCCGAAAAACACCGGCACGGGTGTGGTGCTTTCGGCGATTGCGACCGTCTTCGGCATGGCGATGATCTGGTATATCTGGTGGCTCGCGATCCTGTCCTTCGGGGCGCTGATCGTGGTCGCGATCTGGCATACCTTCAACTACAACCGCGACTTCTACATCCCGGTCTCTGAGATCGAGGCGAAAGAGGCCGCGCGCACCAGACAGCTGCAAGCAGCGGCGGGGGGCTGATCATGAGCGTTTTTTCTCCCGCCAATCCCGCCGCGATCTATGCGCAAAACAACCCTGAGGCGGTCGCGAAATACTGGGACCAGTCTGAACATCACCCGGAAGAGGGGGCGTCGACCCCCCTCGGATTCTGGGTCTATCTGATGTCCGACTGCCTGATGTTCGCGGTGCTTTTCGCGGTCTATGGGGTGCTTGGCACCTCTTATGCCGCGGGGCCGGGGCCGAAGGTGCTGTTTGATCTGAACCTTGTCGCGATCAACACGGCGATGCTTCTCTTCTCGTCGATCACCTTCGGCTTTGCGATGCTTTCGATGTATGCCGGGCAGAAGGGGCGGATGCTGGGCTGGCTTTTTGTCACGCTGCTCTTTGGCCTCGCCTTTCTCGGGATCGAGATTTACGAGTTTTACCACCTGATCCATGAGGGCGCGGGTCCTGGCCGCTCTGCCTTTCTGTCGTCTTTCTTTGCGCTGGTCGGAACCCATGGGCTGCACGTCACCTTCGGGTCAATCTGGCTGGTGACGATGATGGTGCAACTGTCGGTCAAAGGCATCACAGGGCCGAATATCCGCCGGATGAGCTGCCTGTCGATGTTCTGGCACTTCCTTGACGTCATCTGGATCGGCGTTTTCACCTTTGTCTATCTGCTGGGGATGATCTGATGGGCGCGCATCACGACACGCATGGCCAAAGCGGGGGCCAGGATCATGGGCATGGCAGCCATGCCAGCTATATCAGGGGCTTTATCCTGTCGGTGATCCTGACCGCGATCCCCTTTGCGGTGGTCATGTCCGGCGGTTTTGAGAGCCGGCTTGCGACCATCGCGCTGATCGTGGGCTTCGCGGTGGTGCAGATCATCGTCCATATGATCTATTTCCTGCATATGACCACCAGGCACGAGGAAGGCTGGACCATGATGTCCACCATCTTCACGCTGATCGTGGTGGTGATCATGCTCGCGGGCTCGATCTGGGTCATGTATCATATGAACACCAATATGATGCCGCAGATGAACCACGAGGCCTTGCAGGGTTTCGGGTCGTGACGGTCCGGCGCAGCGGCGCGGCGGGTATCGTCGCGCTGGTGCTGGCTGCGCTGGTCTTTGCCGGGCTGATCGGGCTGGGCGTCTGGCAGGTCCAGCGCCTGGCCTGGAAGACAGATCTGATCGCCCGGACCGAAGCACGGCTGATGGCAAAGCCGGTGCCCCCCCGGGGGCGGCGGATTTCGCAGCGATTGAGGCGCCGGAATATATGCGCCTCGCGCTGACGGGTCAGTATCTCGAAGTGCCATCGACCCTGGTGCAGGCGCTCACGGTGCAGGGGCGCGGCTTTTGGGTCATGAGCCCTTTCATCAGTTATGATGGCCAGTTCATCCTGATCAATCGCGGCTTTATCCCCGAAGCCGCCCGCGACACGCTGCCCGCCCCGCCCCGGGGCGAACAGCGGCTCACCGGGCTTTTGCGGCTGAGCCAGCCCGATGGCGCTTTCCTGCGGTCAAACAATCCGGCGGCGGGGCGCTGGTTCTCGCGCGATGTGGTGGCTATTGCGGCGTCTTTGGGGCTGCCCCAGGTGGCGCCCTGGTTCCTCGATCTGGGGCAGCCGGGCGAGGCGGTGGCACCGGGCACGCTGCCGGTGCCGGGGCTGACGGTGGTAGAGTTCCGAAACAGCCATCTCGGCTATGCGGCCACCTGGTTCGCGCTGGCGGGGATATGGGCGTTTGGCCTGTTCATGCTGTGGCGACCAGAGCGCAAAGCAACCCTATAGCGCGCAGTTATACTTCGTGTGCAGCAGGATCTGCGAGGCCGCAGGCTGCACTGTGACACCCCGCGCCGCATCGCGGATCCAGAGCGCGGCCTGGGAAAGCTCGGCGGTGAAATCATGCGAGATCACGAAATCCATCACGCCGCTGCTCAGGAGATCGCGGGAATGCGGCGTGAGCTCGTGACCCACGAAAACCGGATCACGGTCGCGGCCAAGCGCCTCGAGCGCCCAGGCGATGCCGCGATTGGCGCCGGCGACATTATAGATCGCCAGCGGCACGCCATGGTCGCGGAAATGGCTGATCAGCTGCTGATGCGTGGTCTCGGGATCGTCATTGGCGATCACCTGTTCCTGGACACGCAGATGCGGAAAATCGCTGCGCAACACGCGGCGAAAGCCCATCACGCGCTCCTGCTGGCAGCGAAAGGGCACGCTTGAGACGATGAGGATGCTGGCGCGGTTTTGCGAGAGGCGGCTGCCGATCAGCAAAGCCGCCACGCTGCCGGCGGCATATTGGTCATTGCCGACATAGGCGGCGCGGCGCGAGCTGGGCAGATCGCTGGTCAGGCACACGACCGGAACGCCCTGGTGGCCCAGCTTGCGTAAGGCCGCATTGATCGCGGGATGTTCGCGCGCGACTACGATCACCCCGTCCGACCCGCAGCCACCCTGTTCGATCTGGCGGGCGAAAAGCGCCGGATCGGCCTCGCGGGTGGTCAGATAAAAGCCGCTGATCCGCACCCCGGGAAGCGAGCGGTTCACCGCATCGGCGGCCGCATCCATCGCGGCGTTGAAGCTTGTGCCGGATTCGCAGAACAGCCGCAAATCCAGCGCCTCCTCACGGCCCTGGTTTTCCTGGCTGAGCTTGTCGAGCGCCGCCACAACCCGGTTGCGGGTCTTTTCCCGCACCCCCGGCCGGTTGTTCAGCACGCGGTCAACTGTTGCAGGGCCAAGGCCAGCAAGCCGCGCGACCTCTTTTATCGTTGGACCTTTCCAGCCCTGCATGTGGGAATTTTCCGTCATTTCCGCCCCCCTCTGCAGCCCAAAGGCACCCGAAGACTTATGCGACATCAAATGATGTGATTTGCATCAGAAACAGCCATTCAATCATCTTTCGCAATTTTCTCATGATTGCAATATTCATTGCACCCTTGGAGGAGGAGATAAGATGATGACGTTCAAAGGCTGGATTCTGGCCGCGACCGCGCTTGCGACCACCGCCCTCACGGCGACCCTTCCGGACGCCGCCATGGCGCAAGATGGTGAAAAACTGCGCTTCGTCGTGGTCTCGCATATTGGGTCCAACGATCCGAATATGAACTGGCTGACCATGGCGATGGAGGAATTCGGCAAGAAATACCCTGATGTTGAAGCCGAATATATCTCGACCAACAATTATTCGATCCAGGAACATGTGCGGCTGCTGGAACAGGCGATTGCCACCCGTCCCGACGGGATCGCGGTGCCGATCGTCAGCCCCGACGCATTTGAAGGCCCGCTGCGCCGCGCGATTGAATCGGGCATTCCGGTTGTCGCCTTCAACATCGCCGATGGCCGCCCCGAGGGCGAGCGCATTCCTTACGTCACCTATGTCGGCGGCGACGAGCTGCTGACTGGCCGCAAGCTGGGCGAATATGCCCTGTCGCAGGTCGAGGCGGGCGTGGTGCCGGCCCCGACCCGGGTGGTCTGCGCCAGCCATGACAGCGCGCATGAGGGGCTGAAAAAGCGGTGCGCCGGGATGCGTGAAGTGATGGAGGCGTCGGGCGCGAAATTCGACGAGTTGTTCATCGGGGCCGAACCCGCCACCGCGCGCAACACGCTGCAATCTTATCTCTCGGCCAATACCGACACCAATTACATCTTCACCGTGGCCGGCTGGTCGGCACCCTGGGCCTGGGGGGTCGCGAATGAGATGGGGCTTTCGCCCGATGTCGATATGGAGGGCGTGACCGTTCTGACCGTCGACGAAGGCCCGGTCTCGATTGAGGGCGTCCGTCAGGGGCATGTCCTTGCCACCAACAGCCAGGGGTTCTGGCTGCAGGGCTATGCGCCGCTGGAATGGCTCTACTGGAATGTAAAACATGGCTATGCGCCGCAGCAGGACATTCTGACCGGCCCGATCATCATCACCAGAGAAAACGCTGACAAATGGTCTGATCTGGTCCGCAGCGTCTTTGGCGAAGAGGCCTATAATCAGCAAAACACCTGGTAATCCTGGTGCCATTGCCGGCCGGGGGGCGTCTCCCGGCCAGTCCTGCCAACGCGCCGCATATGCCCGCCTGCCAGAGGAAGATCCTCATGCGAACCCCCCTGCAAGCTCTCGTCCGGAGCCAGAGCTTCGGCGCCGTGATCGGTGTCGTGCTGATGCTTGCCGTCTTCAGCATTGTTGACTTCTCTGGCTGGTGGCGCAGCCAGACGCTGGCGAATGTGGCGCATTTCTCGGCCATACTCGGCCTTGTTGCGATGGGCCAGGCGCTGGTGATCATCACAAAGGAAATCGACCTCTCTGTCGGGTCGGTCTACGGGCTTACGGGCGTCGCCTTCATCACTTTCGAGCCGCAATATGGGGTCGGAGGCGCCATTATCCTCGCGCTGCTGATCGCGGCGCTGGTGGGGGCGGTCCAGGGCCTGCTGGTTGTGAAGGGAAAGCTTCCTTCGATGATCGTGACGCTGGGCGGTCTCTTTGCCGCGCGCGGGCTGATCTATGTCTGGACCGGCGGCTCGGTGAACAACTTCTCCGAAGCGGCGCGCAGCAACCCGCTGACCCGGCTGTTCGGCGGCGAGTTTTTCGGGATCGAGGCGGCGATTTTCTGGATGATCGGCCTCTGTATCGCGCTGAATATCATGCTCTGGGGTACAAGGTTCGGGAACCGCCTGCTGGCGACCGGCGGCGCGCAGGACAGTGCTGAGTCGCGCGGCGTCAGATCGGATCACGTCAAGATCGCCACCTTCACCCTTTGCGCGCTCCTGGCCGGTTTCGCGGGGATCGTGACGCTGGCGGACAAGCCGCAGACCCATGTGACGCTGGGCGATCTGATGGAGCTGGAGGCGATTGCCGCAGCCGTGATCGGCGGCTGCCTCCTGACAGGCGGGCGCGGCTCGCTGGTGGGTGCGGTGCTTGGCGCCTTTATCATCACGAGCTTTCGCTATGAGCTGATCGCGCTTGGCGCGCCGTCCTCCTGGTTCATCACCTTTGTCGGCGTGGTCCTGATCGTCGCCGTCATCTTCAACCAGTCCCTTGCCCGCCGGGCAGGGCATTCTGTCTGACCCGAAAGGATCCTCCCATGTCCGGCACTCCGCTGATCCAGGTCAAAAACCTCCAGCTTTACTTCGGGGCCTTTCACGCGCTGAAAAATGTCTCGGTCGATTTCAACGCAGGCGAGCTGATCGGCCTTGTGGGTGACAATGGCGCGGGCAAGACCACGCTGATCCGCGTGCTTTGCGGCATCCATAAACCCACCTCGGGCGAGGTCTGGTTCAATGGCGAGCGGGTCGAAAAATTCCACCCCAAACTCGCCATCGATCAGGGGATCGAGACCATTCAGCAATCGGTGGGCCTTTGCGACAACCTCTCCATCGCGCGCAATTTCTACCTTGGCCGCGAACCGGTGCGCCGCATTTTCGGCATCCCGATCCTCGATTTCAAAAAGATGCGCGAGATGTCGACCAAAGTGATCCGTGAATTCGGATTGCGCGACAATGTCTCGGCCGATGACGAGGTCGAGCGGCTTTCAGGGGGGGAACGCCAGTCGGTGAAAATCGGCCGCGCGGTCGAATTCAAGAACCGCGTTGTCATCATGGATGAGCCCACGAACCACCTTTCGGTGCGCGAACGCGAACATGTCAACGAACTGGCCGTCGCGCTCAAGGAACAGGGGCTGCTGGTGATCTATATCACCCATGACATTTTCCAGGTCCACAAGCTCGCTGACCGCATCATCATCATGGAAAACGGCGAGAAAATCGAAGACGCCGCCACCAGCGCCATGACTGCCGACGAGCTGGAGGAGGTCATCCGCCAGGGCGGCCGCAAGGTCGAAAAGCGGGAGACCGTCTGATGGCGGCGCAAGGATTCAAGCGCCTGGTGCGGCGTCATTCCGAGATCGGCATCTTCCTGATCGCGGGCCTTCTGGTGGCGTTCTTCGCCACCAGTTCCGATGGCCGCTGGGCCAATCTCTATAATTTCGCGACGATTTTGCAGGTTACGGCGACGCTCGGTCTGATGACCCTGGGCGTGGCGCTGGTGATCGGCACCGGCGAGATCGACATTTCGGTCGGATCGACCTTTGGCATGGGCGCGCTGGTCTATCTGTGGCTGGCGCTCAAGATCGACCCGGCGATTGCGATGCTGGCGGCGGTGACGACAGGCGGGCTGATCGGGGCTTTCAATGGCTGGCTGATCACGAAAACCGGCACACCTTCGCTGATCATCACGCTCGGATCGCTGATGATATTTCGCGGCATCGCTATTGCACTGACCGACGGATTTTCCTTCTCGATCCCCTACGCGGCGCGCGGGGGCTTTACCTACTGGCTCTTTGGCGGCGGCGATATTCTTGGCTTCAACACCGGATTGATCTGGCTGGGGGTAAGCCTCGTCGTCCTGATGATCCTGCTGCGCGCCACGCCCTTCGGCAATCGACTGCTGGCGGTCGGCGGCTCGGCCGCAAGTGCCCATTCACGCGGCGTCCGGGTCGACCGGATCAAATTCTCGGCCTTCGTGATCTGCGGGCTGCTTGCGGGCCTCGCCGGAGGGCTCGAAGCCGGCAAGCTCGGCTTTGCCGATGGCTCGATGGGCCGGCTGATGGAGTTGCAGGCGATTGCCTCCTGCGTGTTGGGCGGTTGTCTGCTGGCAGGCGGGCGGGTGTCGCTGCCGGGCGCGCTGATGGGTGCATTCGTGCTGTCGTCGATCCAGTCCTATCTGGTGGTAATGGGGGTCAGGCCGCAATGGTTCATCCTCACACTGGGGCTGATCGTGGTGGCGGCGGCGCTTGGCGACCGGCTGCTGCGGCAATGGGCTGTGAAACGGTAGGAATGACACAGATGGTTGTAAGAATTGGGATCATCGGCGCGGGGGTAATGGGCGCCGATCATGCAAAGATCTTCGCCGAGGATCTGGCGGGGGCTGAACTGCGGCAGATCGTCGATGCCGATCCGGCCCGCGCCCGCGCCCTTGCCGGCCGCTTCGGCGCAGAGGCCGGCACCGACCCCGGGGCGCTGATTGCAAGACCGGATATTGACGCGGTGCTGATCGCCAGCCCCGACTTCACCCATGCGCCCCTGACGCTGGCCTGTCTGAAAGCCGGCAAGGCGGTTCTGTGCGAAAAACCATTGTCGCCTCTGTCCGTCGAATGCCTGCAGGTGATGGAGGCTGAGATCGCCGGGGGTGTGCAGCGGGTGCAGCTTGGCTTCATGCGCCGCTTTGACCAGTCTTACCAGGAGATGCGCGCGGCGCTTTGCGACGGGCTGATCGGGCGCGCGGTGATGATGCATAATTTCCACCGCAATGTCGAAAACCCGGCCGCCGGTTTCACTGCCGATATGGCGATCACCAATTCCGCGCCGCATGAATTTGACGTGGCCCGTTTCGTGCTGGGAGCGGATTATGTCGCCGTGACGGCCTTCTCGCCACACCTCGCGAGCGGCAAGGTCGGCCCCGTGGTGATGGTGCTGGAAACGGATCAGGGGCAGGTCGTCACCATCGAGGTCAATAACAACGCCGCCTATGGCTATGACGTGCGCGGCGAGCTGGTCGGGGAAACAGGTGCGGTTTCGCTTTCTGCCCCGCTGCATTCGCGCATCGACCGAGGCTTGCAACAGGTCACCACCTATGCCGCCGACTGGCGCCCGCGCTTTGCCGAGGCCTATCGCCGCCAGAACCGCGCTTTCATCGACTTTGTCCGCAGCGGGGTCTTTCCGGCGGATGGGGCCAGTGCCTGGGATGGATATGCCGCCTCGGTGATTGCCGAGGCCGGGGTGAGAGCGCTGAAAGAGGGGCGACGGGTTGTCGTCGACATGATCGCGCAGCCGGAATTCTACCGCAAAAGGACAGACTGACCATGAAGCTTGGTTTCGTAACGGACAGCCTCGGCGGGGACAGCTTTGAGGGCGTGCTGGAGACGGCGGCCCGTCTCGGTGTCGCGGGGCTTGAGGTCAATACCGGCGGCTGGTCGACCGCGCCGCATTTCGACCTTGCGCTGATGGCGCGCGATGCGGGCGCACGAAAGGCCTTCCTGAAGGCCTTTGCAGATCGCGGGCTGGAGCTGATCTGCCTGAATGCAAACGGCAATCCGCTGCATCCGACCGAGCCGCACCAGGCGGAATGCCTGCGCGACACGATCCGTATCGCGGGCGATATGGGGATCACGAAGATCGTGACCATGTCGGGGCTTCCGGCCGGGCGCGAGGGGGATCTGATGCCGAACTGGGTGGTGGCAAGCTGGCCGCCCGAGACGCAAAAGATCCTCGAATGGCAATGGCAGGAAAAGCTGATCCCGTTCTGGTGCGAGATGTCTGATCTGGCGACGGCTTCGGGCGTATCGCAGATCGCGCTCGAGATGCATGGCAATCAATGCGTCTATAACGTGCCCTCGCTTCTGAAGCTGCGCGAGGCGGTCGGGCCGGTGATCGGTGCTAATCTCGATCCGAGCCATCTGTTCTGGATGGGGGCCAACCCGCTGGCCGCAGCCGGGGCGCTCGGGCCGGCGATCTTTCATGTCCATGCCAAGGATACCTTCCTCAATGCGCCGAAACAGGCCACGACCAGCCTGCTGGAAAACGGCGGTCTGATGGATATTCCGGCGCGCAGCTGGTCTTACATTACGCTTGGTTTCGGCCATGGCGAGGAATGGTGGCGGCACTTCTGCTATCGGCTGAAGATGGCAGGGTATGATGGCTGGCTCTCAATCGAGCATGAGGATGTGCTGCTGAATTCGCTCGAAGGTCTCGAGAAATCCATCACGCTTTTGCGCAATGTGATGCCTGCGCGCGATGCGGATTTCCGGCCACAGGCCATCTGACCTCCCGGGATATGGTCGCTTTTCCCCGGCCGGGCTGCTCCCTTTGCCCGACCCATGGCGGGGGCCTGTGCTTCACCGGCCCCCGCTGCCCGCACCGGATTGCCCGCCAATGGGGGGTGGTGATGTTTCCGGCTCCGGACGGTCAGACCGGGCTGGTATGAGGCGGGGGCGCAGGTGGTGCATCCGGTTTTTGACCGCGCCCCTGGCTGAACCTGAACCGGATCCCGGCAAGCCCTTTGGGAAAAAGGATCACGCAGCCCGCCAGCACAAGCCCGATGCCGATCTCGCGCCAGTCCGACACTTCGCGCAGCCCCTCATCGGCCCACATCAGAAGCGCGGCCCCGATCAGGGGCCCCCATGTTGTGCCAAGCCCGCCGACCACGATCATCGCAAGGATGAAGAGCAGCATTGCAAAAGCGAAGGCGGTTGGCCCGACCACGCCGAAATGCGCGGCATGAAAGGCGCCGGCAAGGCCGGTGAAAAAGGCGGAAAGGCCGAAGACCCAGAGCTGATAGCGCATCCGCGAGACGCCGCGTGCCAGCGCAAGGCCGGGATTGTCGCGCAGGCCCCGAAAGACCAGTCCCAGCGGGCCATGGATGATCGCGATGCAGAACAGCTGCGCGGCAAGCAGCAGCACCAGCCCGGTATAGTAATGCCCGACATACCATTTCGAGCCGAAAAGATCGCGAAAGCCCAGATCCCCGAACCGCGAAAAGCCGCGCGCGCCGCCGAACAAAGGCAGGCAGCCCGAGGCGGGGGTGGTGAAACAGGCGGTGTCATTCACGACCAGAAGGTACATGACCTGGCCGATTGCCAGCGTCAGCAGCGCCACATAGGGGCCTTTCAGCCTCAGGCAGGCAAAGCCGATCACCAGCGAGACCCCAACCGTCACCAGGGCCGCCAGCAGCATCGCCGCAGGCAGCATCAGCCCGATATAATAGGCCAGCATCGCAGTGGCATAGGCGCCGACCGCGAAGAGCGCCATCTGCGCCAGTGAAAAGATCCCCGCAACGCCGAGGACAAGGTTCCACTGGCTCGCCACCACCGCCCATATGAAGAACACCGTCAGCTGCGTCAGCACATAGCGGGTGCCGGTCAAAAGCGGCACCGCCAGCATCAGAAGAAACAGCACCAGCGCAATCACGACATCGCGTCTGACAGGAGACCGGATCATAGCCGCACCACTTCCTTATGGCCAAAGA
This sequence comes from Gemmobacter sp. 24YEA27, assembly GCF_030052995.1. Lineage (NCBI taxonomy): Bacteria > Pseudomonadati > Pseudomonadota > Alphaproteobacteria > Rhodobacterales > Paracoccaceae > Gemmobacter > Gemmobacter sp. 24YEA27. Next base: position 142,013 of record NZ_JASJPW010000002.1, on the reverse strand, counting down.
CGCCCTGAGGTCTCCAGATCAGCACCGCGATCACGAGGCACAGAAGGATCGCGAAGGCATATTGCACGCCGAAGATGTATTGGATGACTGCCTCTAGCATGCCGATGGCAAAGGCGGTCAGCGCGGCACCCGGCACATTCCCCAACCCCGCCACGACACAGATGATAAAGGCTTTCAGCATCGGGTCGGCCCCCATATTCGGCAACAGCCCCGACATTGAGGAAATCATGATCCCCGACAGCGCTGCCAATGCGCCGGACAGCATCAGGATCGTCAGGTAGATCCGGCGGATCGGCACCCCCATCAGCTGCGCCGCATCGCGGTTCATCGAGGTCGCCCGGATCGCCCGCCCGAGGCGCGAGCGGTTCAGCATTCCCGCCACCAGCACCAGCATCAGCAGGGCGGTAACAAAGATCAGCACATTTTGCCAGGGCAGGTTGACCTGGCCGAGCATGATGCCGCCTTCCAGCTTCAGGCTCTGCGCCTGGGGTTGCGGGCCAAAGGTTTTGAGGATCGCGCTTTCCAGCATCAGCCCGATGCCGATGGTGGCGATGAAGATACGGGTCTCGAATCCTTCGCCGCCCAGCATCGGCCGCGCGGCCGCGACAAAGATCAGCCCGCCCGCGATCGCCCCCGCCGCCATTGCGGCCAGCGCGGCCAGCGGCGCCGGCCAGCCCATCGCCTGCATCGCCCACATCGCGATATAGCCGCCAAGCGCCAGCAGACCGCCTTGTGCCATGTTCAGCATGTTCAGCGCGCCGTAGATCAGCGCAAGACCAATGGTCGAGACCGCATAAACCGCCCCAAAGTCAGGCCGGAAATCAGGATCTGGGTTGCAACATCCATGGCTCAGCCCCCCAGATATGTGGCGAAGATTTCCGGCGATGACAGGAATTCCTGTCCCGTGCCCGACCAGGCAAGGACGCCATTGTCGAGAAGATGCATCCGGTCGGCCATATCGGCGATGCGGATGGCGTTTTCCTCGACCACCAGAATGGTGCGCCCCGATTTCGCCAGCGCCTGTACCAGTTCATAGATCTGGTCAATCACGATGGGGCAAGCCCGAGAGAGGGCTCATCAAGCATCAGGATCCGCCCGCCCGCCATCAGCCCGCGCCCGATCCCGACCATGCGCCGTTCACCACCTGAAAGGGTAGAGGCGGTCTGGCCTGACGGTCCCTCAGTTTCGGCAGCAGCGTAAAGACCTCATCAAGGCGGCGCGCCTCGTCGCGCGCGGCTTCGGGAAGGTAGGCGCCCATCCTGAGATTATCGAGCACCGACATGCCCGGAAATAACAGGTCGCCCTGCGGTACATGGATGATGCCCGCCGCGACGATGCGGTCGGGCCGCGCGCGGGTCAGCGACTGGCCGTCAAGGCGGATCTCTCCGGCGCGTGCGCGGGCAAGGCCTGAAATCGCGCGCAGAACCGTGGTTTTCCCATGCCCGTTCGGGCCGACCAGCGCCGCGAATTCGCCCTCTTTGACCGTCAGCGAAATGCCGCTTATCACCCGCTGCACACCATAAGCGACCTCAAGGCCGCTGATTTCCAACAGGCTCATGCTGCGCCCCCGTTGAGATGACCGCGCAAGCGTTCAGAGGCGCCGGCCCCGAGATAGACATCAACCACAGTGGCATCTTCGACCAGTCCGCCGGGCGGGCCTTCGAAAATTTTCTCACCGTGATGGAGGATCATCACGCGTTCGGACAGGCCAACGAGAAAGCGCATCACATGCTCGATCAGGATGATTGTCACGCCGCGCGCCTTCAGCCTCCGGACGCAATCCATGATCACATCGGTCTCGGCATGGGTCAGGCCGCCGACGGGTTCATCCATCAGCAGGATCTTCGGATCGGTCGCCAAAGCCGAGGCGATCATCAGCAGTTTACGGTCGATCACCGGCGCCTGGCCCGCGAGTGTTGCCCTGCGCGGGTCAGCCCCACGAAGTCCAGCGCCTGATCGGCGGCCTCTGCGTCGCGCGTGAAAGCCGCAGCCCGGGCATCGCCGCGCGCGGCGCCCGAATTGCGCCGCCAGCCGCACATTGTCGCGCAATGACATGGAATCAAAGGCCGCATTCAGCTGGAAGGTTCGTGCAAGGCCCTGATGACAGATGCGGTCGGGGGCGTCAGCGGTGATCTCTTTGCCAGCCAGCAGCACCCGCCCGGCGGGCGTCGCGGCGAGAGGCCGGAGAGTACGTCGAAAAGCGTGGTCTTTCCCGCACCATTCGGCCCGCGATCCCCAGCACCTCGCCGCGCCGGACCGTGAAGTCCAGCGCGTTGACGGCTTTCAAGCGCCCAGCAGGCGAGGATCGTCGCGGGCTCCGTCATTTCAGCCAGGACGGTTTCACATAGGGGCCGGTCGCATAGGGCCAGGGCGCGATCAGCTTACCGCCCACGGCCGCATCCTGGATCTGCAGGAACTGATGCGGCATGCCGAGCGAGGGGTCGTTGACCTCGGTCGGAAGGCGCGCGCGGCGTTGTTGGCCGGGTTCATCCGCGTGGTGCCACAGACGCCGCGATAGATGGAGGTTCCGCATCCGGTCGGCGACCAGGCGGTTCTGGTCGGCATTATCGGCTCGCCGCTCCCCCTGCGAGCGCCGCGCCCACGGCCCAGAGATACGCCATCATCATAAGGTTGCGCCCCGGAATTATGGCCCGCAGTTTCGCCGGAACCGCTCTTTGAAACGTTTCTCGAAATCCAGCCCGATCTCATCCTGAAGATCGCCCACCAGGGTTGCATAGATCACCCCTTCCGATGCCTTGCCGGCAATCTCGCGGAAGGCGGGGGACCATCGGGCCATATTGCATATAGATCAGCGAATTCGTGGGGTTGGGTGCGAATTGCACCATGAACTGCGCCAGATCGGCGGGGAAGAAATGGGTGATGCAGATCACTGCCGGCGGGTCTTCGCGCAGTTTCGCGAGCGTCGGCCCCCATTCGAGATCGGCACGGAAACCGTCTCGAACATGGAATCTCCCAGCCATATTCGGCGGCGCGTTCCTTGACGCCATGGCGATATTCGCGGCATAGACGCCCGCGAAAGGATCACCGCCATCTTGTTGTTCGACGGGTGAATTCCTTATTCGCTTCCAGCGATTTGAGAAATCGAGGAAACCCGGCCCGTACCAGTATTCCGCAGCACAGCCCTGGAAGGAGCCGAAATAGCGTTCGGGGTCGGATTCAATGAGGCTCGTATGGCCAAGCGTCGCATCATAATGCACATAGATGATGCCGCTGTCGGCGATCACATCGGGATCGCCGAGCCCGAGCCGACATTATAGCCGTTGATCACCGCATGGACGCCGTAGCGGTCGATCAGACGCTGCACGGCCTGGACGTTGGTGGCATCGCCCATCTGCTTGTGTCTTCGAACTGAGGCTCCAGCGGGCGGCCCAGAATGCCGCCAAGGCGCGTTGATCTCATCACAGGCCATGATCAGACCGTTGCGAAATTCGACCCCGTCAGCGGCAGCGAAATCCGTCAGGGGGGCCGCCTGGCCGACCGGGATCGCGGCTCCCTGCGCGCGGGCGCCCTCATTCATTCCGGCAAGCATCGCGCCCGCCGCGCCGCCAAAGCCCGCGACGCCCTTGAGGAAAGTCCGCCGCCCGGGGATCACATTGGGGGCTGCCAGTTTCAGCGTTTTCATGATCATTTCCCTGTTGTTTTATATGTGTTTTTATTTGATCGCGTCGAGCAGTGCCGCCGCCCCGGCAATCATCGCGGCCTGATGTGGCTGCAATTCCTGCTGGCCCCAGCCTGCATGTTCGGCCCAGGGGTCGGTGACATGGGTGCGGATGCCGCTCATTTCTTCCAGCACCGCAAGGCCGCAATAGGGGGCATACATCGCCGAATAACCGCCCTCATGCGACATCAGGAGGCGCCCGCCGCACAGCCGGTCTGCGGCCTCCATCAGCATGGCGGTCATCTGGCGATAGCCTTCCGAAGTCACCATCATCCGCCCCATCGGATCAACCGCGCAGGCGTCGAACCCTGAGGGCACCACGATCAGATCGGGCCTGTAACGCTCAAGCGCGGGCAGGACGACACGGCGGAACGCCTCGATATAGGCGCCATTGCCGCAGCCCGGCGGCAGCGGGATATTGAGGTTGTAGCCCTCACCCTTGCCGGTGCCGCGCTCGGAATGCAGGCCGGAATGGGTCGGGTAAAGCCGGTCCTGATGCAGCGAGATCGTCAGCACATCGCCGCTGTCATAAAACGCGTCCTGGGTGCCGTTGCCGTGATGGACATCCCAGTCGACCGTCGCGACACGGCCCAGACCATGCGTCGCCTGGGCATGCATGATCGCCACCGGCACATTGCCGAAAAGGCAGAACCCCATGCCGATATTGCGCTCGGCATGATGTCCAGGCGGGCGCACCAGGGCATAGGCATTCTGCACCTGGCCCGTCAGCACCGCATCCATCGCGGCAATCGTGCCGCCCGCCGCCAGCAGCGCGATGTCGAAACTTCCGGCGCCAAGCGGCGTAAGGTAAGAGGCATCGCCCCAGCCCGCCTCGCTGATCGCTTTGATCTTCGCGATATGGTCGCGGGTGTGAAAGCGGGCGATCTCATCCTCGGTCGCGGGGCGCGGTTTGATCGGCGCGAGGTAATCCAGCAGGCCAGAGACCTCGAGCAGATTGCGGATCCGCCGCTTGGTCTCGTGGTTTTCGACATGTTCGCCGGGCTGCACCGTCAGGCCTGGCGGGAAAACCAGGTTCCAGTTCTGGGTATTATGCCAGTGATACAGCTCATGCGACACGAGGCCGGTGGTCATCGCGCGTTTCTCCCGCCCAGTGATTCTCAGGTCTTGCGGGGAGGAGGCTAGGCGAGGGTCAAAGGGGACGCGCCTCCCTTAGGGGTGGGGGGCGGCGAAAAATCTTCACTACCCTTTCGGGTGGGGGCCCGGGCGGTCTCCCCTGGCCGACAAAGCCAGCACGGCCTGGATGCGGTTGGAGACACCGAGCTTGGAGAAAATATTCTTCAGATGCCATTTCACCGTATCCATCGAAATCGCAAGCTGTTCGGAAATCTCGCGGTTCGAAGCCCCGGCCTGCAAGGCCGCCGCGACCTCGGCCTCTTTGGGTGACAGGAGCGGTGGCGCGGCCTGAGCCTGTGGCCCGGTTGCAGTTGCAAAGGGAGACAGCCGGGAATGAAGGCCCGTGACAAAGGCGGAAAGCGCCACATCGCGCGACCAGGACGGGATGCGCGGCCTTGCCCAGTCGATCACCCGTGCAAGGGCCGCGCCCTCATCGAGCAGGCTGCGCAGCGCACCCTGGCGAAAGGCGGTCTCGACCGCTTCGGAAATCGCATTCAGCGCCGCCATGCGCTCGCCGGCGTTCAGCGCGGCGATTGCGTTCACCGCCTGAACCTGCACCAGCCGTCTGAGCCGCCCCGAATAGCGCAGCCGCCCGACGATGCCGGTCAGGCGCTCATGCGCGGCGGCGGGATTGCCTTCGGCGATCAGAACCCTGGAAAGCGCGATCTGTTCCATCTCATGCGCGGTCGAAGGCGCGCCAGGGCTCTCACTGCTGTCTTCGCTGACGCCGCGTGCCAGCAGCACCCCCCGCGCCAGCGCCGCATTACCCCCGGCCAGCAAGAGCCGGAAATGGTCATTCAGCGCCGATGCGACCAGCCGGCGGTAATGGTTGCGGGTGCCGGAAACCTCTGCCTCGGAAAGGATCGCGATTGCGGCTGCCGTCTCGCCCCGCGCCGCCGAAAGGCGTGCGGCAGACAGGCGCACCGTCATCTCATGGACCACCAGGCCAAAAGCCTCCATCTCGCCGCGATGGTCGGCCAGATGTCGCGTGGCTGCGTCGAGATCATCGCTTTCATAGGCCAGTTCGGCCTGGAAAACCGCCGCCATCGCCTCGGCATAAGATCCCGCGCCAAGCGCCTCGCGCGCCATCCCGGCGCCAGAGGCGAAATGCTGCCGCGCGATTTGCAGATTGCCGGCGGATTTCTCGATCAGCCCGAGGATCAGCTCGGAATAGGCCATACCGAAGACCGATCCCGCCTGTTCATGCGCCGCGCGGCCCCGGCTGCAGGCAAGGCGCGCGGGGCCAAGGCTGCCCAGCGAATATTCGCAAAACCCAAGCACATTGTTCAGCGTGCCGCGCAGGAAATGCTCCTGACGTGGCAGGCCGGGCAATAAGGCCAGCGCCATCCGCCGCGCCCGGGCAGAGCGTTCCCCGGCCGAAAGCGCGCCGACCCCCAGCACCTGCATCTCGGCCCAGAGCGCGGCATGGGCCTCGCGCGGCAAAGCTGCGTCAGACTGCATCTGGCGCAGGAGATCGCGGGCGGCGCGCACGCAGGTCAGCGCCCGGCGCGGCGCGCTGGAATGGAAATAGACCCAGGCCTGGGCCAGCAACAGACGCGGGCGGCTGTCATTCACCCCCGGCGGCAGCCGTTCCAGCCAGGCGCGCAGCCGGGTGATCTGGCCGAGCTTGACCGCCGCCATGCAGCAGGTCTCGACCAGTTCGGCCGCGCGCAGCGTATCTCCGGCCGCAAGGGCATAATGCACGGCGTCAATTTCCAGGCCGCGCGCGGAAAGGCAGTCGGCGGCGGCGCGGTTCAGATCCGGGGCCAGTTCGGCGGTGCAAGGCAGGCTGCGCAAGAGATCGGCAAAGAGGTGATGGTAGCGGAAGGTCGTGCGCGAGGGCGTCAGCGCGACAAGGAACAGGTTCGCCTGGTCGATCCGCCGGATCATCGCCGCCGCATCCTGATGCCCGGTCACCCGCGCAGCCAGATCGGCATCGAACCATTCCAGGACCGCGCTGCGGCTGAGGAAATCCATCATATCGGCGGGTAGGCGCGACAGCACCTCCTGGCCCAGAAAGGCGGCGATATCACCGCCTGCGCCGGAAAACCGCGCCAGAAAGCCGGGTCGGTCACCTTCCTCATGCATCGCGAGACCGGCGAGTTGCAGCGCCGCGATCCAGCCCTCGGTCCGGGAATGGAGCGTCGTCAGCTCTGCGGGCTCCATCGTGAGCCCGAGGCTCTCATGCAGGAAATCCGCCGCCTCGGCCCGCGAGAAGCGCAGGGCGCTGTCGGGGATGCGGACCATCTGGCCGCGTGCCCGCAGATGCGCCAGATGCAAAGGCGGATCGCTGCGCGAGATCAGCACGATATGGAGCCGGGCGGGCGCGTGGTCGATCAGCGATTGCAGGAAGGCGAGCGCTTCGGCAGAGGTCAGGCGGTGAAGGTCATCAAGCACAAGCACCAGCGGTCGCCCCGCTGCCAGAATTGCCGCCACAAGGGCCGCCAGCGCGCCGGTCGCAGACAGGGATTCCGAGGTGGTGAGGTTTTGCAGCGCCATATCGGGCGCGGGCAAGGCGCGCCCGACCGCGCGGATCAGATGCAGGATGAACGACCTGCCGCTGTCGGCCATCGGATCCAGCGAAAGCCAGGCGAAACCCGTCTCCTCAAGCCCGGCGCCCCATTGCGCCACCAATGTCGATTTTCCAAACCCTGCCGGCGCGCGCAGGACCGTCAGCGGATGCGCCAGCGCCTGATCCATCAGCGCAAGGGCCGCCTCGCGGCGCAAAAGCGTCGACCGAAGGTGCGGGGGGTGAATCTTGGTGTCTATTACGGTCGCCATGTGCCGCAGTCCGGCGGGAATGCCGGCATTTGTCAACCTCGGCCAGGGGGCCGCGTCCAGCCGGGGCATTACAACCACTGGCAAGAAAGACACATTCCTGATGGGAAAATAAGCAAATGCCCTATGCACTGCCTGAAAAGGCGCATCTGGCCCTTGGAATTCCCGCATCCTGCGCTATTTCACCCGGGCAACCCTTGCGCTTTTGCCTTGCCCGCCGGTCTTTGACCGCTGTGGACAAGCGGCCTCCGGCAGCAGTCAGCCATAAATCCGGCCTTATTTTCCCTATCCCGCGATGGGGGAGGGGGCTTTGCGCGCGAAAAGGGGCCGTCATGGGCAAGAACGAGTTTATCGGCAAGTCTTCGGCGGCGGCGGGCGGCTGGGGTGCGCTGAAAAGCTGTGGCAAGCGGCTGCTTGCGACCGGCAATCCCCTTGCCGGTGCCCGGACCATGCTCAGGGCGAACCAGCCCGACGGATTTGACTGCCCGGGCTGCGCCTGGGGCGACCCGGAACATGGCTCTTCGTTTGAATTTTGCGAAAACGGCGTCAAGGCGGTGGCCTGGGAGGCGACCCAAAAGCGTGTCACGCCTGATTTCTTTGCCGCCCATAGCGTGTCTGAGCTGCGCACCTGGTCGGATTTCGATCTGGAGCATCAGGGCAGGCTCACCCATCCGATGGTCTATGAGGCGGCCAGCGACCGCTACCGCCAGACCAGCTGGGACGAGGCCTTCACCGCCATCGGCGCCGCGCTGAAGGCGCTGGATGATCCCGACCGGGCGGAATTCTACACCTCGGGGCGGGCCTCGAATGAGGCGGCGTTTCTGTACCAGCTTTTCGTGCGGCTTTACGGCACCAACAACTTCCCCGATTGTTCGAATATGTGCCATGAGGCCTCGGGGGTTGCGCTGACCGAAGCGATCGGGATCGGCAAGGGTACTGTGCTGCTGGAGGATTTCGAAGCGGCGGATGCGATTTTCGTGATCGGGCAAAACCCCGGCACCAATCATCCGCGTATGCTCGCCGATCTGCGGAAGGCGACCGCGCGGGGTGCGAAAGTGGTGGTCTTCAACCCGCTGAAAGAAAAGGGCCTTCAGCGCTTTGCCGATCCGCAGAACAAGCTGGAAATGATCTTTGGCGGGTCAGAGCCGACCTCGACCGACTATTACCAGCCGCGCCTTGGCGGAGATATGGCGGCGGTCAGGGGAATGGCGAAACTGGTTTTCGCGGCGGAAGCTGAGGCCCTGTCCGAAGGGCGCCCTTCGGTGATCGACCACGCCTTTATCGCAGAACATTCCCACGGGTTCGAGGCCTGGAAGGCCGAGGTCGATGGCACCTGCTGGGATCAGATTCTCGAACAGTCCGGCCTCACGCTGGAGGAAATCACCCGCGCGGCCGGGGTCTATCTGGCCGCAGATAAGGTGATCTGCACCTGGGCCATGGGGGTCACGCAGCACCGTCATTCGGTCGCGACGATCCGCGAGATTGCCAGTCTGATGTTCCTGCGCGGCAATATCGGGCGGCCCGGCACGGGGCTTTGCCCGGTGCGCGGCCATTCCAACGTTCAGGGCGACCGCACCGTCGGGATCAATGAGAAAGCCCCGAAAGCGCTGATCGATGCGCTGGAGCGCGAGATCGGTGTGAAGATGCCCCGCGCGCGCGGGCATAACGTGGTCGAGGCCATTGGCGCCATGATCTCGGGCCGGGCGAAGGCCTTCATCGGGCTTGGCGGCAATTTCGCGCGCGCAACGCCTGACAGTGATCTGGTGGCAAAGATCCTGCAAAGCCTCGATCTGACGGTGCATGTTGCGACCAAGCTGAACCATTCGCATCTGCTTCCGGGGCGGGTGTCTTACATCCTTCCCTGCCTTGGGCGCACAGAAATTGACAAGAATTCCAAAGGCATCCGTCAGATCGTCACTGTCGAGGATTCGATGAGCATGGTGCATGGCTCGGGCGGGATCAATATGCCTGCCTCGAAAGAGCTGAAATCCGAAGTGGCGATTGTCGCAGGGATCGCAGCGGCGACGGTGGGGTCGGAACATGTCGACTGGGCGGGCCTTGCCGATGACAATGACCGGATCCGCGACCTGATCGCCCGCGTGTTGCCTGCCTTTGGCGATTACAACACTGCGGTGCGGCAAAAGCGCGGCTTCTGGCTGAGGAACCCGGCATCGGAGCGCGAGTTCAACACCGCCACCGGGCGCGCGAATTTCTTCCCCGACCGGCTGCCCGATCAGACCGAATGGCAGCAGGCGGGGCCGGGGCGGCTTGTCCTTCAGACATTCCGCTCGCATGACCAGTACAACACCACCATTTACGGTATGGATGACCGGTATCGCGGGGTTTATGGCGAACGGCGGGTGATCTTTATCAATCGCGAAGACCTTGCCCGGCTGGACCATGGCGCGGGTGATCTGGTCGATCTGATCAGCGAGGCAGCGGATGGTGCGATCCGGAGGGCCAGTGGGTTCCGCCTCGTGCCCTATGACATCCCACAGGGCTGCATCGCCGGCTATTACCCCGAACTGAACCTTCTGGTGCCGCATGACGCCTGGGGCGAGGGCAGTTTCACGCCGGTTTCCAAGTCGATCCTCGTCACGCTGCACCCGCAATGAGCACCGGTTCCGATCCCCGGGAAGAGCGCTTCATCGCGCTCAGCGAGGCGGTTGCTGAACGGGGGCCGTCAATGATGGCGGCGATGTTGCTGGTCACGGCACATATGGGGATCTGTTCCGACAGCCGCAGTTTCGCGCGGATTTTCGGGGTCGAACATGCGCTTGTCCTGCGCGAGCTGGTGGCGATGGAGATTGAGACGCGGCTGGTGACGATCCTGCGCCGCGACCGCAGCCAGCGGGTGCATTATGCGCCCGGTGAGGCCGCAGAAGATCTGCTGGCCCATGCCGAGACCGCCCTTGCGATCTGACGCCGCTTAAATTTCCAGCACCGGCCCGCCATAGGCGAGCACATAGCGATCCTGAGACAAAAGGCGCATCCCCTCTGCCGCTGCCTGGGCGACCAGCAGCCGGTCGAACGGGTCACGATGCAATGGCGGCAGGGTCGCAAGCGCGAGGATATGACGCCCTTCGACGGTCAGTTCCTCATAGCCCGCTGACAGCAGGCCGGCCCTGAGTACCCCCGGATCGTTGCGGAAATCCGGGCGATCGAGGCCGCGCTTGATCGCCACCTCCCACAGGCTGGCGACGCTGAACCAGAGCCGGTTCGCCGGATCCTCGATCAGTGCCAGCGCCCGGGCCGGGATCAGATCCGGGCGCGCCGCCACCCATAACAGGTAATGGGTATCGAGCAGCAGATTCACAGCTGAGACCCAGTGTCATCCTCAAAGAGGCCACGGATCAGATCCGCATCGCGGTGATCGAAATCTTCGGGCACGTCGATCTGCCCGGCGAGAAAGCCGGTGCGGCGTGGCACATCCGTCTCGATCATCACCACCTTGACCAGCGGCTTGCCGGCGCGGGCGATGATAAAAGGCTCCCCCTGCACCGCCTCTTCGACGAGGCGCGAGAGATGTGTCTTGGCTTCATGCATATTGACGGTTTTCATCACAGTGCCCCGATCTGACTTAGTCTGTTAAACTTAGTCTGTTTATCGCTTTGTGACAAGCTATGCGCGTCAGCCTCACAGAACCATTGCCGCAGGCCTTTTGCCCTCCTATCATTTCGTGTGACAGAGCAGCTGCACTCTGCGCTGCGGCCAGCCGATGAAAGGCGCGACTGTGACATTGTACAACCGCCCCCCCGAGGTTCAGAATTTCATCGAGGTGACGCTGGCACTGATGGCAGAGCTGGCTGCGACCCCCGAGGCAAAAGCGGCGCTCGCGGGTATCCGCGACGGCGTGAAGCGGGTCGATCCACAGGCCCCGCGCAGCCCCGGAAGGCAACCCGCCTGCACGCATCTCGGGGCTGCACTTGTCCATGCCGCGCAAACCCCGCAGCTCGCCCCGCTTTGCGCGGCGCTGGAGGCGGCCGAGCCGCATCTCGAATGGACGGGCGAAGAGCGCAATGGCCTTGCATCCGGGAGCTATGCCGAAATCACGCTGCTCGGCCCGGGCGGGCATGAAGAGCGACGCGATGTCTGGCTGGGCCTTTCGCTGCTGGCGCCGCATGTGCGCTACCCCGATCACAACCATGCGCCGGAAGAGGTCTATCTGGCGCTGTCCGAGGGCGATTTCTGGCGTGAAACCTCTGGCTGGTTCACCCCCGGAACCGGCGGCACCTTTTACAATCAGCCCTCGGTCCGGCACGCGATGCGGTCCGGCGAGGCGCCTTTGCTGGCGATCTGGGCGCTCAGGCGTGTCTGACACGGTGCTGCTATGAGCGAGGCCAATGTGCCGCAGCGTCTTCCGGTGCTGCCGCGGGAAATGCTGGTGCCGCCGCGGTTCGAGGCACCGACCTGGGGGCTGGTCGTGCTGTGTTACGGCGGCTGGCTCGCAGTGGGGCTCTGGCTCTGGCCGGTCCTGCCCTGGCTTGCGCTGATCGTGATGGGCGTTGCGGTGGCGCTGCAATCCTCGCTGGCGCATGAGGTGCTGCACGGCCATCCGACCAGGAACGCAGGGTTGAATGAAGCCCTGGTCTGGCTGCCGATCGGCATTTTCTACGCCTATCGCAGCTATAAGCTGACCCATCTTCAGCACCATAATGACGAGCGCCTGACCGACCCCTATGATGATCCCGAAAGCTACTATATCGCGCTTTTCACCTGGGCGCGGATGCCCGGAGTGTTGCGGCTGGTGCTGCGGGTCAACAATACGCTGCTCGGGCGGGTGGTGATTGGCCCATGGGTTGCGGTGATCGGTTTCACCCTGGCAGAGGCGCGCCGGATGCTGGCGGGCGACGCCAGGACCCGCAACGCCTGGGCGCATCATCTGGCGGGGCTGGCGGTGGTTCTGCCGTTTATCCAGTTCGGGATGGGCATTCCGGTCTGGCTCTACATGCTGGGGCCGGGATGGATCGGGCTCGGGCTGATCGCGATCCGCAGCTATTGCGAACATCAATGGGCCGAAGACCCGAACGGGCGGACAATAATTGTCGAACGCTCGCTCCTCGCGCCGCTGTTTTTGTTTAATAACCTGCATTTTGTGCATCACAAACTGCCGCGCGTGCCGTGGTATCGGCTGCCCGGAGCCTATAACGCCGCACGGGATGAGTGGCAGCGGCTGAATGGCGGCTATGTCTTCCCCAGTTATTACAGCATATTGCGCGCCTATGCCTGGCGGATGAAGGAAGATACTCCGCATCCCGCCTGGCGGCGGGAGGAGACAGGCAGTGCAGAACCAGCCAGAGATGACCGAGACGCCTGAACCGGGCCGCCCCGCCGCCTATTGGTTCTGGTCTGGCCTGCCAGGACGGGATGCCATGCTGTCCCAGCTGACAGAGTTCCGTGATGCCGGGTTCAGTCGCATCTATATCCAGGCGCGGCCTTCGATGCCCTTGTCGCTTTACCTCTCGGACGGGTTTCTCGCGGCTTATCGCGAGGCGGTGGACATCATGGGCAGGCTCGGGCTGAAGGCGGGGCTTTATGATGACTATGCCTGGACCAGTGGTCAGGCGGGGGGCCGTGTGGTCGGGGGCGCGGATCACCTTCGCGAGCGCCATCTTTTCTGGGCCGTCAGCACCCGCGCCGAGGCGCATATTTCCGGGATCACCGCGACGCTTGGCGCCAGCCTCGGCCCGGCGGTGCGCGACTGGATCCATGAGGGCGGCCATCCGGTCTGCACCGATTGGGATCTGGTCGCGGCAGTGGTTCTCTACCCCGATGGCCGTATCGAGGAGGGGGTGGCACGGCTCACCGCTACGAGCGAGACCGGCGCCACGGCGCGGATCGACGACCTCCCAGAGGGCGCGCGCTGGATCCTCTTTGCTGCGACCCGCATCGCCAGCTCGCGGGTGATCAATTACCTGCTGCCCGAAGCCGGTCAGCGCTTTGTCGAGCGCGGGCTGGCGCCCTTTGCGACCGCGCTGACGGGGCTGATCCCCGGCGTGGTGGATCAGCTGTTTTTCGACCAGCCCGCCCCGGTTCTGTACCGCTGGAACGAGGCAGAGGGGAACCTGCTGAACAGCTTCCTGTGGTCTGAAGACCTCGCAGCCGGCATCGCGGCGCGGGGGGCCATCGGTCCGCAACTGGCCGCGCTGCTCTTTGACACCGGGCCCGGGACCTCTGCCACGCGCAGCCATATCTGGCGTCTCTATACAAGGCTGATCGGGGAGGCGTTTTTCGCGCCGGTCCGGGCGTTTTGTGACCGCAACGGCCTCGCGCTGACCGGGCATGAGATCTTGCCGCATGTCGCCTCTTTCGCGCTGAATGGCGGGTTTTCCTCGATTGATCCGCGTGTGGCGCTGGCGGCGGATTTCTTCGGGCTGGACGCATGGCGCGATATCACGGCGGTCGACGTCAACAACCTCGGCCCGCAGCTGGCGCCGATGCTTGGGGACAGTATCGCCCGCGCCTCCGGCCGGCGCGGCTGTCTGACCGAGCTTTATCTGACAGCGGAACGCAGCGAGACCCGCGCCGCGGGACAATGGGAGATTACACCCGCTGCCCTGCGCGCGCAGATGATCCGGCTGCATCTCCTGGGCGCGGGCCAGGTGATCCTGCATGCGCTTTATGCCGATGCGGGCGACGGGCGCTGTGAGCCACTGGCCAATATGCGCTTTGATTTTGCGCCGGGCTATAATCTGCAACCCTGGTGGGGGGTGATGCGGGCGCTGAATGACGAGATCACCGCTCTCGCAGATTTTCTGGCAGGCGCGGTGCCGCAGGCCCAGGTAGCGCTTTTCTACCCTTACGAGACCGCCCTGACGGAAGGGCCGCGCCATGATCATGCCCGCCTGTTCGGCGCCTGGGCCGAGGCGCTGTGGCAGCTTGGTCCGCCGCCGCTGATCCTTGATGAGGCGGGTCTTCAGCGCATCACCCCTGGCGCCAATGGGCCGGAGCTTTATGGCAGCCGCCTTGCGGCCCTTGTGCTGCCAGCGGTCACGGGCTTTGCCGATCCGGCAAGTCAGGCCCGCATTGATGCGCTGCCGCTGCCGGTCTGGCGCGGCGCGCCGGATCTGCCCGGGCTGCACCGCTTCCTCGCCGACGAAGGGCCGGTGGTCACGCCTGAGCCCGGTCTGTCCCGTGATCTGGTTTCCCATCTGGCCGGGCGCGATGCGACGGGCGCATGGCGTCTGGTTCTGTTCAATGACAGTGCTGCGCCGCTCCGGGCGCGGGTCAGCCTCGCGGGCGGGTATTATCACGTTGATGCGCCGGAGGCACTCGCCGCGCTCGATCTTTACCTCGAACCGCAGGAATTGCGCTGTCTGCGGCTGCGCGAGGCTGGTTTGCCCGCAGGTCAGGCCAGGACGCTGACCGAGCCTGTGCCGCGCTGGCATCGCGACAGGCTCGACAGCGGCTGGACCCTGCAAACCCGGGGCGAGGCGCGTCAGATCAGCGTCTGCCGGGGCTGGCAGGATCAGGGCGATGCGGATTTCTCGGGCATCGGGATCTATGAGACCCGCTTCACGCTGGCAAAGCCTGCCGCGCCGCTGCTGGAACTGCCAGGTCTCGCCTGCGCGGCGCAGGTCTTTCTTGACGGGCGCTATGTCGGCCGGATCTGGCACCCGCCCTGCCGGCTTGCCCTCGGCACGCTGGATGCGGGCATGCATCATCTCAGGCTTGAGATTGCCAATACCGCCGCGAACCGCTTCTATGCCGGCACCCCCTGGCAGGGCGCGCTCTGGCCCGATGCTTCGGGGCTGACCGCGCCGCCTATGTTGCTGACGCCCGTTTCGTGAGGCCCCGATGTCGATGACCACGACCCTGCCGCTGTCGCGGCTCTGGTTCACCTGGGGCGAGCGGCCCGCCGAGATGATCTTCCAGCCGCTCGGGCTCAGGGTGACGCCGGTCCTTTACTCGACCAGGGCGCGCAAGACCTCGCTGATCGAGCCACGGGCGGATGTGGTGCGGCTGGGACCGCATCGGACAGATGGCGGCTTCGCGGGGCTCGAGACCGATTTCGCCGGCACAAGGATCGGGTTTCAGGCGGGAGCCGTTGATCCTTTCGTGATCCGTGGTGCCTGGGAGGCGCGCGAGACTGGCGAATGGGGCGCGAGGTTCTGGGTGGCGCTGGCGATATCCGCCGAGGGGGCGGATGCGCGGTTCGACAAGGCGACGGGGGCGGTGCTGATCCGCATGGGCCATCGCTGGGCCGCGATTGTCAGCCGCGATCCGGCGATTGTCGTATCCGGCCACGAGGATCTGGGCGCTTTGCGTGAGGATCTGGAAGAGAACGGCTATTTCAGCCTGGAGAGCCGGGCTGATGCAGCCCCTTTGCTGGCATTGCGTTTCAATCTCGACATGATGCGAGACGGCGCCTGGGCGGCGGCGGTGGCTGACAGCGAAGCCCTGGCTGTGGCGGGGGCAAAAGCGGCGCTGGCCGCACCCGCACCTGTGCCCGGATCGCTGCATGAGGGCGCTTCCGCCGGTGCGCTGGAGGCCATTCGAGACATCACCGGCTGGAACACGGTCTGGGACGCCGAAAATCATCGCCCCTATACCAAAGTGACGCGGATCTGGAATCTCGGGCGCTATGCGGTCTGGTATAATGACCAATGCTATGCCGCGCTGCTGGCGGGCGTGCTGGACCCCGATCTTGCGCGGCAGAACATGGCCGTAGCGCATGGCGGCGCTACGCCGCGGGGGAATATCGCCTGTATCGTGACGTCGAACGACGCCTGGGTGGATCGCAGCCAGCCGCCGCTTGGCGCATTGGTGGCCTGGTCCCTGTTCCTGCGCCTGGGCGAGCGTTCGCTTCTGTCGGCGCAATATGAGATTTTGCTGAGAAACCATCGCTGGTGGCGGCGGGAGCGCGATCCGGATCAGTTCGGGCTGATCTCTTGCGGGTCGTCGGATGTGGGCGCGGCGCTGTATCAGGGCACTCATTTCGGTGCCCGGAATGAGACGGGGATGGATAACAGCGCCACCCATGATGAGGCCGTCTGGCAGGCGGAGAGCCGCAGCCTCTCGACCTGGGATCTGGGGCTGAATTGCGTGGTCGCGCTGGATGCCGAGATGCTTTCGCTGATCGCGGCAGAGCTGGGCGATACCGCCACCGCGACGGAAATGCGCGAACTGGCCGGGACGCATCGCCGGCTGATCCGCGAAAAGCTCTGGGATGAAAGCCGCCAGATCTTTGCCAACCGCCAGCGCGGCGGGGCATTTGTGAAATCGCTGTCGCCGACCAGCTTTTACCCGCTTTTATGCGGCGCGGCGGATGCCGGCCAGCAGGCGGCCCTGATGCGGCATATGGAGGATCCTGAGACCTTCCGCAGCCCCTGGCCCTTGCCCAATGCCACCCGCGACGATCCGGCCTATCAGGACAATGTCTATTGGCGCGGGCGGATCTGGCCCAATGTGAATTACCTTGTCTGGCTGGGCCTGCACCGCGCCGGCGAGACCGCGCGCGCCGCAGGTCTTGCGGCGGAAAGCCTCGCGCTTTTCCAAAGAAACTGGGACGAGGCGCGGATTGCGGGCGAGAATTACAACCCCGAAACCGGCGAAGTGCTCGACCAGGGTGATGCCGATGGCTTTTACATCTGGGCGGGGCTGCTGCCACTGATGGCGGTCGAGGAGATCTGCGGCTTTTCCCCCTGGACCGGGTGGAGCCTGCAAAACGGGCCCGATTGCCGCATGGGCCCGCTGGAAAGCCCGCTCGGGCCGGTGGTGGTGAGCCGGGAAGGGGGGGTGCTGACGCTGTCAGACCCGACGGGCCAGGCGCGGCTGGTCAGCGATATCGCGGGTCCACTCAGGCATATCCGCTTTGGTGAGGGCTGTTTCAGCTGTGAAATTCCCGCCTGCGAGGCGGGCAGTCTGAGCCTGCCGCAGATCCGGAGGCCGGATGTGCTGGCGGTAGAGCTGGATGGCGCCCCGCTGCGCCAGGGTCCCGGCGATGGCCCCTTGCAGCTGAGCCTGTCGGCGGCCAGACCGGCCCGGCTTTCGATCTGGTTTCGCAACACCCGGCATGGTGCTTGACAGTGACGGAGTTGCGCTGTCCCTTGCGGGGCAAGATCGCAGGAAGATCAAAGGCCCGGAGCCGTTCGCGCCCGCATGGCCTTCAGGGAGGGAGACGGGAAATGAAACTCAGCAGACGCGCAATGGTGCAACTGATGGGCGGCACGGTTCTGGCAACGACGCTGCTGGGGCCGCGCCGCGCGCTGGCGGCGACGAAGATCACCGTGCTGAACTGGCAGGGCTACGGCACCGACGAGAAATGGGCGCTTGAGGCCTTTACGGCGGCGACCGGCATCGAGGTCGTGCATGATTATTTCAATTCCGAAGCCGAGATGATCACCAAACTGGCGACCAATCCCGGCGCCTATGATGTGGTGCTGATCAACTCGGCCCGGATCGCGCAGGCGGCGGGGCAGGGGCTGATCCAGCCGGTCGATTTCGCAAAGATCCCGAATGCGGCGGGCCTCGCGCCAAAGCTCAAAGACCATGACAATATGCAATATGAGGGTGAGACCTTCGGCTGCGCCTGGGTCTGGGGGATGAACGGGCTGGGCGTCAGGGATGGCAAGACCGATCCCGACAGCTATGCCGCGCTGGCAGACCCGGCCTGGGCGGGCAAGGTCGCGCTGTTCGATGATGCGGTGACCGCTGTGGGCCTTGGCGCGCTGGCGACCGGTCAGGACATGAATGACCCGAAAGACCTGGAGGCGGTGAAAGGCTTCCTGCAATCGGTGCGCCCGAACCTGCACAATCTCTGGACCTCGGAAGACCAGTGGAACAAGGCATTTGCCGCCAATGAGTTCGATCTGTCGGTGGCCTGGTCGGGCGGCGTGGTGCGCTCGTTCCGCAATGGCGGTCTGCCGGTGCATTTCGTGGTGCCGAAAGAGGGCGCGATCGGCTGGCTCGACGGCCTCGCTGTGCCGACCACCGCGCCCGATGTCGATGCCGCCCATGCGTTCATCAATTACATGATCGACCCGGATTTCTATTTCCGCTGGGCGACCGAGGTGGGCGCGCCGGCTTCGGCCAATGTCGATGCCGTGGCGAAGCTGCCCGAGGATGACCTGATGAAACAGGTCCATAAGGCGGAATATATCGACACGATGTCGATCATGTCTGCCCTGCCGGATGCGCGGCGCGACACATTCAACGCGCTCTGGCAGGAAATGAAAGCCTATTACGCCGCGAAATGAGCGCAGGCCCCGCCACCACAGCCCCCGCCCTGAACATGGGCGGGAGGCGCCTGCCGCCCTGGGTTGCGACCACGGCGCTGCTTTTGCCCGCCTATGGGTGGCTGCTGATCGCGATCTTCCTGCCCTTGGGCGCGATGTTCCTCTTTTCCTTCATGACCGCCACACCCATCGGCAACAAGGAAATCGGCTACACGATTGATCAGTATAAAATATTCTTCACCCAGCCCTATATGTGGCAGGTGGCCTCCTGGACCTTCCAGATCGCTTTCGCGACCACACTGATCTGCGCGATCACCGGCTTTCTGGCGGCGCTGGCGCTGGCGCGGTCGGGCCTTGGCCGGTCGCAATGGATCTTCCTGATCCTGATCCTACTGCCGTTCTGGACCAATGGGCTGGTGCGGATCTTCTCCTGGACCATGGTGATCCGGGAGGGCGGGTTCCTTGACGCCGTGGTGCAGTTCATCCTGCCCGAAGCCGCATCGGTCGGCTTTCTCTATTCCCGCCCGGGAATCGTGCTGGGCCTGGTGCATGGCTATCTGCCCTATATGGTCCTGACCTGCTATATCGCGATCTCGACCATTGATGATGCGATTGTCGAGGCGGCGGAAAGCCTTGGCGCGCGGTGGTGGACGATCCTTGGCCGCATTCTGATCCCGATGGCAGCGCCTGGCCTGATCGCCGGATCGGTGCTGATCTTTGTCCCCGTGGTGGGCGCGTTCATGGAGCCGCGCATCCTTGGCGGCCCGCAGGGCGTGACACTGGGCACCGTGATCGAGGACAGTTTCACGCAGGGCTTCAACTGGCCACAAGGGGCCGCGCTTTCCTTCATGCTGCTCGCGGTGGTGCTGGCAATTTTCGCGACCTTCTCCGGCGTGTTGCGCCGCAATGCGGAGTTGTGAGCGGATGAAAGCCTTTGGTCGCGTCTATCTCTGCCTGTTGATCTTCTTTCTCTACCTGCCCATCGGCGTGATGATCGCCATGGGCTTTAACGCCTCGCCCTATTACCAGCTGCCATTTGAATTCTCGACCCGCTGGTGGCATGAGCTGTGGCAGAATGCCGAGCTGCTCGAGGCCGGTAAGAACTCGGTCATCGTGGCCATAATCGTGACACTGATCGCGACGCCCATCGGCACCGCTGCCGCCGTGGCTCTGCACAGGCGCGAGTTTCCGGGGCGCAACTTCCTGCGCGTGATGCTGCTTCCGCCCATCGCCATCCCCTGGCTGATCACCGGCACCGCCATGCTCGTGATGTTTTACTGGAGCGGCATCGGCCGCGGCTTTCACGCCATGCTGATCGGCCATGTCGCGCTGGCCATTCCATACGTGGTGCTTGTGGTCTCGACGGGCCTGCAAACCATCCGCCAGGATCTCGAAGAGGCCGCGATGAGCCTCGGCGCCACGCCGCTCTTCGCCTTTTTCCGGGTGACCTTGCCGCTCTTGACCCCGTCGATCATCGGCGCGGCGCTGTTTGCCTTCGCGGTCTCGCTCGATCAGTTCGTGATCTCTTATTTCCTGGCCACGCCCGGCTATACGACGCTGCCGGTGAAAATCTATTCCGCGATCCGCAAAGGCTTCACCCCCGATATCAACATCATCTCGACGGTGCTGTTGCTCGCATCAATGGCGCTGGTGCTGATCTATTTCATCTTCTCGAAGTTCGGAGCGAAAGATGTCCGACGTTAAACTGACGGGCATCGCCAAATCCTATGGCGGCAGCCCGGTTCTGACCGATATCACCGTCGATTTCCCATCGGGGAGCTTTACCAGCCTTCTCGGCCCGTCCGGTTCGGGGAAGACAACGCTTCTGAGGATCATCGCGGGCTTTATCACACCCGAGGCGGGCCAGGTGACCATCGGTGGCGAAGACGTCACCCGCATCCCGGTCTGGGCCCGCAATATCGGCATGGTGTTCCAGAGCTACGCGCTGTTCCCGCATATGAGCGTGAGGGACAATGTCGCCTTCGGCCTTGGCCGGCGCGGGGTCAAAGGCGCCGAGGCAAAGCGCCGTGTTGACGAGGCGCTGGAGATGGTGCGGCTGCCGGGCTTTGCCGAGCGTCTTCCGAAACAGCTTTCCGGCGGTCAGCAGCAGCGTGTCGCGATGGCCCGGGCGATTGTGACCGGGCCGAAGGTGCTTTTGCTGGATGAGCCGCTTTCCGCGCTGGACCGGCGGCTCAGACAGGAGATGCAGGTCGAGCTTCTGAGCCTGCAACGCGAGATCGGTGTCACGACGATCTTTGTCACCCATGATCAGGAAGAGGCGCTGACCCTGTCGGATCAGGTGGCGATCCTAGACCGTGGGCGCATCGTGCAGATGGGCGCGCCGGCGGCAATCTATGAACGGCCCGCCACCCGCTTTGCCGCCGAATTCCTTGGCGATGCCAATTTCTTCACCGGCCGCGTCGAGGGCGGTGCGATCACCGTCGCGGCGCACCGCATCACCGCGCCTGGCCTGCCCGAGGGCCGTGAGGTGACACTGGCGGTCAGGCCTGAAAAGATCAGCCTTGATGCGACCCATGAAAACCGGGTGCAGGCGAAGGTGCTGAACGCGATCTATGCGGGCGCCAACCTGACCTATCTGATGGAAGGGCCAGGCGGCCAGCGGCTGAAGGTCTTTGCGCAAAACAGCGACGGGGTGATCCTGCCCAATGGCGCCGAGGTCACGCTCAGCTGGCGCGCCGCGCATACGATCCTGGTAGAGGGCTGAGATGCGCGATATGCTTCATATGGTCATCGACATGCAGCGCCTGTTTGACGAGGAAACCGTCTGGCATACGCCGATGCTGCGCGAGGTGCTGCCGAATGTCGTGCGGCTGTGCGAGGGGTTTCGCGGCCAGAACGCCTTTGCGCGCTTTGTCGTGCCCGAGACGGCGGAGGCCGCGACCGGCACCTGGGCGCGCTATTATCAACGCTGGGATATGCTGACCGGCGAAAGGATTGACCGTTCGTTGCTCGACCTTGTGGCGGAATTGCAGCCCTTTGCGGCGAAAGCGCTGTTGATCGACAAGCTGGTCTATTCGCCGTTCAAGGTCGCGGGCGTGACCGAGAGGCTATTCGCCGATGGCGTGCGCCATATCGTGTTTTCCGGGGTGGAAACCGATGTCTGCGTGCTTGCGGCGGTGATGGATGCGATGGATCTGGGCTTTGACGTGACGATTGTCACCGATGCCGTCGGCAGTTCCGCCCGCGAAGCGCATGAGGCGGCCCTGCGCCTGATCTACCCGCGCTGCGAGGATCAGATCCGGCTGGCGACGACTGACCAGATCCTCAGCGAAAGATAGCCCGTCCCGTGCCTTCGGGGCGGGCCTGTTTCAATGCGGCGCTTTCGACAGTCGCTGCACCACTGCGATGAAGCGGTCGACCTCATCGCGCGTGTTGTAAAACGCGAGCGAGGGCCGCACGGTCGTCTCCAGCCCGAAGCGGCGCAGGATTGGCTGTGCGCAATGATGGCCGGTGCGCACCGCGATACCTTCCTCATTCAGCGCAACGCCCACCTCATGCGTGGTGTAGCCCTCCAGCGTGAAGGAGAGCACCGAGGCCTTGTCGCGCGCAGTGCCAATCAGCCGCACGCCTTTGATGGGCCGCAGAAGATGGGTCGCGTAATCCAGCAGCTCATGCTCATAACGGCCGATATTTTCGATCCCCCAGCCCTCAACATATTCCAGCGCGGCACCAAGGCCGACCGCATCGGCGATATTTCCGGTCCCGGCCTCGAACTTATTCGGCGCGGGCTGAAAGCGGGTGCGCTCAAAAGTGACATCCTCGATCATATTGCCGCCGCCTTGCCAGGGCGGCATATCGTCAAGGATCTCGGCCCTGGCCCAGACCGCGCCGATGCCGGTGGGGCCGAAAATCTTATGGCCGGAGAAGACAAAGAAATCCGCGCCGATATCCTGCACATCGACCCGCATATGGCTGATCGACTGCGCGCCATCGACCAGCGCCTTTGCGCCGTTCCGATGCGCCAGATCGACGATCTCTTTCACCGGCACCACGGTGCCAAGCGCGTTCGAGACCTGGGTCACGGATACTAGCTTCACTTTCGGCCCCAGGAGGCGCTGATATTCCGACAGGATCACCTGGCCATCCTCATCAACCGGGATCACCTTGATCTTCGCGCCGACCACCCAGGCGAGCTGCTGCCAGGGCACGATATTCGCGTGATGTTCAAGGTTCGAGACGATGATCTCATCGCCCTCGCCGATATTCTTTGCGCCCCAGGACTTGGCGATCAGGTTGATCGCCTCGGTGGTGCCCCGGGTAAAGATCACCTCATTCACCGAGGGCGCATTGATGAAGCGCCGCACGGATTCCCGTGCCTTTTCATAGGCATCGGTGGCGCGGGCGGCGAGTTCATGCGCAGCGCGGTGGATGTTCGAATTCTCGTGCTCGTAGAAATACGAGACCCGTTCGATTACCTGGCGCGGTTTCTGCGTGGTGGCTGCATTGTCAAACCAGACGAGTTGCCGCCCGTTCACCCGTTCCTGCAGGATCGGGAAGTCGCGACGCACGGCATGGACGTCAAAGGCCCCGCGCTGCGGCTGGCTTGCCGGGGCCGGGCGCGCGGGCGCCCGGTTGTCTGCCAGCAGTGCTCGCAGATCATCCGCGCCGGGGAGGCCGAAGCTGCGGGCGGAAACCAGATCCTCGCTTAGCACATCCGGCGCTTTGGACTGGGGCGCGTAGGGCGTGGTATCGGCGAGGAAGTAGAAGGGCGATGCGCTGTCCGTCGCGGGCGCTGCACGCGGAGAAACCTGCGGCACGCCGAGCGAATGCCCCCCGAACCGCCCGTTCAGCGCGGGCGGCACGATGGCTGCGTGATCGGGCAGGCCATTGGTCGCCGCCGCTTTGGGCGCCAGCGAGGGCGTTGAGGCCAGCACCGCCGCGCCGTCCTGCGGGTTGGCGGGCGCCGCATTTGCCCCGGGCGCAAAGGTCCCGGGCAAAGCGAGGCCATTGGCCAGCGGCCCGGGCGAAAAGCCCGCTGGCTGCGGATTGGCGGGGACCGGGTTCGACGGCAGATGACCAGCACCGCCTCCAACCCCCGCAGAACCCGGAAGCGCTGCGAAGAATTGTGAGGCGAGGCTCGTCAGGGCCGCCACATCGGGCAGACCCTGCGGCACCGCATCCGGCGCGGGAAGCGGGTTACTTATAGGTGTCGGGATAGTCATGGAACTTGCCGATCTCCACATCATCCAGCACGGCCAGGGCATCGGGCGATTGCACGACGAGGCTGCAATAAAGGCTGATCAGGTAAGACGCGATCGCCGAGCGGTTGATCCCCATGAAACGCACGGACAAGCCCGGCGCCTGTTCGCCCGCCAGCCCCGGCTGGTAAAGGCCGACCACGCCCTGGCGCTTGTCGCCAACCCGGATCAGCAGGATCTTAGTCTTGCCATCGACGACCGGCACTTTGTCGGAGGGGATGATCGGAATGCCGCGCCAGGTCAGGAATTGCGACCCAAAGAGCGACACGGTCGGCGGCGGCACCCCGCGGCGGGTGCATTCGCGGCCAAAGGCGGCGATGGCATCGGGATGGGTCAGGAAAAACGCGGGTTCTTTCCAGACTTTCGCGATCAGCAGGTCGAGATCATCCGGGGTCGGCGCGCCGGTCAGCGGGTAGTTGACCTGATCGGGGTGGACATTGGCCAGCAACCCGTAATCCGGGTTGTTGATCAGCTGGCCTTCCTGGGTCTCCTTGATGGTCTCAATCGCCAGGCGCAGCTGTTCTTTGACCTGGTCAAACGGGCTGGAATAGAGATCCGAGATACGGGTGTGAACGTCGACGATGGTCGAGACGCCATTCAGGAAATACTCGCGCGGGGTCTCATCGTAATCGACAAAGGTCTGCGGGAGTTCAGATTCATCTTCGCGCGCGGTGCAGGCGACATGCACATCCTGCGGGTTTTTCACCGTGTTCAGCCGGTAGATCCCGGCCTCGACCGGCAGCCATTGCAAGAGATGGACAAGCCAGCGCGGGCTGATTGTTGAAAGGATCGGAACAGTTTTGGTGGCATTTGCAAGCTGCCGGGCGGCGTTGTCGCCAAGCGCAGATTGCGGGGAGAGATCGGCCATAAGGCGCTCCGCTTGAGGGGGTGGGGGAGGAGGGGCGTGAAACTATGTTCTCTTTTGTATATCTTTGGTGGAATAAACTTCCAATTCAATCAATTTGTGTAGAATATTTTGCCATAAACGGGAGGGGGGTCAGGCAATTTTGACACGTCCATTCTCTGGCTGCCCCTGCGATTGCGATCTGGCCTGCGACACCATGCTTCTGGGGGGGACATCGCCGGTGACCCAGACATTGCCACCAAGGACCGATCCCTGACCGATGGTCACGCGGCCCAGCACCGTGGCGCCGGAATAGATCACCACATCGTCTTCGATGATCGGATGGCGGGGCAGACCTTTGACCACATTGCCCTGTATGTCGGTCGGGAAGCTTTTGGCGCCCAGCGTCACGCCCTGAAACAGCTGCACCCGGTCGCCGATGATGGCGGTGGCGCCGATCACGGTGCCGGTGCCGTGGTCGATGAAAAAGCTCTCGCCGATACGGGCGCCGGGATGGATATCGATGCCGGTCTCGCCATGTGCCATCTCGGCAATCAGCCGCGCGATCAGCGGCAGGCCAAGGGTGAAAAGCCGATGCGCGAGCCGATGGTTGATCAGGGCGCGCAGACCCGGATAGCACAAAAGCACCTCATCAACCCCGCGTGCAGCCGGATCGGCGCGGAAGGCGGCGACAACATCGGTGTCGAGGACCCGGCGAATCCCGGCCAGGCTCTGGATGAATTCGGAGACGATGGCCGGGGCGGCATCGGGCTCAGGCGCTGCGCCGGGGCCAAGATAGCGGCGCGCCCAGTCAAGCTCGCGCGCGGTTTCGCGGGTCAGGTCCTGCGCGGCGCGCGCGAGGGTGATTGCAATGAACTCATTCTCGTTCTCCTGGCGCAGATCGGCCGGGCCAAGCCGCATCGGGAACAAAACCGCCCGCAGGTCGGTGACAATCGCCGCGACACGCTCGGGTGAGGGCAATTCTCGCGGCCCTGCCTCTTCAAGGCGCAGATGTGAGACGCGCCAGTCATGGCGGGCTTCGGCGAGGCCGGCGATGGTCGCCGAAATATCTTCCGCGAAACCGTCATGGTCGCGGGCAGGGATGGGCATTGCTGTCTCCGTAAAACCAGGGATGGCGTGGCTGGGGAGCCGGGGGGGGGCGGCCGGACGGGCGGCGTTTTAATCCTGGTGCCAGGGCAGGCCGTGAAAGCGCCAGCCGTCGGCGGTGCCGCGCTGGCCAGCGGCATCCAGCTCGCCCTCGAAGCCCTCGGCCACGCTGAAGGCCTGGGTCCAGCCGGCTTTGGTCAATGCCTCGGCCGCCAGCGCCGATCGTTTACCGCTGCGACAGATAAGCAGGAGCCGCGATGTCTTATCCGGCACCAGCGCCGCCACCTGGCGGGCGAAATGCGGGTTGCGGTTCATCGCGGTTCCGGTCGCCCAGGCGACATGCAGCGTGCCGGGAACGCGCCCGACATAGGCGCGCTCTTCCACTGTGCGCACATCGAGGATCACCGCCTCGCCGCGCGAGACAAGATCCCAGGCGGTGCGGGGCGCGACGACCCCGGCAAAGCCATCCTGCGCCACGGGAACCGCGGAAAAGCTGGTATCGGCACGAAGGTTCATCATCACACTCCCACTTTTCGGCCCTGGCTGCGGGGTCCGCAAACCGCCGGGCCGGGCCCGCAACAGGGTCAGGATAGCGCTGGAAATCCCGGTCAGGAACAGGTTTTCGCCCCGTTTTGCCCACGGGCACCAAACTTGGAACAGGCCGATTGCTGCGCCTTCGGAAGAGATAAAATTTCTCTTCCGCGCGCAGCGTTTGGGGAAGGGGCGATCTGCGGCTGCCTGGAGCTGCGCAGGCCTCAGCGCCGGAAATTCCCGCGAATCTGTGACTAAAACCGTTCAATGGGGCCCGACGAGCGCCTTCAGCCCGGAGCGACCCGCAGCATCGGGCGCGCCTGGGTGACCATCGCGCCAGGGGCCACGTCTTCCAAAAGCCAGACGCCGCCGCCGATTACCGCGCCCTGGCCGACCGTGATCCGGCCAAGGATCGTCGCCCCGGCATAGATCACCACATCATCGCCGATCTGCGGATGGCGCGGCTGCCCTTTGACCAGCGCCCCGGTGCCATCGTCCTGGAAGCTCTTGGCGCCCAGTGTCACCTGTTGATAAAGCCGCACATTGCGCCCGATCACCGCCGTCTCACCGATCACCACACCGGTGCCGTGGTCGATGAAAAAGGCCGGTCCGATTTTTGCGCCGGGATGGATGTCGATCCCGGTCACGGAATGCGAATGCTCGGCCATGATGCGGGCGATCATGCGGATGCCGGCGCGGCTCAGCTCATGCGCGATGCGGTGATGCAGGATCGCGGCCACACCGGGAAAGCAAAAGGCGACCTCGTCAAGGCTCATCGCGGAAGGGTCGCCCTGCCAGGCCGCCAGAATATCGGTGTCATGCAGATCGCGGATGATCACCAGCCGTTCAAGGAAGGCGCGGGACAGCGCCTCGCCCCGGGCGCGCGCCGCTGCCGCTTCGGCATCGGGGGCCAGCATCAGCTCGGTGATGACAAGATCGGCAAGGCGCAGACGGATCGAGGCCAGCATCTGCGCGATGAAGGTATCCGTGGCCTCGGGCGCGAGGTCCTGGGGGCCGAAATGGCGCGGGTAAAGCGTCGCAACGATGTCGTTCAGCAGTTCGATGATGGCGCGTTTCGAGGGCAGGCGCGGCGTCGGGCGCCCGTGATACCGCCGCTGCTGCGAGACGATGCGCAAAAGGCGCAGCCGTTCCGTCAGGCGGGCGATCAGCGCGGCATCATCCGCCGCCTGATCACCGATGGTTTCCCCCGGGGCTCCGTCCATCGAACTCTCCGTCACTGGCACTACGCGCGCTGCGCCGGATGGCTAACGAATGTGACCCCCGCTGCCAATGGAAGGATCTTTTCTTCTTTGCGCCTTTGGGAGAAGGGATTTCTCCCGTCCCTCCGGGCCGAGCGCACGGGACCAGTCGGTCGGCGGGGCTGTTGCCCCGGCCAGCCGCCCGGGGCGCTGCAGGATCCGCAGTGCCCCGCCCGCGTTCAGCAGGCCCGCAATCTGCGGGCTGATCCGCTGCTGTGCACGCAATGTCGTCAGTCCCGGCAGGCCCGAGAGCAGGAACAGCCCGAAATGGAGATCATAAATCCCGACCCGCCACAAAAGCGGCGCCATGATCAGCCCGGCATCGCTTTCCGGCGCCGTTTGCGGGGCGAGGGGTTCCAGTGCGCGCAATTCCTGGCGCAGGGCGTAGATGGTCAGGTCCAGATCGGCCGGAAAGGCCGCAGGGTCGATCGCCGCCAGCCGCGCCTGGGCGGAATGCACGGCCCCGAGCACTGGCAGGGCAGTTCCGGGCATATCCGGCAGCGCGGCGAGCAACGCAGCGCCATCATGCAAGGGTACCGGATCCGCATCGGGCGCTAAGAGCGCCGGCAGCGGGCCGCACTCATCGCGCAGGACAGGCAGCTGCCGCGCCCGCAGCACAAGCTGCACCGCATCGGCCAGGGTATGATCTGCCGGGGCGATCAGGCGCCAGGGTTTACTCATGGCGAGACGCTCCGGCGGGGTTCGGAATCAAGGCGACGGCTCTCGCCGGTGGCCAGCGCGAGGCGGGCATTCCAGGCCGCAAAGCCTGCCACCAGGATCAGATCGGTGATTTCCTGATCGTCAAGCTTTTCCTCCTCCAGTGTCCAGAAGACCTGGCGGCTGGCTCTGACCGGGATCGCCGCCAGCGCCGAGGCTGCCGCGATCACGCCGCCAGAGCGGCCCCCAAGCGGGCTTGGCAGACCCTCTTCCAGCAGAACCTCGACCTCGCGCTTGCGCCTCAGGCCGGCAGCCGCGCGCCGGGCATGGGCGGCGGCGGTGAAGAAACAGCCGATGCGGCGCGCGACAGCGGTGGCCGCGAGATCGCGCTCCCCCTGGGCAAGCCCGGCGCCACGGCGGCGGGCGAGAAATTCCGCTGACGCTGTAAGGACGGGCCCCGCATCCCCGGCCAGCACGGCAGGCAGAAAGGCAACCGGCTCGGTCTCGACCTCCGGCACCTGGATTGGCGTCGGGAATGCCGTCTGCGCGGGTTTGCGGGGGCGCCATTCGTGGCGACGGCTGGTAAAACGGTCAGGCAGGCGGGACGCGGGCGGCTCAGCGGACGGTGCCCCGCAGGGGGCGAGGCCCTGGCCCGGAATCCCCGGTTCGGGCAGCAGCGGGTCAGCCATAGGCATACCCGGCGGGACGGTCC
The DNA here is from genome assembly GCF_030052995.1 of Gemmobacter sp. 24YEA27. NCBI lineage: Bacteria > Pseudomonadati > Pseudomonadota > Alphaproteobacteria > Rhodobacterales > Paracoccaceae > Gemmobacter > Gemmobacter sp. 24YEA27. Next base: position 112,916 of record NZ_JASJPW010000002.1, on the reverse strand, counting down.
TGGGCGGTCGTGCCTGTGCGCTGCAAATGGCGTGCATATGCATAAGCCCTGAGGCCACCGACCACCGCGCTCAGCGCGCCGATCCAGGCAATCAGCCGGTTCAGATCCAGCGTCTCGGCGGGCAGCCAGCCGGCCCGTTCCAGCGCCTCATCTGCCGCGGGAGTGATGTCGCGCGGGTGCAGCGTCACCAGATGCGCATGTTCCAGCGCCGCCGACAGGCGCGCCCCAAGGCGCAGCCGCAGCGGCGGATCGGCGCGCCAGGCCGGCCCGTCCAGATCCTCGGCCGAAAGCGGGCCGGGGGGCCAGGTGCCGTAAGGCCCGGGCAGAGCCGCGTTCTCCGCCTCTTCCGCGATCAGGAGGGCAAGCTCGCTGTCCGCCGCCTGAAGCAGCGCGTGAAGATGGCCGCTGACCGCCTCTTCGCCATGCAGATGCGCGGTGAAAGCGGCAATCGCCAGCGCCTCGGTTCGCGCGGCGCCGCTGTGACGCAAGAGATCCTGATACCCGGATTCAAGGCCTGCCAGCAGTTCTGGCCGGTTGCGCAAGGCGCGCAGGATCGGGCTGCCCGGCGGCACCGACGCCAGACGTTCGGCAAGGGTTGGCCGATGCAGCAAGGGTTCGTGGCGGGACATAGTTCTTCCTCTCGCAGCCGGGAACAGGCGGGTCTGAGGACAGTCTCGCATAAACACGATAAAATAAGACGTGTTTATTTCGGGCGGGCGGAGAATAAGCGGGCGGCGAGGGCGGGTCTGTGGGGGAAATTCGCCCTACTTCACGCGAGGGGTGCGCGCAAAGGACAGGGGCGCGGGAGAATCACCTTCCCCCGCGCCCCTTTCGCGTTGCGCCGTTTTCATCGATCTCAGTTCCAGTCGTGGCGCGGTGGTTTCACGCCATTCAGCGCCCAGTTGCCCACGAGGTGATATTTCCAGCGTACCGGATCATGCAGCGTATGGACGCGCGCATTGCGCCAGTGGCGGTCAAAGGCGTGTTTTCGCAAGGAAGACCTGGTGCCGCCCAGCTCGAACAGCCGGTTGGTGGCCTCGATCGCAACCTCGGTGCTCAGCACCTTGGCCTTGGCCACTGCGACCGAGGCAAGGGCCACATTCTCCTCATCCGGCGCCGGTTTCGCGCCATCAAGCACCCGCCCCGCGCGCTCCAGCAATGCCTCGGCAGCAGATTGACGGATCTCGAGCTCCCCGATCCTGAGGATGGTCAGCGGGTCTTCCGAAGCGCGTTCGACCGCGGCATCGATCCAGGGTCGGGCCTGCTCGCGTACAAAGGCGATTGTGTCCTCCAGCGCGGCGCGCGCAATGCCCGCATCAATCGCCGCAGTGGTGATCTGCGCGAAAGGGCCGGCAAGGGTCGGGGATTCGTAGGATTTGTAACTCGGGATCAGGTTGAAATCCTGCACCCGCAGCCGTTCCAGCAGCACCGTGCCGCTGGATGTGGTGCGCTGGCCGATACTGTCCCAGTCATCGACCACCACGAGCCCCGGCGTCTCACGCGCGACAAAGGCCAGTTGCGCGCGATCCTGATCATCCAGCGCCAGCACGCCGAGGTAATGGGCGTAAAGCGAGCCGGTGCAATAGCCTTTGCGGCCCGAAATCTCATAGCCCTCGCCATCGCGGGTGAGGCGGGTTTGCAGATCGGCCACGTTTTTGCCGCCGGTCTCGGACAGCGCATTGGCGAAGCGATGACCTTGCAGCACGAGGCCGAAATAATGCCGCTTCTGCTCTTCCGTCCCTTGCAGTCGCAGGTCTTCGAGCAGGCAGTAATGATTTTGCGGGATCTGCCCCAGCGACGGATCCGCCGCCGAGATGATCGCGATAACTTCGGCCAGCGTCGCGTAAGACACCTCGGCCCCGCCATAGGCTTTGGGTACCTGGATGCCCCAGAGGCCGGAATTCGAGAAATGGTCGACCACCTCTGCCGGCACCTGGCGGGTCGCATCGCGCTCTGCCGCGCCGGGGCGCAGGAAGGCCGCGACCTCATGCGCGATCCGGATTGCTTCGGTATCGTCCCGGATCACATGGGCGGCGGGCGGGTTGATCGGATAGCTGGCTGAAAGGGTCATGCTTTGGTCGCCTTCACATTGCCGCCATGGCCACCGCCGCCAAAGACCGCAGGCGCGCCGAAGGACGGGCGCAGCGGAGCGGTCGCCGGTCTGATGTCAAGTTCGGGGAACAAAAGTTCCGCGACCGTATAGGCCTCTTCCAGATGCGGGTAACCCGAGGCGATCACGGTATCGATGCCGATCTCCTGGTATTCGCGCAGCCGTGCGGCAACCGTGGCGGGAGAGCCAACCAGCGCCGTGCCTGCGCCAGAGCGCACGAGGCCCACCCCCGCCCAGAGGTTCGGCGAGACCTCAAGCCGGTCACGGCGGCCCTCATGCAGGCGGCGCATCCGTTCCTGACCCACTGAATCCGACTGGGTTTTCTGCACCGCCTGGGCATTCGCGATGGTCTCATCCGAGAGGTGCGAGATCAGGCGGTCGGCGGCGGCCCAGGCTTCCTCATCGGTTTCACGCACGATGAAATGCAGTCGGATACCAAAGCTGACCTCGCGCCCCTTTGCCGCTGCCGCCGCGCGTACCGCTTTGACTTTCTCGGCCACCTGGGCCGGGGGCTCGCCCCAGGTCAGGTATTTCTCGACATAATCGCCGGCAAAATCATGAGCGGCCTCGGACGACCCCCCGAAATACAAAGGCGGGCGCGGCTCCTGGAAGGGCGGCAGGCCCAGCTTTGCATGATGGGCCTTGATATGCTTGCCGTCGAGATGCGCCTCGCCGGTTTCGAGCAGGCTGTTGAAGACGTCGAAGAACTCGCGCGCATGGGTGTAGCGCTCGTCATGCGGCAGGAAGATGCCGTCCCCCGCCAGCTCTGCCGGCGCGCCGCCAACCACGATATTGAGCAAAAGCCGCCCGCGCGACAGCCGGTCGAGCGTCGAGGCCAGTCGCGCGTAATAGGCCGGTGACGCGGTGCCCGGGCGCACGGCGACAAGGAATTTCAGCCGTTCGGTATGGGCGGCCAGGTCGGCCGCGAGGATGAAGCTTTCCTCGCAGGCGACCGAGGTCGGGATCAGCACGCCGGAATAGCCTAAGCCATCCGCCGCCCGGGCGATCTGGCGGAAGTAATCCGGGTCTCCTGGCCGCGCGCGCAGGTCGCTGCCCAGATAGGCGCCATCGCCGGAGGAAGGGATGAACCACAGGAAGTCCAGCGGTTTCTGCGGGTTGGTCATGTGAGGCTCCGGCGGGGTGATTGAGAAACTGTCTCCTGCCAGAGGTAACCCTGGCAGGAGACGGACGGCGCGCAGGCATGAGGAGGTCACGCGCCCCGTCTTTTCAGATTGGTTTGCGTGCGAAGGCGTCAGAAGGCGGGGAAGATCTGGCCCTTGTAGCGGTCAAGGATGAACTGGCGGGTCTCGTCGCTGTTCAGCGCTTTGGCGAGAATCTTGATGCGCGGATCCTCGGTGTCACCGGGGCGGGTCACGAGATATTCGCTCCAGACGTTATGACCATCCTGGCCATTGTCGATGAACAGCGCCTTGTCGATATCGAGACCGGCCTCGAAGACGTAGTTGCCGTTCAGCGCGCCCAGATCGACCTCGTTCAGGGCCCGCGGCAAAAGCGCGGATTCCAGTTCGACGATATCGAGGTTCTTCGGGTTCTCGGAGATGTCCTTCAGCCCCGGCAGCGGGTCATCGGGCGAGGTCAGCGATTTGAATTCGCCCAGTTTGATCAGTCCCAGCTGTTGCAGGAGCAAAAGCCCGCGCCCGCCATTGACCGGGTCATTCGGGATCGCAACTTTCGCGCCGTCTTTCAGCTCATCCAGCGAGGAGATTTTGGTCGAATAGGCGACATAGGGCTCGATATGGACCGGCACGATGACGGTCAGATTGTCGCCGCGCTCGCGGTTCCATTCGTTGAGGAAGGGGCGATACTGGTAGTAATTGCCGTCAAGCTCGCCCGAAACCAGCTGCGCATTGGGCTGGATGTAATCGGTGAAGACGCGGATATCGAGGTCGATGCCTTCTTTCGCGACGATCGGTTTCACGAATTCGAGGATCTCGGCATGGGGAATGGCGGTGGCGCCGATCACCAGCTTTTCCTGTGCCTGGGCAGCGCCGGCAAGGCCTAAGGCAGCGGCGGCGGCAAAGGCCAGGGTTTTCAGTTTTGACATAGAATTATCCTTTGGAATGAAGCGGTTCAGCGGCGCGTGAAACGGGTGACGAGGCTGTTCCCCGAGGCCTGGATCAATTGCACCAGCAAGATGAGGACGATGACGCAGACCAGCATGATCTCGGTCTGGAAGCGGTGATAGCCGTAGCGGATCGCCAGATCACCAAGCCCACCGCCACCGATTGCGCCCGACATCGCTGTGTAGTCGACAAGCACAATTGCGGTGACGGTGACGGCGGCGATCAGGCCGGGCAGGGCCTCGGGGAGGACGGCGCGAAAGATGGTCTGGGCAGGTGAGGCGCCCATCGCAAGGCTTGCCTCGATCACGCCGCGATCCACCTCACGAAGCGCGGTCTCCACAAGGCGTGCGAAGAAGGGCGAGGTGCCGATCACCAGCGGAAAGATCACGCCGCGAATGCCCAGCGAGGTGCCGGTGATCAGGACCGTGACCGGCATCAGGACGATCAGGAGAATGATGAATGGCACCGAGCGGATGATGTTCAGCACGAATGACAGCGCGCCATAGCCGATGGGCTTTGCGAAAGGCTGCCCCTTGCCGGTGACGAACAGCAGGATACCCAGCGGCAGTCCGATCAGCACCGTAAGTGTCAGCGAGATCCCGACCATGGTCAGGGTCTGGCCGAGCGCGGTGCCGATATCGGCCCAGTTGATCCGGTCAAACCACATGGAGATGCCTTTCGCGTTCCCCGCCACGTTCTGCAGCCGTCGGGCCGCCGCCGATCAGCTCGACCGTAACGCCCGAGGCGCGCAGGGCTGCCACCGCCGCCCCGCCATTGCCGCCGGACAAAGCCACCGCGAATTGCGCATAGGGTGTCGTGCGGATATGGCCGACACGGCCGCCGAGAATGGCGAAATCGCTGCCGAAATCGCGGGCGATGCGCCCGAGGATCGGCTGATGCGCCGTGGCACCGGTCAGGGTCAGCCGCAAGAGCTGGCCTGTCGCCTGTGTGGCGGGAACCGCATTGTCCCCCTCGGCCTCGCGCACCAGGGCGCGGGTCACGGGATGGGCGGGATGCAGGAAAACAGTCGTGACCGGGCCTTCCTCGACCACGCGGCCCTTTTCCAGTACCGCCACACGATCACAGGCGCGGCGGATCACCTCCATCTCATGAGTGATCATCACGATGGTGACGCCAAGCTCGCGGTTGATTTCCTGCAACAGATCCAGCACCTGGCCGGTGGTCTGCGGATCAAGTGCGCTGGTTGCCTCGTCGCATAAAAGCACCTTCGGGTCATTCGCCAGCGCGCGGGCGATGCCGACGCGCTGTTTCTGCCCCCCCGAAAGCTCGCGCGGGTATTTTTGCGCGTGATCCGCCAGGCCGACCCGATCCAGCAGGGCCGCGACTTTTGCCGTGATCTCGGCCCGGCTCAGCCGCCCGGCCAGCTCCAGCGGATACGCGACATTCTTTGCCACCGTCCGTCCGCTGAGCAGGTTGAAATGCTGGAACACCATGCCGATCGAGCGGCGCAGATCACTCAGCGCAGTTCCTTTCGCATCGGTGACCCGCGCGCCGTCAATCAGCACCTCGCCCGAGGAGGGGCGTTCAAGCAGGTTGATCAGCCGCACCAGTGTCGATTTCCCGGCGCCTGATGCCCCGATGATGCCGTAAATCTCGCCCCGACCGACCGAAAGGTCGATGCCGTGCAGCGCAGGTGCCGCGCCACGCTTTGAGGCAAAGCTCTTGGTGACCGCCTCAAGACGTATCATTCTGCGGCACTGCGCGCGGCGGCCTCGGCCAGTTTCACCGCCTCGATATCGCGGTAGCGTTCGGCCGGGTGGTTGACCGGCAGATAGGGGCCGGCGCCGAACAGCTTTTCGCGCAGGGTTCCGGGCTTATATTCGGTCGGATAGGCGCCGCGCTTTTGCAGCTCGGGCACCACCAGATCGACGACATCTTCAAACGAGCCCGGCGTTACCGCATAGGCAATGTTGAAACCATCGACATCCGTCTCGGCCACCCAGTCCTGCAAAATATCGGCGATCTGCGCCGGAGAGCCGACAAAGACCGGACCCTGGCCACCGATGCCGCCATATTTCGCCAGCTCATCCACGGTCCAGACCTTGTCCTTGCCGCCAAAGGCATCGAGCATGGAATGGATCGCATTGGTCTCAACCTTGCGGATCACTTCGCCGGGCTGATAGGCGCCGAAATCGACCCCGCTCCAGCCCGACATGAAGACCAGCGAGCCTTCATATGAGATGTATTTGCTGTAATCCTCGAATTTGGCGCGGGCCTTTTCCTCGGTTTCATCGGTGATGATCGTGATCAGTGTATAGACATAGATCTGCTTTGGGTCGCGGCCCTCTGCCGCCGCGCGGGCCCGGATATCGGCGACATAGTCTTTCAGCAGCGCCTTTGACGGCGCGCCGACGAAAACGCATTCCGCATGGGCCGCCGCGAAGGCCTTGCCCGGGCCCGAGGCGCCGGCCTGATAGATCAGCGGCGTGCGTTGCGGCGACGGTTCGGTCAGCCCGTAGCCCGGCACTTCGAAATATTTTCCCTTATGGCCGATCTCGTGAACCTTTGCCGGATCGGCGAAAACGCGGCCTTCGGCGTCTTTGACAACCGCGCCTTCCTCCCAGCTGCCTTCCAGCAGCTTGTAGATCACCTCGAGATATTCCGAGGCGACCTCATAGCGGTTGTCGTGCTTTTTCAACCCGCCCTGACCGATGTTTTTCGCCCCGCTCTCCAGGTAAGAGGTCACGATGTTCCAGCCGACACGGCCCTTTGAGTGGTGATCCGCCGTCGCGATACGGCGGGCGAAAGTATAGGGGTGCTCAAATGAGGTGGAGGCGGTGATCCCGATCCCCAGATGCTCGGTCGCAAGCGCAATCGGCGCGGCGAGCTGGATCGGGTCATTCACCGGGATCTGGGCGCCATTCCGGATCGCGCCCTCATTATTCCCTTTATAGACATCGTAATAGCCGATCACATCGGCAATGAAGATGCCGTCGAACACGCCGCGTTCCAGCGTGCGGGCCAGATCCTGCCAGTAGTCGAGATCCTTGTATTTCACCGACCGGTCAGTCGGATGCGCCCAGAGACCCGGCGACTGATGGCCGACGCAGTTCATGTCAAAGGCGTTGAAGCGGATCTGGCGGGTCATCTTGCAGTCTCTCATCTGATCGGCGGCCGGTTCGGCAGGGAGATGCCGGGGAGCCGGTTAAACACGACATGTTGTGCCGTGATTACCGCGTCAGGGCGGCCCGAGGCGATTCCAAAGCCCGCCCCTCAAAGAGAAGGATCTCCTGGTAAGACCGCCCCATGCAGCCTGGATTTTCTTTGCCACAGGCATCGCTTTTTTCGATATATTATGTTTTTCAATAGGTTGATTTGAAACAGCGGGCCAGAGACTCAGGGCCGGATTTCCACGGCACCAGGCGGCTTCGCCCCCGGATTTGCCCCGCAAAGTGGAAGGGTATTCCCCGTCAGGAGAATAGTTTTCCCTAAGGGGGGAGGGCAACAGTGGCCGCCTTCTGCGCAGAAAAGGCCTTTGGAATGGCCGGAGGGGCGCTGACCCTCGTATAACTCAGCCTCAGATCTGACGGGGTGCGCCCCTCAGGCCATAGTACTCACCGCCCCCCATCGCCCAGGAAGTCGCGACATGAGCCACCCGATCCAGGATACCCCGCCCAGTCAGACCAACCCTCCCGCCAGCCCTGAGATCTTCTGGTTCCTGCCGACCTCGGGCGATACGCGCTATCTGGGCACTTCGGATTTCAGCCGCCCGCCCGAGAATGGCTATATCCGCCAGATCGCGATCACCGCGGACCGGCTGGGCTATGACGGGCTTTTGATCCCCACGGGCGCAAGCTGCCAGGACCCCTGGGTGACAGCGGCGAGCCTGATTGCCGAGACGAAGCAGATCAAGCTTCTGGTCGCTTTGCGCACCTCGATCATGGGGCCGACGGCCTCGGCGCGCCAGGCGGCGACGCTGGATCAGGCACTTGGCGGCCGGCTTTTGCTGAATGTGGTGCCGGGCGGCGATGCGACCGAGCTTGCGGCGGATGGCGTCTTTCTGAAACATGACGAGCGTTACGAGGCCGCGGATGAATTTCTGACCGTCTGGCGCCGGATCCTCGCGACCGATGCGCCGGTCTCGTTCAAGGGCAAGCATCTCAGCGTCGAGAACGCGCGGAATTTCCACCCTCCGGTGCAGCGGCCCTATCCGCCTTTGTATTTCGGAGGATCCTCGCCGGCAGCGCATGATCTCGCCGGGAAACATGTCGATGCCTATCTGACCTGGGGCGAGCCACCCGAAGCCGTGGCGGAAAAGATCGCCGATGTGCGGGCGCGGGCTGCAAAGCACGGGCGTCAGGTCCGGTTTGGCGTGCGCCTGCATGTGATCGCGCGCGAGACCGAAGAGGAGGCCTGGGCCGATGCCGACCGGCTGATCTCGCATCTCTCGGATGAGGATATCGCGGCCTCCCAGGCCAATATGGCCAGGATGGACAGCCATGGCCAGGCCCGGATGCAGGCGCTGCATGGCGGGCGGCGCGACCGGCTGGTGGTGGGGCCAAACCTCTGGGCCGGGGTTGGCCTTGTGCGCGGCGGGGCTGGCACGGCTTTGGTCGGCAACCCGCAGCAGATTGTCGAGCGGCTGCGCGAATATCAGGCGCTCGGGGTCGATACATTCGTGCTGTCGGGCTATCCGCATCTGGAAGAGTCCATCCGTTTTGCCGAACTGGTCTTCCCGCTTCTGGGCAAGTCTGCCGTGACCGAGCGCAGCGCCCAGACCGGCGGGGCCTTTGACATCCGCGCGCGCGCTTCGGCCAGCTGAGAGGGGCGCTGAAATGACCGAACAGCGCCCGATCACCGCCCCTGAAGGGCGGCATGTCGCCATCGTGGGGGCCGGGCTTTCCGGATCGGCGCTGGCCTGGCATCTGGCCCGGCTGAGCCCCGACGACACATTGCGCATCACCCTGATTGATCCGAGGCCCGAGCCTGGCAGGGGGCTCGCCTATTCCACGCCCGACCCGGACCACCGTCTGAACGTGCCGCATGTGAAGATGACACTCGACACGTCCGAGCCGGATCACTATGCGCGCTGGCTGGCATCAGACGCCGCACCGGCCTATGCGCCGGATGCGCTGCGCCCTGACGGTGCGATTTTCACACCGCGCGCGGTGTTTGGCGCCTATGTGCTGGCGCATTTGCAACCCTTTCTCGATGCCGGTCGGATCGTGCATCTGCAAAGCCGGGCCGTCAGGGCCGCGCGCACCGCTGGCCGCTGGGAGATCGGGCTAGAGGACGGGCGCGTGATCCGGGCCGATGAGCTGGTGCTTGCGGCCACCCATCCCGGCCCCGGCCTGCCGCGCGGGCTCGAAGCCCTCGCCGGGACGTCCGCGCTGATCGCCGACCCCTATCTGCCCGCTGTGCTGGACGGGTTTGACCCTGAGGGAGAGCTGCTGATCATCGGCTCGGGCCTGACCGGCGCCGATATTGTTGCAAGCCTGATGCGGCGCAATCACAAGGGGCGGATCCGGCTTTTATCGCGATCAGGGCGGCGCTCGCAGCCGCATGGGCCGGTCCAGGACGAGAGCAGCGCCGATTTCACCCTTGATCCGCCGGTCACGGCACTGGCGCTTTTGCGCCGTATCCGGGCTGAGCTGGTCATTGCCGCAAAGGCCGGGCTGACCTGGCATCCGGTCTTTGACCGGCTACGAGGCCAGGGCCCGCAGATCTGGGCCGCGCTGCCACTGCCCGAGCGCCGGCGGCTCTTGCGCCATCTGCGCGGGCTTTGGGATATCCACCGCTTCCGCATCGCGCCGCAGACCCATGCAAGCCTGCTCGCGGCCGAGCGGTCAGGCCAGCTGGTTGCGCTGGCCGGCCGCGTGACGGGGCTTGAGCGTGAGGGCGCGCGGCTGCGCATCAGCCTGCGGCTGCGCCGGGGCGGCGCGCTGTGCGTCACAGCGGATCGGGTGATCCTCGCGACCGGACCCGCACATGGGGCGGTCACCGCAACCAACCCGCTTTACGCCGATCTTGCGCGTCAGGGGCTGATTGCGGTCGATCCGCTGGGGCTTGGGCTTTCGGCGACGCCGGAGGGTGAAGCGATTGATGCATACGGTCAGCCGCAAAGCGATCTTCTGATCGCAGGACCGCTGGCCCGCGCCGCTGTGGGCGAGCTGATGGGCGTTCCCGAAGTGACCGCCTGGGCCGAAAAGCTGGCGGCAAAGCTGGCACAGGAGCCAGTTTCTGCCTGAGCGCGGCGATGATCTGAAAACGCCCCGGAATCCCGGGGCGTTTTGCGTATTACGGGTCAGTTCCAGGGATGGCGCGGCGGGTTGACGCCATTCAGGTAGTAATTGCCGATATGGTAGAATTTCCAGCGCACCGGATCATGCAACGTATGGGTGCGGGCATTGCGCCAATGCCGGTCCAGCGCATGCTGCGCCAGCGTCGAGCGGGTGCCGCCCAATTCAAACAGCTTATTGGTCGCGTCAATTGCGACCTGAGTGGTCAGCACCTTGGCCTCGGCGGTCTTAATGGTCGCGTCTGTCACGTTTTCTTCCGTCGGATCGGCACGGCCCCGGTCGATGGCGCGTCCGGCGATCTCGAGCAGCGCATCGGCGGCGTGAAGGTGGATCTTCAGCGTGCCAATGGCCTGAATCGTATAGGGATCCTCGCCCGCAGTCTCTTTGCCGCTGTCGATCCAGGGCCGGCTTTGGGTGGTCACAAAGCGGATCGTCTCGTCAATCGCGTTGCGCGCGATACCGGCATCAATCGCAGCCTGAATGATCTGCGAGATCGGCCCCTGTACCGTCGGCACCACCGAAACATCCTGGAGTTTGACCGCGCGCGCCTTCGGCACCCGCACATTCTCCAGCCGGACCGAACCGGATCCGGTGGTGCGCTGGCCAAAGCTTGACCAGTTATTGGTGATCGTCAGCCCTTTGGTTTCGCGGTCGGCAAAGACGAGATATGCGCCGTCATCCCCGATCGAAACGATTGGCACGATATGCGACAGGAGCGCGCCGGTGGTGTAGAACTTCTCGCCATTCACCACTGCCTCGTCGCCCTCGAAGGTGACGCGGGTCTTGAAATCGACCACGGTCTTGCCGCCGAATTCCGAGAAGGCATTGCCAAAGCGCAGCCCCTGCAACGCCCAGCCAAAGATCTCACGTTTTTCGGCATCGGTTGCGTCAATATCGATCAGCCCGAGAATGGCGATATGGTTCTGCGCGATCTGCGCCACCGACGGATCGCCCGAGGCGACAATCGCGATCACCTTCGCAAGTGTGGCATAGGACAGGCCCGGTCCGCCATATTCCTTCGGCACGATGATCGACCAGATGCCACTTTGCGAATAGAGATCCAGCTCGCGCAGCGGCAAAAGCCCCTCGCGGTCGCGAAGCGCAGCATCCTTGGCCAGCTCTGCCGCCAGCTCTGTCGCGACGCGGATCGCATCGGCCTCGTCTTTCAGCACATAGGCCGGCTCGGACGGGCGCGGGCGAGCGGGCACCGGGTCATCGGAATTGACACGCGGATGCAGGCTATAGTCGATCTGGTTCCCGGTCAGAGAGCCCATGGCGGTTCCTTTTCACAGCAGGGTCCGGACCCGATGCCAGATAAGGGCAAATGGCCAAGACATTGATATATCAATAATTTGCTGATGAAATTTGCCCGTAATCCGGGTGTCGGGCAAGCCGTGCCCGTTCTTTTCCGCGCGCCTGCGCGGGCGGTTTCTTCTTTGCTCCGGCCCGCTGCGAGAGAGTTGTTTCCCTCGCAGCGTCCGATGGTGAATCAGTCTGGGCGCGCCGGCTCAGATCGCCTGGTCATGGGACGGCTTGTCCCAGAGATTAACGCCGCCATCGACCGCATGGAGGTCGATTTCCGCCAGCTCTTCCGGGCTGAAATCCAGGTTGTCCAGCGCCGCGACATTTTCCGCAACCTGTGCCGCCGTGGAAGCCCCGATCAGGGTCGAGGTCACACGCGGATCGCGCAGGACCCAGGCCAGCGCCAGCTGCGCAAGGCTCTGGCCACGCCGTTTCGCGATTTCATTCAGTGCGCGCGCGCGGGCGAGGTTTTCGTCGCTCAGATGTTCAGGGCGCAGCGAGCCGCCGCCCGCCCGGTTCACCCGTGCATCCTCCGGGATTCCGTTCAGATATTTGCCGGTCAAAAGCCCCTGCGCCAGTGCGGTGAAGGCGATGATCCCGGTGCCGGTCTCTTCAACGGTGTCGAGAAGATCCTTTTCAATCCAGCGGTTGAACAGGTTGTAAGACGGCTGGTTGATCAGAAGCGGCACCTGGCGCTCGCGCAGAAGCGCCGCCATCTCGCGGGTTTTGGCACCGGAATAGGACGAGACGCCGACATAAAGGGCCTTGCCCTGTTTCACCGCCGTCGCCAGCGCATCCGCCGTCTCTTCCAGCGGGGTTTTTGCGTCGAACCGGTGCGAATAGAAGATGTCGACATAATCAACGCCCAGCCGTTTCAGGCTCTGATCCAGGCTCGACAGCACATATTTACGCGAGCCGCCGCCCTGACCATAAGGGCCTGGCCACATATCCCAGCCGGCCTTGGTCGAGATGATCAGTTCATCGCGATGCGCCGCCAGATCCTCGCGCAGGATACGGCCGAAATTGACCTCTGCCGCGCCATAGGGAGGGCCGTAATTATTGGCGAGATCGAAATGGGTGATGCCGTGATCAAAGGCGCTGAAGACGATCTCGCGCTGTGTCTCAAGCGGGGTTGTATCGCCAAAATTATGCCAGAGCCCCAGCGAAAGCGCCGGCAGTTGCAGCCCGCTTTTGCCGGTATAGCGGTATTTCGCACGGTTGTTGTCATAGCGGTCAGCGGCGGGGATATAGCTCATCTCGGGCTCCGGAGATCTGCGGCCATTTGCACCGCCCTGCACAGCCAGGACCGGGCAAATGTCGGTTTACATATCACGGCCATTCCTAGCGCTCCGGGCCCACAATGGCTATTGGTTTTGACGCATTCCGGTGCGAAAGCTGCATCTTCGCGCGCGCCGTCACGGGCTGGTCCGGCTTTATGGAAGGCAACAAGAAAGAAGCGGAACTGCAACCTGCGCCGGTTGTAGCTCACGCCGCTTTCGCCGCCTGCTTTTGGGGGCAGATGTAGCGCGCCCTGTCCTGAACCGGAGCGAGGGGCTGGTACGGCGCGGGGATCATCCTTAGAAACCGCATAGCCCGGAAACGAAAGCGCGACACAGCCGGATTGCGGCGTTCATTTCGAACGGGGATGGAGATAGTTCTGATGCCTGACCACACCATCATCGTCCCGGCCGGCCCGTTTCGGTTTGTCGCTCTGGATGTCGAGACGGCCAATTCGGATCCTGCGAGCATTTGCCAGATCGGCATTGCCGGTGTCGGACAGGACGGTTCGGTGACCGTGTTCAGCACTCTGGTCGATCCGGTGCAGCGGTTTTCGGGGTTCAATGTGCAACTGCACGGGATCGGACCTGACCACGTGGTGGGTGCCCCGAGATTCCCCGAGGTGTTGCCGCTGATTTCACCGCTTCTTCAGGCGCATCTCATCATTCAGCACAGCACCTTTGACAGCAGGGCCATCAGTGGCGCATGCCGCGCCGGGGGGCTTCCTGATCCTGGCTGGCGATGGGCGAACAGTGTGACGATCGCCCGCCGGGCCTGGCCGGAATTCTGTGGCAATGGCGGACATGGCCTTGGCCATCTGAAAAAGGCGCTGACGCTTGATTTTGCTCATCATGATGCCGGCGAGGACGCAAAGGCCGCGGCAATGGTGGTCTTGCTGGCCGAGGTACAGACAGGATTATCGCTGGAGGAGCTGATTTCGGCCCCGCGCTTGCCCCGGGTCCGCAGGCCCAGGAACCTCAGCTCCACGCAGGAAATCAAGGTGGTGCAAGCATAACAGCAGAGCTGGTAAGGGGGAGAAGTCCTACCTGGCGCCGTTGAACATGGCGGATTTTGACCCTGCCGAAGCAGAGAGCTTCTGCTCCGGCGGCGCAACTGCGAAGCGAGAGAACAGGAGGGCAGGGCACTTGTCTTCCATCGAGCGATCTGACGCCTGAACCCATAGAGCTCGATGCGCCGGACATCGCTCCGATCAGCCAAGCTCTCTCGCACGCAACCTCGCCTGAGAATCCCATGCCCGCGTCTCTCATCGCCTATGCGGCCGCCCTCGCGATTGCCCGCCGCGCCTGGGGGCGCCTTCAGGACCCCCGAGCGGCTTGGGGCCGGCATGGTTCGGCCCCCAAAAGCCGATGATCGAAAATGCTACCCGCCCATCTGGTGTCTGCAAGGCTTTGGCCTTCGGGCGCGAACCGGGGTGGTGAGGGCGTAAGCGCCTTCCCCCGTCAATATGGCAATCCAGGACCACATGCCTTCACCCTGCAACTGTTTCCCGCCTGTCCCAATGGCGGGGCCCCGATGAAGAGGGGGGAGACTGCACACACAGCTAATCTGACCGGGCGGTAAAAATTTATGCGGCAGAGGGGCTGTCTCTTGCACGAGACGCATGGCAATAGACGAAACCGTTGACTTGCGGGCCTGGGGCTCTCACCACTGGACAAAGCAACAGGATCAGCCACAGGGGGCCATCATGACCAGGGATCTTCGCGTTTCACGCCGCTTTCTTCTGCAATCGGGGGTGATCCTCGGCGCGTCCTCGCTGCCTTTGCTGCGGCCAGCCTATGCGGCAACGCCGGTCAGGGTCGCGGGCGTGCATGGCTCGCCGGTGGAAAACGCCTGGAATTCGGTGCTGCATAAGGCGCTTCTGGAAGCGGCGGCTGATGGCACCATCGAATACACCTTCTCGGAAGGGATTTCGGCCACCGACTACCCGCGCGCGATGCGGGAATATGCCGAAGCCGGCAATCAGCTGATCATCGGCGAGACCTTCCCGGTCGAGCGGCAGGGCCGCGAAGTCGCTGCCGATTACCCGGATACCGCCTTTGCCATGGGCTCGTCCGGCGGGCCGGAAGGGGATAATTTCGGCACATTCGGCACCTGGAATTATGACGGCGCCTATCTCGCGGGCATGCTTGCGGGCAAGATGACAAAGTCGAATGTGGTGGGGTCCGTCGGTGCCATCCCGATCCCGGAAATCAACCTTCTGATCAATGCCTTCGCCGAAGGCGTCAAGGCGGTGAACCCCGAGGCGAAACATCTTGTCGCCTGGATCGGAACCTTCTTTGACCCGCCGAAAGCCCGCGAGGCCGGGCTTGCGATGATTGATGCCGGCGCGGATATCCTCTTTGGCGAACGGATCGGTACGGCGGATGCCGCCAAAGAACGTGGCGTCAAGGCCATTGGCTCGCTGATCGACTATACGCCGATGTATCCCGACACGGTTTTCGCCAATGCGCTCTGGGGCTTCCGTCCGATCCTGAATGCGATTGTGGCCGACGTAGCGGCGGGCAATCCGACCGGCAAGGATTATACCCCCTTTGGCCTGATGAAAGAGGGCGGCAGCGATATTTCCTATGTGGCCGGTGTGGCGCCTTCCGAGGCAGAGGCCGAGATGGAGAAGGTCCGGGCCGAGATCAAGGCCGGCAGTTTCACCGTGCCGCAAAACTTCGACGAGCCGAAGTAAGCCCGGATGGGATCAGATGCGACAGCTTTGGCCTCGGCGATCCGCCGGGGCCATCTGACGGCGGCGGAGGCGATGGAAGCCTCTTTCGCGCGCGCAGAGGCATGCGCGGATCTTGGCGCGCTGGCGCATCTGAACAAGCCGCGCGGGCGGGAGCTGGCGAGCGAGTTTGACGCGCTTCCCGGCAATGCGCCGCAGCGCTATGCAGCCTTTGGCGGTGTGCCGCTGGTGGTCAAGGATCTCGGCGCGCCGTTTATGGGCTTTCCGGTCTGTGCCGGATCGGCGATGTTTTCGCGGGGCGGCATGGGTGAAGACAGCCAGCTGGCCGCAAGGTTCCGGGCGGCGGGGCTTTGCCCTTTCGCGCTGACAACGGTGCCTGAATTTGGCCTTTCGCTGGCGTCGGAGCCTGCGGTCGGGCCGGTGGCAAAGAACCCGCTGAACCCGCAGCTCTCACCCGGCGGGTCTTCGGGCGGGGCCGCGGCGGCGGTTGCGGCGGGGATAGCGGCGATCGCCCATGCGACCGATGCGGGTGGCTCGATCCGGGTGCCGGCAGCGGCCTGCGGACTTGTCGGGCTGAAGCCCGGGCGCGGATCAGTGCCGGGCGGCCCGGGCTTTGGCAACCATCTCGGCGGCATCGCAAGCGAGCTGGCGATCTGCCGTTCTGTCCGCGATGCGGAGGCGATCTTTGCCGCCGCGACCATCGGCGGCGCCCAGGGGCCTTTCGCGAGCCCCTTGCTGGAAGAGGCGAAATCAGGCCCCCTGACCATCGGGCTTGTCACTGATATGGGCCCGGACTGGCCCCTCGACGAGGCGAGGGTGGAGGCGGTCGAAGCGGCGGCGCGGGTTCTGGCCCGGAACGGCCACCGCATCCGCCCGCTTGAGGGCGAGATGGTGACGGACCTTGCCGTCCGCAGCGGGCGTATCTTTGCCGATATTGTCTCGATCAATCTCGCGGAACTCTCGTCGCGGCTGGATTTCAGTCGGGCCGAACAGATGACCCGGGCGGTGGTGGCGCGGGGCCTTGGTATGACGGCAAGCGCGCTCTGGGCCAGCCTGAACGAGATGGTCTATGTCGCGCGCGATCTGTGGCGGATTTTTGACGGGGTGGACCTGCTGCTGACGCCGATGCTGTCCGGGCCACCGCTGCCCGCTGGATCCTTTCCGACCGATCATTCGGATACCGATCTGCATTTCGACCGGATGGCGCGTTTCGCGCCGCTGGCGAGCCTTGCGAATATCTCTGGCGCCCCCGCGATTACGCTGCCTTTCGGCGCCGATGCTGCAGGGCTGCCGCTGCCGGTGCAGCTGATTGCGCCGATGGGGCAGGAGCGACTGCTCCTCTCGATTGCCGCCCGGCTTGAGGTCGAAGAGCGCTGGACCCATCCCTTTGCCGTCGCGGGGCTGACATGAGTGAAACCGTTCTCGACATCTCCCAGGTCAGCAAAAGGTTCGGCACGACGCTGGCGAATGACAATATTTCGCTGAGCCTTGAACGCGGTGAGATTATCGCCCTTCTGGGCGAGAATGGCGCGGGCAAGACGACGCTGATGTCGATGCTCTTTGGTCATTATACCCCTGATTCCGGGCATATTTCTGTAATGGGTCGACTGCTGCCGCCTGGGCGACCCAGGGCTGCGATCCGCGCAGGCATCGGCATGGTGCATCAGCATTTCTCGCTGGCCCCCAATTTGTCCGTGATGGAAAACGTGATGACCGGCACCGAGAGCCTCTGGCGGCCCTGGTCGGACCGGGCAAAATGCCGGGCGCGTCTGATGGAGATTTCCGCGCGTTTCGGGCTGAAGACCGACCCCGATGCGCGGCTTGGTGATCTGTCGGTGGGCGAGCAGCAGAGGGTCGAGATCCTCAAGGCGCTTTACAATGACGCGAAGATCCTTGTGCTGGATGAGCCGACCGCGGTTCTGACCAATGTAGAATCCGAACATATGTTCGCAAACCTCAAGGATATGGCGCGGCAGGGGCTTTCGATCATCTTCATCTCGCATAAGCTTGACGAGGTGATGGCGACCGCTGACCGGATCGTGGTGCTGCGCGGCGGGCGTGTGGTGGCAGAGCGCCGGGCGGTCGAGACCTCAAAGGCGGAACTTGCCGGGCTGATGGTCGGGCGCGAGGTGAGGCGGCCTCTGCGCGAGCCGGCCACCCCGGGCGATGTGGTGTTGGAGGCGAAAGCCGTCACCCTGCGCGAGGGCGGCGTCGAGCGGCTGAAAGCGGTCGATTTCCATCTGCGCGCGGGTGAGGTGCTGGGGATCATCGGGGTCTCGGGCAATGGTCAGGCGGCGCTGGCGCGGCTGACCGGCGGCCTTGCGCGGCGCAGCGCCGGCGAGATCACGTTGTTTGGCCAGCCGGTCGGCGATCTGACGGTGCGCGAGGTGGTGGGCGCCGGGATCGGCCGCATTCCCGAAGACCGCAATCATGATGGCGTCATTGGCGAAATGGCGATCTGGGAAAATGCGGTGCTGGAACGGCTGCCGGAATTCACCCGGCGCGGCCTTGTGGACCGCAAGGCGGGGATGGAATTCGCACGCCGGATCATCGAGGGCTTTGATGTGCGCGGGGGCACGCCTGCGAGCCGGATCCGGCTCTTGTCGGGGGGCAATATGCAAAAGCTGATCCTGGGGCGGAACCTGATCGAACATCCCAGAATCCTGGTCGCCGCGCAGCCGGCACGGGGCCTTGACGAGGGCGCGGTGGCGGCGGTGCATGAGCGCATCCTGGACGCGCGCCGCGCGGGGACGGCGGTGCTTCTGATTTCGGAAGATCTTGATGAGGTGATGGCGCTTGCAGACCGCATTCAGGCGATTACCGGCGGAAGGCTGTCGCCTCCGGTCCGCCCGGAAGGGATCACTGCGCGGCAGCTTGGCCTGATGATGGCCGGCGAATGGGGAGCGGCAGAACATGCGGTTTGAACGGCGCGAACAAATCCCGCCGGCATTGGCGGTGCTGACGCCCCTGATCGCGGTCGCGATTTCGCTGGCGCTTGCGGGCGGGCTGATCGCGCTTGCCGGTGCGCCGGTTCTGACCGCGTTTGGCAAGATCATCACCGGGGCATTCGGCTCGAAGCTCGCGTTGACAGAGACGCTGGCGCGCACGGCGCCGCTGATCCTGACCGGGCTTGCGGCGGCGGTCGCCTTTCGCGCCCGGCTGTGGAATATCGGGGCAGAGGGGCAGCTTTACCTTGGCGCTATCGCCGTGGCGGCGGCGAGCGCGCATCTGTTCGGCGGGTTGCCGGGGGTGGTGCAGATCCCGCTTCTGTTCGTGACCGGCGCGCTGGCGGGGATGATCCTCCTGCTGATCCCGCTCTGGCTCCGGCTGCGGTTCCAGGTGGATGAGGTGGTGACGACGCTGCTTCTGAACTTCGTGGCGCTTTTGGTTGTCTCGATGCTGATCGACACGGTGCTGAAAGACCCACTCGCATTCGGCTGGCCGCAATCGGTTCCGGTTGCCTCGCAGGCCGAACTGCCAAAGATCATCCCGCGCTCGCGCCTCCATATCGGGCTTGTGGTCGCGGTTGTGCTGGCCTTTGTGGTGCATTTCATCCAGTCGCGCACGGCTTTCGGGCTGCAATCGAGGGCGGCGGGGCTGAACCCTTCGGGCGCCGCTTTCGCGGGTGTGCCACTGGGGCGGACGCTGGTGCTGGTCGCGATGCTGTCGGGGGGGCTGGCCGGGCTTGCCGGCGCGGTAGAGGTGATGGGCATCACCTCTTATGTCACGACCGAGCTGTCGCCCGGGTACGGCTATTCAGGGATTGTGGTCGCGATGCTTGCCGGGCTGAACCCGCTTGGCGTGGTGCTGGCGGCTTTGTTTACGGCGGTGATGTTTGTCGGCGCCGATGCGATGAGCCGCTCGCTCGCGGTACCGTCTTATATCGCCGACGTGACGGTCGCGCTCTCTTTGCTGACCATGCTGGTCGCGATCTTCTTCACCCAATACAGGATCCGCAGATGAGCGATATTCTCGATATCCTCGCCTCAGCGGGGCTTTGGGCAGCGGTTCTCAGGATCGCCACGCCGCTGATCTTCGCCACGCTCGGCGCGCTGTTATGCGAACGGGCGGGCGTTCTGAACCTTGGCATCGAAGGGATCATGACCTTTGGCGCTATGATCGGCTGGTTTGCCGTCTGGAATGGGGCCGATCTCTGGACGGGGCTTTTTGTCGCAGCTTTGTCGGGGATGGTGTTCGGGGCGCTGCATGCCGCACTTACCGTGACGCTGGGGCTGTCGCAGCATGTCTCGGGGCTGGGCGTTACGCTCTTCGCCTCGTCCTTCAGCTATTATCTCTTTCGCCTGCTGGTCCCGGTCGAGGGCACGCCGCCGAAGATCGCTCCCTTCCAGCCGCTGCATATTCCGGCTCTGTCTGATCTGCCCTTCTTCGGCCAGGCCGTCTTTACCCAGACCGCGCCGACCTGGCTCGCGATTGCGCTGGCGCTCGCCCTGGCCTTCACCCTTTTCCGCACGCCCTTTGGCCTTGCGATCCGCATGACCGGCGAGAACCCGCATGCCGCCGAGGCCCAGGGCATCAACCCGATGGTGATACGCTATGGCGCGGTGATCGCCGGATCGGCGCTGATGGCAATGGGAGGTGCTTTCCTGACGCTTTCCGCCTTTGACAGTTTCATCCCGACCATGGTCCAGGGGCGTGGCTGGATCTGCATCGCGCTGGTGGTCTTTGCCTCCTGGCGGCCGGGGCGGGCGCTGGCCGGCGCGCTTCTCTTCGCGTTTTTCGATGCCTTCCAGTTGCGGCTGCAAACCGTTATGGGCGGCGCGCTGCCCTATCAGCTTTTCCTGATGGTGCCCTTCGTGCTGTCGATCCTCGCGCTTGCGGTGATGGCACGTCGCGCGCGGGTGCCCCAGGCATTGATGCAACCCTATCGGCGCGGCGAGCGTTAAGGAGTGACCATGTTCGACACCATCATCCGGGGCGCCAATCTGCCCGACGGCCGCGACGGCTATGATATCGGCATCCGCAAGGGTGAGATCGCGGCGGTGGAAAAGCAGCTGCCCGCCGAAGCCGGTGAAGTGATCGACGCCGCTGGCCGCCTGGTCTCGCCCGCGTTTTGTGATCCGCATTTCCATATGGATGCGACGCTCTCGCTGGGGCTGCCACGCATGAATGCTTCCGGCACGCTGCTTGAAGGGATCGCGCTCTGGGGCGAACTGCGGCCTAGGCTGACCCGTGAGGCGCTGGTCGAACGTGCGCTGCGCTATTGTGATCTGGCGGTTTCCCAGGGGCTTTTGCACATCCGCACCCATGTCGACACCTCTGACCCCCGCCTGGTGACCGCCGAGGCGATGCTTGAGGTGCAGGAGCGGGTAAAGGACTATATCGACCTTCAGCTCGTGGCCTTCCCGCAGGATGGCTATTACCGCATTCCCGAAGGGGTGAAAGCGCTGGAGCGCGCGCTGGATATGGGCGTGGGCATCGTCGGTGGCATCCCGCATTTCGAACGCACGATGGAGGAGGGGCGGCTCTCGCTGGAGGCCCTGTTCCGCATCGCCGCAGATCGTGGGCTGCCGGTCGATATACATTGCGACGAAACCGATGATCCGCTTTCGCGCCATGTCGAAACCATGGCCGCGCTGACCATCCGCTTCGGGTTGCAGGGCCGGGTCAATGGCTCGCATCTGACCTCGATGCATTCGATGGACAATTATTATGTGTCGAAACTGATCCCGCTGATCGCCGAGGCGCAGATGACTGCGACGCCGAACCCGCTGATCAATATCATGCTGCAGGGGCGGCATGACAGCTATCCGAAACGGCGCGGCATGACGCGGGTGCGCGAGCTGATGGCGGCGGGCGTCAATGTCTCGCTGGGCCAGGATTGCTGCATGGATCCCTGGTATTCGATGGGCTCGGGCGACATGCTCGAGGTCGCGCATATGGCGGTGCATGTCGGTCAGATGGGCGGGATTGCCGAGAAACATCAGATCTTTGACGCAGTGACAGTCAATTCGGCAAAGACCATGGGGCTTGACGGCTACGGGCTGGCGCCCGGATGCAAGGCCAATCTCGTGATCCTTCAGGCGGCGGATGTAACCGAGGCGATCCGGCTGAAACCGACACGGCTTTACGTGCTGCGCGAGGGCCGCGTGATCAGCCGCACCGCGCCGCGCCTGCCATCGCTGTCGCTGCGCGGTCGCCCGGCGCAGATTGATCCGGGCCTTGATTACCTGCCGCCCGGCAAGAGCTGAGACCCTCCGGCGACGCCGCCGGCCAGCAGCCTTTTGCGCAGATGCAGCGCGAGCGGTGACAGCGGGCGGCGTCTGGGATCAGGCAGGTGGCAGAGCGAGACCTGGATCAGCGCAGCACGTTGCTGCATGATCCATTCGCAGATATGCCGCTTCGCCAGCGTCACCAACGGCGCGCTGGAAAGCGGATGGCCTTATGCCTGAGCAGACAGGGATCCGCGCGCATCTCGGCGGGCATATGCGTGATCTGGCCAACGAGGTGAAGGCGGGGATCCGGGAATCTGGCGGCTTCCCGCTCGAGGTGCCGATGTTTTCGGCAAGCGAAATCTCCTTCCGCCCGACCGCCATGATGTATTGCAATATCGCGACGGTGGCGGTTGAGGCGCAGATGCGCGGCCAGCCGATTGACGGCGCGGTGCCGCTGGGCGGTTACGACAAGACCAAGCCGGGCCTGCTGATGGGTGCGCCCTCGACCGCTATTCAGTCGGTTTTGGTCACCGTTGGTCCGATGCTGAACAGCTGTCTCCGCGGCGAGCGTCTGGGGTTTTGTGCCCAGCTGTTGAGTTTCTCGGGAGCCGTCAAAGCGCGCGAGAGGAACAGGGAGGACTTCTTTGAAGCCGAGGCTTCGATGAGCCGCTCGACCGGCGCCTGCAATACGATGGGCGCCGCCTCGACCATGGTCTCGATGGTCGAGGCTTTGGGCATGGTGCTTGCGGGCATTGCCGCGATCCCGGCGATGGGGTCGCGTCGTCGTGTGATGGCGCAGATGCCGGGGCACCGCATCGTCCAGAAGGCCAAGGACGACCTGAGACCCTCTGATATCATGACGAAAGTGGCATTCGAGAATGCGACCCGCACCAATGACGCAATTGGCGGATCCACCAGCGCCGCGGTTCATTTGCTGGCGATCGCGGGGCGGGTTGGCAACGACCTGAAGCCGGACGACCGGGACCGCTGTCGGCGCGACGCCGTGACCATCGTGAACCTGATGCCTGTCGGGCAAAGACGTCATAGAAGAATTCTTCTATGCTGGCGGTCTGCCAATTATCCTGAAGCGGCTCGGCGAGGCCGGCAAACCGCATAAGGTTGCGCTGACCGTCTGGGGCGCGACGGTCTCGGATAAAGTCAAAGGCCTCCGCAACTGGAACGAGGACCTGATCCTTGCGGCCCACATGCGCCTGATCGCCCAGGGCGGCATCGCGGTGGCCAAGGCGAAGATCAATGACGAGGCGCTCAACGTTGACGAAACCTGTGTCATGGGGCTGAAGAATTGCGGGCCCGGGGCCAGTCCCGGCATGGCCGGGGTCGGCAATATGGGCCTGCCTCCCAAGGTTCTGCGCGAGGCAATCACCGATGTGGCGCGGATCTCTGACGCGCGGATGTCGGAGACGGCCTGTGGCACCGTGGTCTTACATAACTTACCCGAGGCGGCGGCGGACGGACCGCTTGCGGTGATAAGGAATGGCGATATGATCTCACTTGATATGCCGAACCACGCTCATGCTGGAGATTTCTGACGAGGAACTGGCGGTACGCCTGGCGGAATGGGCGCCCACGGCCGCGCCGCCGTCTTCTGACTACGCCTGGCTGTATAACGACCTTATCGGCGGCGCGGATACCGGCGCGGAGCTTGACTTCCTCATGGGCTGCCGGGGCCGCGACGTGGGTTAGGACAGTCATTGAGATGGGAACGGCGATGAAAATAGCCCTGGTTGGCATTGGCAAGATCGCGCTCGACCAGCATGTGCCGGCGCTGAACGCGAGCCCTGACTGGGAAATCGCGGCGACGGTATCGCGGTCCGGGACGGTTCCGGGGGTCGAGGCCTTCACGCGGATCGAAGACATGCTGGCGGCGCGGCCCGATATCGGGGTCGTGTCGCTGGCGCTGCCGCCGGTGCCGCGCTTTGCGGTGGCTGAGGCCGCGCTGAGTGCGGGCCGCCATGTGATGCTGGAAAAGCCGCCGGCGGCCAGCCTTGCCGAGATCCATGCGCTGGAACGGCTGGCCACCGGGCAGGGCGTCAGTCTCTATACCAGCTGGCATTCGCGCGAGGCCGCAGGGGTAGCGGCAGTGAAGGCCTGGCTTAAGGACAAGACCGTGAAAAGCGGCCATATCACCTGGCGCGAAGATGTCCGCAAATGGCATCGCGGCCAGGACTGGATTTTCGAGGCCGGTGGTATGGGCGTCTTTGATCCGGGCATCAATGCGCTTTCGATCCTGACCGAGATCCTGCCGATGCCGGTGCATCTGAGCGGGGCGGAGCTGGATTTTCCTTGCAACCGATCCGCGCCGATTGCCGCTCGGTTGCGTTTCGCGCAGGGGATCACCGCAGATTTCGATTTCCGCCAGGAAGGGCCGCAGATCTGGGATATGGAATTTGCCACTGACAAAGGCGACATCGCGCTGCGAACTGGCGGCAACCTTCTGGAAATAAACGGGAAACAGGCCGGCGGCGAGAATACGATTATGGGTGAATATCCCGCACTTTATGCCAAAATGGCCCGCCTTGTTGAGGCCGGTCTTTCCGATATCGACCTGCGCCCGATGGTGCTGGTGGCCGATGCTTTCACGCTGGGACAGCGCAACAGGGTGGCGGCTTTTGATTTCTGAGCCCGCAGGGGCCGGAATAAGTATCCGGTGTCTTGCGCGCCGGTGACGACCAGGGCCGGACTACGACCAGCCGACACCTTGTGGGAGGATACCATGACCATCAGAACGTTCCTTGCGGGCGTTACGATCGTCGCGCTTGGCGCCGGCGCTGCCATGGCCCAGTAAAAAGTGATCGGCTTCTCGCAAATAGGGTTGGAATCGGGCTGGGCGCGGCAAAGACCTCTCTGACCAGATCGTAACAGGAAGCGGTCTGCTACCAGCTGCAATTTTCGGATACGGAGTAAAAGCAGGAAAATCAGATCGCGGCTTTGCGGTCTTTCATCGCCCAGGGTGTTGACGCGATCCTGATCGCGCCGGTCGTCGCCACCGGTTGGGATGCCGTGCTGCAAGCCGCCAGAGAGGCCGAGATCGCAGTTGTGCCGCTGCACGTATGGTTGAGAGCGCCCCGTCGCTTTACCTGACGGCTGTCGGCTCGAACCTTATTCAAGAGGGCGAACTGGTCGGCAAATGGCTCGCATACACTGTTGGCGACAAGGAAAGACGTATTACCGAGCTGCAAGGCATCACCGGCTTTTTCCTGGCCATAGACAGGAAGAAGGGCTCTGAGCAAGGCATTGCGGGCGACGAGAGCCTGAGCATCGTGACAAGCAAGACCGGCGATTTCACCCGCTCTCTCGGCAAGGAAGTTGTGGAAAGCGTCATCCAGGCTGAAAACGGCGGCAGGAATACTGCGCGCTCTACGCCTGTAAAGACGATCTGGCGACCTGGCGCTGACCCCGAACATGGCCGGCCCGCCTATGACGCGCTGGATGGGATGGTTTTCGACCTGCACGCCGGTGAGGTCCATGCGCTTCCGGGCGAGAATGGCGCGGGGAAATCGACGCTGATCAAATGTCTGACTTTCGACTCTCAGCGCGACCCGGGCGCGGCGCGATGCAGGGCGAGGCGAAGGCGATCCTGGCGCAATATGGCCTTGAACTGGATGTCGACCACGATCTGGCCAGTTATTTGGTGGCGATCTGCCAGATCATCGCGATCACGAGGGCGGCATCCCTGTCGGGCAAGGTGCTGATCCTCGAAGAGCCGACCGCCAGCCTTGATGCGACCGAGGTGCGGATGGTTCTTGACGTGGTGCAGTCGCTGCGCGCGGGTGGTCTGGTCATCTTGTTCGTCTCGCATTTTCCGGAGCAGGTCTTCGACCTGATCGACCGGGTCACGGTTTTCAGGAATGGCCCATATAGCACGAACGAAGAGACTGCGCGCCTGAACCGGGTCAAGCTGATCGCGCATATGCCGGGCCGCACGCCGGAAGATAAGGTGCTGCATTCGCGCCCCGCCGATCGTGCGCCCCGCCCGGCGATGTTCAGGTTTCAAGGCAATGGCCGCCGTAGTGCGGTGGAGCCTTTTGCAAGGACCGTGGGCAAGGCCGAAGCCAGGGAACCAGGCGGGCAAGCTCAACCTGACTGTGCCGCCGCGCGAATGCGGCGGGGTTTGGTTTCGCACCGGAAGATCGCAAGACTGATGGCACAATCGCAGATCTTTCGACCCGCGAGAACATCATGGCGGGCCTCCAGGCGCGTCACGGCTGGGCAAGTCCGATCACGCACACAGAATAAACCGCACCGCCGCTGACTACTTCAAGCGGCTCGATATACGCAGCTCGGGGCGCGAAAAACGCATCGGCGAGTTGTCGGGCAGGAACCCGCAAAAGGCGGTGCTGCCGCACTGGCATCCCTGTTGGGGCTGATCTCAGTGTTCTACGCGGGCTTACTGTTGGTCAGCTTTGATGACGGCCGGCCGGTCGGGCCGGTGATCGACCTTCTGAAGCGCTCGGCCCCGGTGGCGCTGCTGGCGGTGGGCAGGACGCTGGTGATCGACACGCGCGGCATTGATCTGTCGGTCTGCACCGTCTTGGCGATCTGCAGTGCGGTTGCGGCCTTCGGGGTCTAGGAGGGCTCCTGGCATCCGCTTTCGCTGCTTGCGGGGGTGGCGGCGGGGCTTTGGAATGGCGCATTGGTGGCGGTGGCATGGGTGTAGCCCTTTGTCGCGAGGCTGATCCTGTTGACCACGGGGCGCGGCATTGCGCAGCTGATCACCGAAGGCCGCATCCTGACCTTCACCGATCCGGCTTTTGCCTTTCTCGGACCCGTCACTTTCCATAGCCTGCCGCTACCGGTCTGGATGTGGCTTGCCACCGCCGTGCTGGTCACGGTGCTGATGCGGTGCACCGCACTTGGCCTCATAATCAAGGCGGTCGGGATTAACCACCAGGCCTGGCGCGTGGCGGGTTAACGCGGCTGTGCTGCCGATCGCGCCAAATAGGGCGATGGGTCTTAGCGCAACGCTGGACGGGCTGATCGTCATCGCGGGTATTTGCGGCGCGGATGCCGGTAATGCGGGGCTCAGGCCGGAGCTTGACACCATCCTCGCCATGGTGATCGCGGGCAATTCGTTGCTCGGAGGCCAGTTCTCGATTGCGGCCACAGTGCCTGGGGCGCTGATCATCCGGACGATTTCCTCGGGCCTCCGGCTTGCGGGCTTTCCTTCGGAATATAACCTCGTGAGCAAGGCGATGCTGGTTCCGGTGATCCTGGTGCTGCGGTCGCCCAGGATCGCGCGCGAATGAGCCTTCTGGCCTGCGGACTGTGCCGTGACCGGGCGCCAGAAGGAGCCGGACAATGAAATGCCGCGCGCTGCCGCTTTATGTCACCAGCGCGATTATCCTGATCGGATTGGTGATCTGCTTGCTGCAGTTCCGAATATGTTCTCGACCCGTGAAATCGTTAACCTGCTGACCGATAGTGCTTATCCCGGCATTGTCGCGGTGGGGATGCCCCTGGTGATCCTGTCCGGCGGCATCGACCTTTCGGTCGGATCGGTGATTGCGCTTCCGGTCATGTTCCTCGCGCGTATTGCCGCCTATCTCTTGTCGATTGAACCGGTGCCGATCCCGCATGATTTCTGCCAGAGCCTCGTCGGCGCCTATGGGCTGATCCCGGCAAGGGGCGGCTGACGCTGATCGGAATTCTGATGCAGGCGACCTTCGTCATCGGCATTTTGGTGGTCCAAAAGACCCGTTTCGGCACCTCGGTCTATGCCAGTTCGGGCTATTCGCTCGCGACGGTGGGGATGGAACTCACTGACATCGCCGCCGTGGTGACAGGCGGCAAGCTTTTGACCGGTGGCGGGGGCGATATGTTCGGCATGATGCTCTTTGTTCTGACGATCGGGCTGATCCAGACCAGTTTCCTGTTTGACGGCTCGCCTTCCTTCTGGTGGACGCGGATCATGATAGGCTTTTTGCTGCTTGTCTTCATCCTGTTGCAAAACGGCCTCGTGAAACTCTCCGAGGCGCGGCTGGCGGGAGGCCAGGCATAAGCCCCTTTGACACCCATCTTGCGAGCTGGGCGAGGCGCTTTCTGGCACCCAAACGTAAACAATTCTTCTGGTTCGATATTCTGAATCGTCGCCAGCTGACTCCGGGGTGCGACTGGCAGTTCCACCGCATGGTCTCGGCGGCGGGACAGATCAACAGCTCGAGGCTCGTGAACGCCAGGGGGCGCGGGCTTTTTGGGCTCGACCTGGACACCGGCACCACAGAAATGCTGGTCGCAGTCGAGACTGACCGCACGACACGAGATTGAATGACGGGCGGGGTCGATCTGCCGTTACTACCGCGGCCAGGCACACTTCTGTTCGCCCGTATCTCGATCCCAATGCGAGCTGTTTTCGCGCCTGACGGGCGGCTGGCCTGTTTCGCCGACACTGCGCTTGCGCTGGCATGGGCGCAGCCGCTGAATGCGGCAGCTGGCAAATGGAAGAGCCCGCGTTTTCCTCGACCTGAACGTTGGGGGCTGAACCCCGTTGGTGCGGTCACCGGCAGTGAGGGCGGCATCTGGATCGCGAAATGGGGCGCGGGCGCCGTGATGCACTACAGGCCAGAGGGACGCCGCAGCCATCATATTGCGGTTGGCGCCCAACTCGCCTCATGCCCGTCCTTTGGCGATGCCGATCTTGGCTCACCGGCTGGTTTCCACCGCGGAGAGGGCATCAGGGCCTGCCCGGCTGGTCCGCCCCAGGGTCAATGGCCTGGCAGAGCCGGCAGTGATCCGGAAAAGAGTTCGGAGATTTTCGACCTCCTTCCGATGGCCGTCCGGTCAAAGCGCTGCGGCTGAGCGGGGCAAAGCTCTCGGCGATGCTCTTACCAGGGGCGACGTTGTAGGATCTGCTGATGGAGGGCGTCGCACCCCTCGGGTGCTGGGGTTCCAGACCCTGGCACCCTATCCTGGCGAGAGGCTGTATGTCGGCGCCCAGGCCGGAGGGCGCGGTTCACGCTTGAGGGGCACGAGATCCGGGTTGATGCCAATGAAGGCGCAATCTCCTCATGATAGCAACGACGGCATTCACCACCGCATATTGTATTACGAAGGCAAATTCCGCAACATGTGGTATTCACACTGGATCTCGAAGACTGACATGTGGGCTGTCGCGGGCGATGCGCCGAGCTTTGATCCTGAGGCCCTAAGTGATGCGGCGACGCCGGTGTAAGCCACGCGCATCACGGATAGTTCCGCCTTGATGACAGCGGCGAAACGTGGGGCCGCCGGCGTCATGATGCGGCGGATCACAGCTGCGGGAAATTAAAGCAAATGGGTACGGGTCGAAGGAGGGCAGATCCTGGCCCGAGCATCTGCATCACCGGTGAGGCAGTTCCTGCCCTGCGCCAGAATTTGATCCTCGGGCGGCTGGTTGTGCCGGGTGAGGGCTCAGAGGCGGCTTTCCTGCGCAGGGACGGGGCCGCGAAATCCAGGGCGCGCCGATGGCACGGGCCTTCTCGGCCCGCAGCCTCGTGCTGATGGGGCGGCTCACGCCGGAAGAAATCGCCGATCACCTCTCGGGGCTGCTGATCGGCGATGAGATCGGGGCCGGGCTGGAAGCCATAGCTGAGAGAACAAGGGTAACCCTGATCGGACGCGGCGTTCTGGCGGGGCGCTATGCCCGCGCCTTCGTGGCGTTCGGGGTGACAACGAGGGTTGCACCCGAATGTATGAACCGGCGCGGGCTTTTTTAAATTGCGAAACGCGGAGGGCTGATCTGATCTTCGTGTTTGCAACGGTGCTGAGGGCCTGTCCGCTGGTGGCTATCCTGCGGGGCATCCGCCCGGAAGAGGCGCTGGCCCATGTTGGTGAACTGGTCGGGGCTGGCTTTACCCTGATCGAGGTGCCGCTGAACTCGCCCGCGGCGCTGGAGAGCATCGCCGCGCGGAGTGCAGCTTTCGGAACCCGCGTGATCATCGGGGGCCCGCACCGTGCTGGCCGCCACCGATCTCGAGGCTGTGGCAAAGCCCGACGGCAGGCTGATCGCCGCCAGAAATCTCGCTCCTGGCGTGTAGGCTGCAACCCGCGCGGCCAGTCCGGTCTGTGAACCCGGCGTCGCAACCCGACCGAAGCCTTTGCCGCCATCCATGCCGGGGCGCATTCCCTCAGGCTTTTTCCCGCCGGGATCATCCCGGCGGTCGCCATCAAGGCGCTCCGGGCGGTGAGCGCGGCCTCGGTGCCGATGCTGACAGTGGGAGGCATCCCGCCCGCGACCATGGACGCTATTTTGCAGCTGGGGTGCATGGTTCTGACCTCGGATCGGTGCTGTACCGCCCGGGGCAAGGCGCGGCCTTGACCGGCAGGCAGGCGCGCGACTATATCGCCGCATTGCCAGGCTGATCAGATTCGGGTGCTCTTTTGCTCACTTTGATCGGGACCCGAGTCGTCAGCCATGTTTTCAGAGACTATGACCGGTCAACCGGACGGCTCTGCCACAATTTGGAAACATTACACGTGAGAGCCTCTTTTAGGCTTGCGTTAACAGGTTTGAGGGCGCAACCCTTCAACTTGTACGACTGTCTTACTCTGAACCGGGAAAAGGGATCATGACGGAGCTCATCGACCTGAGCGAGGTTGCCGGCCAGGCCGGTAAATTCGACTGCTTCCTCGAACAGGTGCGGGATCGCTTTGGATTCGATCATGTGGCCTATCTGGGGTCAAACCGGTTGCCGGCACAATGCATGGCTATGTCACCTATCCTGAAGAGTGGAAGCGCCATTATACCCAACAGGCCTATCACCTGATTGACCCGACCCTGCGAATCGCGCAGCGCAGCATCGCAACCGATCGACTGGTCGCGGATCGAACAAAGCGAGAATTTTTCGCGTTGTTTTCTGTGCCGCCCGGGAATTCGGGATTTCGGACCGTGGGGTAACGATCCCGGTGCGCGGGCCTTTCGGTGATACCGGGATGCTCAGCGTGACGCGCGACACCGACGATCATAATGGCATTCGATGATCGCCGAGCATATCGGAGATCTGCAATCGATCGCCGTTCATATGCATGACGCGGTGATGAATTCCGATGCGTTTTCCAATGTCCTGCGCCGCACGCCGCTGTCTTCACGTGAGGTAGAGATTTTGCAATGGACGCTGGGGCAAGACCCAGCAGGACATCGCAGACATCTGAATATTTCGCATCGTACCGTTGAAGTGCAGTCTGCGCCTCGCGCGCGAGAAGCTTTTTTTCGCTGACCGCACAGCCCAGGCCATTGCCAGGGCAATTGCGCAACATCTGATCTATCCGATCTGATACAGCACGGGGCGCGACCCCATTTGACCGCCAGGGCAGGAGCCCGTGGCGGAGCATGCCGTTTTTTTCCGGCGGGAAAAAGCAGAAAATCTTCATAAGTACGGGATTCCCGAGTATCGGGCGGCACAACCAGTGGTTAACGTCTGAGGAATGTGACAATGGGGTTGCCATGATCATCGTAATCGACGCCGTAAACAAACATCTGTTTGAAGATTTCTTGACGATATGTACGGGCTGCGTGCCCGGGTTTTCAGTGACGCGTCTGGTTGGGACGTGAGCATCGAACAAGGGCGCGAAATCGATCGCTTTGATCATCTCGACCCGCTCTATCTCGTTGGGCTGGATACCGAAGGCGAGGTCATCTCCTGCGTCCGTCTGCTCAGACGACCGGCCCGCATATGCTGTCAGATGTGTTAGCGAGATCCTCGATGGCGAGGCCCCGCTGCGGTCATCCAGGATCTGGGAATCGACCCGATTCTGCGTTGATACGGCCCGGCTGTCCGGGACGGGGCCGAACCACGGTTTCGCGCGCGCCACGTGCGAGCTGATGGTCGCCACGCTCGAGACCTGCCGGAATGCGGGTTCTCGGACATCATCACGGTGATCGATCCGGTGATGAACGGGGTGCTCAGCGCTCGGACAATGCGCCTTATGACTATGTCGGCACGGTCAAGCCGATGGGCAAGGTTTCGGCTCTGGCCGCCCTGCTCGATTGTACGGATGAGCGGATCGACCGGGTTCGCAATTTCGCGGCTCTGCATGAAAATGTGGTGCTGAGTGATGCGGCGGCACTGGAGTTCTAGGCCAGTGACTGCCCAACACGGGCTGAAAACAGAGAGGTGACAGTGCTCCCGGTCAAACGCGCTCTGCTGCCTTCAGCGGTGATCGGCCTGGGTCACGTTCCAGGGTGATCGGCGACGGTCACCGCTGGAATCCCTGTCCCGGTGGTGACCGTAACCCTTTCTGCACCTTGTGCAGGTGAATGCAATCGACCCCCGCCGACAGCGCGAAGGGCACGGACGGAAACAGGAGGTCAGGCGATGGCTGTAATCGCAATAGTGGCCGGTGGCGTTATTGGTTGATAAATGGGCTGATTGGCCTTGTGACAGGGCTGGGTTTTGGTGCGGCTCTGCTGGTCTGGATCGTCCGGGGCAGTCTGTCTGCGCTGCTGATCTTCCGTCAGTTTCTGACGGGCGAGGCCGGCAATCGCCCCGACCGGCAAATGGATGCGGTCTATGACGATCTTCTGTCGCTTGGCGAAGACGAGATCCGCCGCGCGTCCCTGGCGGTAACAGATGCTTCCAGCATGTCACGACTGGTCAGGATCTATGCCGAGCGTGACGCACAGATTGCTTCGGCGCGTGAGTATCGGCGGGTCAATCGTTGAACCAGCCAGGCTGGCCGTATGCGCGGCCGGCCAGTCCTTCTGAAAGGACTGCCTGACTGAAACGCAGCGAAGGTGTTCAGTTTCCTGCGCCGAAAGATCCTTGCTGCCGATTGCAGCACCAGCTTGCCGTCGGTGCAGGCGCCGGCACAGCGAACATAGGCCAGCGAAAGGGCCATCCGTTCGCTTTCGCTCAGATTTGACCGGCGGGGTGAAATGCATCCGGAGTGACAATCCCCGGCGCACCGCAAACAGCCGGTTATCGGGTTTCTCCGCCGGTCCGTGGCCGCGACCGCAACCGCACGCGGACCGATAAAGGACATGTCACCGCGCAGCACATTCAGCACCTGTGGCAGAAGATTGAGCCCGGTTGACAGCATAACCGCGCCAAGCGGCGTCAGATGCCCCGCATCCGCTGCATTGGCGTGCAACAGATCCGCCGCCGAAAGGTCCCCCCGGATCACGCGAAAGCGGTATTGCCGGAAGACGCGCCCGTTCATGCCGAGACAGCTCAGTCGCATCAGGGCAGGGCCGCCGGACCCCAGTCGGATCGCAACGGCGATCATCAGCATCATTGGCAGTGTGATGGGCAAAGTGATCAAAGCGAGTGCGAAGTCGCACAGGCGCTTTAGCCCCTGCGGTTTGGGAAATCTGCAACCCCGAAAGGGGATTCGCTCGAGGACATGAATGATTCTCGCCGGGTGACTCTGTGAATTTTATTTCAGACAATAGATGATGACTAATTCCACATTGGAAGAATTGCAATTTATATGACAGTCTTTGCTGGAAACAGTTTTTTCCTGGTTGACGGGTTTTTGGAAGATTGCACCCGGATTTCGGGCGCTTCACCGCTCAGCACCTGCGTCAGCCGCTTTCTGAACAGGCAGGATCAGCGGCAGAGAATTTCCACTCTGTTCCGTCTGGGGAAATGATGAACTTTCTGTTTGCAAGTGACATCTTGGAACAATATTCCGGTTTTGGCTGGTAATCTGGAACCGAAATGGTGCTGGATGGTTGCCGTTGCTACCTCACCCAGGGCTGGCCAGTTGATCATGACGCCAACACAAGACGGACCCGATATGAGCTATACCGCTGCGACCCGAGCCGAACCCTTCGCGCGCGAGGAAGGCTGGCGTGATGTGCTGGTGATCGGCGGCGGCGCGAGCGGTGTGCTTTTTGCCGCGAATCTGTTGCGCCAGAACACCGATCTCAGGGTCACGGTGGTCGAGGGTCGCCATCTTCTGGGCTGTGGAATCGCCTATTCGACCAGTGATCCAGACCATCTGCTCAACACCCGCGTCCATAATATGAGCGCCTTTCCCGATGAGTCGGATCATTTTCTGCACTGGCTCGAGAGTAATGCACCGGGCCGTCACGACAGCGAGAGCTTTGTCGGACGCGCCACCTATGGCAGCTATCTGTCCTGCCTGCTGACGCCCTGGACGGCGTCGGGGCGGCTGGTCTGTATCAAGGCCGATTGTCTCGGGATCAGCGAGCGCGAGGGCGGCGTGAAGGCCGAGCTTGACGACGGGCGGCAGCTGAAAGGCGCCTATGCGGTGCTTGCGACCGGGCATGTGGTCCCGAAGGAAGACCCGTCCGGACTGATCTCGGGCGCCTGGTCGGTCAATACGCCGCCGGGTGACGGCGCGCCGGTTCTGATCATCGGCACCGGGCTTTCGATGGTGGACCAGGTGCTTTCGCTGGAACGGGCCGGGCATCAGGGCCAGATCATCGCGATCTCGCGGCGCGGGCTTTTGCCGCGGTCCCACGGGCCGGGGGCGGCGCTGAAGATCGCGGCCGAAACAGTGCCTCTGGGGGCTCCGGTCAGCCGGCTGCTGGCATGGCTGCGCGGTCTGGTGGCCGATGCCGACGCCGAAGGTGGCACCTGGCGGTCTGCGGTCGACGGGATCCGGCCTTATGTCAGCCTGATCTGGCAGAATATGGATCTGGACCAGCGCCGGCGTTTCCTGCGCCATGCCGCCACCTGGTGGGAGGTGCATCGCCACCGCATCCCGCCGGCTTCCGCCGCGCGGCTTGAGGCTGCGACGCAAGCGGGGCGGCTGAAGATTGAGCGGGCCGCCTTTATCCGTGCCGAAGCGGCGGCGGGCGACTCGCAGGACGAGGTGGTGACAGCCGTGATCCAGCCGCGCGGTGCGGCCGACCCGGCGCGGCTTGAGGTGGGGCGGATCATTGATTGCCGCGGCATCCGCAATGACCCGGAAAAGAACGCCTCGCCATTGATGGCAGGGCTTCTGGCGGATGGGGCGGCGCGCGTCGATCCTTTGCGCATCGGATTCGAGGTATCCCCTGAGGCGCGGCTGATCGGGCGGGATGGCGCGGCCTCTGACCGGCTTTTCGCACTTGGTCCGGTTTCGCGCGCCATGTTCTGGGAGATCACCGCGATCCCCGACATCCGCGTGCAGGCCGGCCAGATGGCGCGCTATATCGCGGCAAAGGAAAACGCTGCCGCCCGCTGAGACCGGGGCTGACCGGCAGACCGGTCAGTCGCGCCGGTTGTGGGAATCGAGGAAGGTCTTGGCGATCAGGGCGATGATCGCGATCATCGTCAGGGTCGAGGCGGCCGCAAAGGCTGCCACGGAGGTGTTCATCTCATTGTACAGAAGCTCGATCTGCAGTGGCAGCGTATTGGTCTGCCCCGCCACCCGGCCCGAAACGACCGAGACCCCGCCGAACTCGCCCACTGCGCGCGCCGCACACAACACCGCGCCATAAAGCAGCGCCCAGCGGATCCCCGGCAATGTGACATAGCGGAAGACCTGCCAGCCTTTGGCACCAAGCGTCACGGCGGCTTCTTCCTGTTCCGAGCCTTTCGCCAGCATCAAAGGCAGTACCTCGCGCGCGACAAAGGGGGCGGTGACGAAAAGGGTGACCAGCACGATCCCTGGCAGGGCGAAAAGCACGGTGATGTCATGTTCGCGCAGAAAGGGGCCGAGGAAACCCTGGCGGCCATAAAGCAGCAGATAGCAGATGCCCGCAATGATCGGCGAGATCGAGAAGGGAATCTCGACAATGGTCATCAAAAGCCCGCGCCCCGGAAAGCGGAAACGCGCAATAGCCCAGGCGACCGCGATGCCGAAAGCAACGTTGATCGGCACCACGATGACGGTGACGATCACCGTCAGCCAGATCGCATGCAGCGTGTCGGGCGTGGTGATCGCGGCCCAATAGCCGCCGACCCCGGCCGCGAAAGCACGCCAGAAGATATAGACAAGGGGGGCTGCGATCAGGAAGGCGGTGCTGACCAGCGCCAGCGCGATCAGCGCCCGCGCCGTCCGGCGTTCGCCCGCATTGGCGGCACGGCGGCCTGCTTCGATCTGGTCATGGGCGCTCATCGGGGTCACACTCATTTGCCACCCTCGCGGTAGCGCGCGGCGCGGATCTGGAACAGGTTCGAGATCAGCAGCAGCAACAATGCGAAGACCAGCAGGATCAGCGCAATCACCGAGGCGCCGCGATAATCATATTCCTGCAAGCGGATGAAGGCGAGGAGCGAGGCGATCTCGGTCTTGCCGGGCAGGTTGCCCGCGATAAAGACCACGGCGCCAAATTCCCCCATGGATCGCGCCATCGACACCGTACAGCCCCCAAGCCAGGCCGGGAGGATCGCAGGCAGGATCACCTTTGAAAAGGTCTGCCAGGGTGTGGCGCCCAGGGTCTTTGCGGCTTCTTCCAGCGCGGGGTCGAGGTCTTCCAGCACCGGCTGCACCGCGCGCACCACGAAGGGCACAGAGGTGAAGGTCATCGCGATGATGATCCCGGGCAGCGCATAGACGACCTGAATGCCCATGGCCTCCAGCGGGCCACCAAACCAGCCGGTCGAGGCAAAAAGCGAGGTCAGCGCGAGGCCCGCCACGGCGGTGGGCAATGCGAAGGGAATATCCATCATCGCGTCAAGGAAGGCACGGCCACGAAATTCGTAACGCGTCAGCACCCAGGCCATCAACAGCCCGTAGAATGCGTTAATCACCGTCGCAATCGCCGCCGCCATCACCGTGACCCGCAACGCGTCGAGCGTGCGGGCCGAGGTGAGAATGCGCACGAACCTGTCCCAGCCGATCCCGGCGCCCGAAATCACAAGGGCGATGATCGGGATCAGGATGATCACGCTGACATAAAGAAGCGTGGTGCCGAGGCTCAGTGCGAACCCCGGCAGAACACGCTTTGGCCTGATGCGGACAGAAGCGACGGTCATTTACGAGATCAGTTCTCGAAGACCTGATCGAGGATCCCGCCCTCGTCGAAATGCTTGGCCTTGATCTCGGCCCAGCCACCCAGCACGTCGACGGTCAGCAGTTTGACCTCGGGGAATTGTGCCGCAACTTCGGCCGCCACGTCCTTATCGGTGACGCGGAAGTTCTGCTCGGCCAGTACGCGCTGCGCTTCGGGGGTGTAGAGCCAGTTCAGATAGGCGGTCGCAACCTCGACAGTGCCGTTCTTTTCAGCGTTTTCCTTGACCAGGGCGACCGGGAAGGCCGCGAAGAGGCTGGTTCCGGGGGTCACACGCTCCAGGCCCGGATACTGGGCGACGATACCGGCGGTTTCGGCCTCGAAGGTGATCAGCACATCGCCGATATTGCGTTCGGCAAAGGTCTGGCTCGATGCCCGCGCGCCGGTGTCGAAGACCGGAACGTTGGACAGAAGTTTCTTCACGAAGTCATTGGCCTTGGCCTCATCGCCGCCATTGGCTTCCAGCGCGAAAGCATAGGCCGCGAGATAGGTATAGCGCGCATTGCCCGAGGTGCGCGGATTGGCGAAGACCGGCTGCACATCGTCACGGACCAGATCGCTCCAGTCCTTGATGCCTTTCGGGTTGCCTTCACGCACCACGAAAGCGGGCAGCGAATAATAGGGCGAGGCGCCATTCGGGAAGGCATTGCGCCAGTCGGCATCGACCAGACCGCCATCGACCAGCACGTCGATATCGGTCTCCTGG
The DNA here is from genome assembly GCF_030052995.1 of Gemmobacter sp. 24YEA27. Classification (NCBI taxonomy): domain Bacteria; kingdom Pseudomonadati; phylum Pseudomonadota; class Alphaproteobacteria; order Rhodobacterales; family Paracoccaceae; genus Gemmobacter; species Gemmobacter sp. 24YEA27. The sequence continues at coordinate 75,406 of NZ_JASJPW010000002.1, read as the reverse complement.
TTGAAGGTCACCACATCGGCGTTCAGACCTTCAAGGATCGCGCGGGCCTGGGCCGAAGAGCCGCCATGGCTCTGATCGACGGTGACATCGCGGCCGGTGGTTTCCTTCCAGGTTTTGGCAAAGACCGGGTTCAGCGCCTCGAACAATTCGCGGCCGATATCATAGCTGACATTGAGGATCTTGTCCTGAGCCAGCGCCGGAGCGGCTGCCAGAACCACAACCGCCGCAGCGGTGCGCAGCGAAGAGATCAGGTTCATTTCTGTTTCTCCTTGAGGGGAATAGTATTAATTTCAGAGGGCTGCCCCGCCTGGCCGCGCTGGCCGGGAGGCGTTTCGGTAAAAATGGTGCCGGTCTCGACCCGCAGCGTGACGCTTTGCCCTGCCGAGAGGTTCGGGGCCGCGCGGCGCAGGATTTCGACCGCAATGTCCTGGCCTTCGGGCCCCGTCAGCACCGGGCGCAGCAGAGCGCCGGTTGAAGTGACCTGCTTCACACGCCACAGCCCGGCAGGGTCGGGCACCGGCGTCAGATCGGCGGGGCGCACGAACAGCGTGGCAGAACCGTCGGGCAAAGCGCGGCGTTCAAGCCGGGCGGTATCGATCCCGGGCGCCGTCGCGCGGCCTGCAGCAATCCGCACCGGCAATTCGATGGTTGCCCCCATGAACCGTGCCACGAAAGGCGAGGCGGGGTGGTCGTGGATCTGGTCGGCGGTGCCTATCTGTTCGATCCGGCCTTCGCCCATGATCACCACCCGGTCGGCGAGCTCGAACGCCTCGTCCTGGTCATGGGTGACGAAAATTGTCGTGGTCTCTGATGCATCATGCACAGACCGCAGCCAGGACCGCAGATCGCGGCGCACGGCGGCATCCAGCGCACCGAACGGCTCGTCAAGAAGCAGGACGCGGGGGTCAATCGCCAGCGCCCGGCCAAGCGCGACACGCTGGCGTTGCCCGCCCGAGAGCTGGCCGGGAAGCCGGTCCGCCAGATGCGGGATCTGCAGGAATTGCAGGAGTTCGGTGACCTTACGCGCGATCACCGCTTTGCCGGGGCGTTCGGCCCTGGGCCGGACCGTCATCCCGAAGGCGATATTGTCGCGCACCGACATATGCGGGAACAAGGCGTAATGCTGAAAGACGAAACCGATGCGGCGATCGCGGGCGGCGATCGACAGCCAGTCGGCGCCATCGACCTCAAGCCGGCCGGAATCGGGCCAGTCGAGACCGGCGATGATGCGCAGCAGCGTGGTCTTGCCCGAGCCCGACGGGCCGAGCAGGGCGATCAGCTCTTTATCCTCGACCGCGATGTCGATGCCTTTCAGCACCTCATTGCGGCCAAAGCTCTTGCGCAGCTGGGCGATTTCAATGGCCATTGCCGACTCCGGTTTCAGCACCCCTGATTGCACCGGGCCGCGCCACTAAGCAAGGAACGCCAGGGCGGGAAACCGGCAAGTGAAGAGAATGTTTTTCTCCCGCAGGCGGGGTTATGGGGGAGGGAAGCACCGGTTTGTTCCCATTTCGCCAATATTGCCCCGACCGCAGCCCGCCGGGCCACGATGGCGTTCTTTTATGCAAGGGCGGGGCAGGGAAGGGCATCATACTCGACCATTATTGTCGTTATTTGATAGCGGCTTCGACAGGCTGGCACAAGATCACAGTTCGGCCAGAAACCACCTTCTGTTTTCACAATCCGGCAGAGTGAGAGAATTTCATTCTCCCGTCCCTTGGCCACCTGACTTGACCAGAGCGCCTTTGGGATGCTAGCGACCCCACAGACGACGCGCCGATTTGAAGCTCAGATTGCGGGCGCGAAAAAAATGCAGCTAAAGCGGAGGCGCCTCTGGCCCTTCGGTAACCTGAAGGAGGGGCCCATGGCCAAAACCGCCACTGCGTGCGATTTCGCGATCCCTGTCGACTCGATCAACAGCCTGCGCGCCAGTTTCCCCGGCATCTCATTGATTTTCGAGATCGACCTTGCGGTCGAGGATTGCTGGGACGGGCTGGAACATCTTGCCGGTGAATTCCGCCGGGCGGGGGCGCGGCTGCGGCTTTTGCGCGCAACGCAAAGCGGGGTGATTTCCTGTACCGTGGTCGATGGCGGCAGCGATCTGAGCCAGCTTGCTCAAAGCTTTGCATCGGCGCGGGGGGTCTCGGTCTCGGGCTGGACGACCCGGATCCAATACGACTGATCCGCCCCGGTTCAGCCACTGTGCCAGGGATTGAGGCTTTCACGAAAATTCGCGGCGATGGCGGTGTAGCTTTGTCTGCGCGGCGCGTCACGGCGCCAGACCATGGTGAGATTGCGCGTCAGCACCGCCCCGGACAGCGGGCGGGCGACCACAAGCTGTTCGCGCAAAACCTCGGACCGGATATAAAGCGCGGGCAGAAGCGAGATCCCCATCCCCGCCGCGACCATCTGGCGCAAAGTATCCAGGGTGGTGCCCTCGTAATCGCGGGCAAGCCGCGCCCCGGCCCAGCTGCACAGCCGCGTCGCCGCGCGTCTGAGCGCCGGCCCGCCGTCAAAACCCAGCACGGTCTCGCCCGCCAGATCGGCGGGGGCGATCTCACTTTGTCCGGCGAGGCGGTGATCGGCCGGGATCACCGCAAGCAGCGGTTCGGTGATCAGGGGCGCCTGTTCCACATCCTCGCGCCGCAGGTCCTCGCCCAGCAAGATGACATCGAACGTGCCCTCAAGCAGCTGACGGATCAGGGTTTCCGTTCGCTCCTCGCGCACATTCACCCGCATTTCGGGCCAGGCGGCGCGCAGGCCTGGCATCGCGACCGAAAGCACATAGGCCCCCACCGTCTGCACCACCCCGATCCTGAGCGAGGCCTGGGGCGCATCGGGATCGCCTCTGCGCGCGACCTCGCGGATATCCTCGATACTGTCGATCACCTCGCGTGCGCGCCGCGCCACATCGCGGCCGACGGGCGTCAGGCTGACCCGGGCACGACTGCGCTCGACCAGCTGCGCGCCAAGGCGCTCCTCCAGCGACCGCAGCTGCATCGACAGCGTTGGTTGCGCCACATTGCACAGCTCGGCGGCGCGGCTGAAATTCAGCTGGTCCGCGACGGCGACGAGGTATCTGAGCTGTTGGAGCGTGGGCATCGCCGAAGTTTAGGGCCGGGCGGGCCGGCTGGCAATCAACCAGACGGGGCGGGCCATTCTGACGGATTTGTGACCCGCCCGCCCCAGGATCCTGCGGGTAACAGGCGTCTTTGCTCTGACGGCAGGACTCTCACATGCCGGGGCTGCAACTATGTCGCGGAGCCGCCAATGACCATGGCGCTTTCCTTTACGGCAAGGACAGAGCCGCGGGGAACCCCGCCGGCTCCCGGTTGCGTTTGGCCGAAAAATAGTGCTGTTCTCGCGGCGTATACGGTTGCGAAGCGTAGAATGATGCGTCACGGCGAGAGGTCTTTGCCCCAAAGCGAGGCCGCAAGCGACAGGGCCGTTCAGGTCCAGGCTGGCGAAACAGGGGTCGGCGAGAGCCGGGCCGGGACACTTGCTGCCAGTATGGATGCACGAGCGCCGGGATCTGACACGATAACAGGAACCGATCCCCTGGTCGAAAGGGCGCGGGCCGGTGATGCCGGTGCTTTCGAGCTGCTTTTGTCGCGCCATTACACTTTTATCTTCCGCGTCGCCTGCCGCTGGACCGGCAATCGCGCCGATGCCGAGGATGTGACGCAGACCATCTGCATGCGGCTTGCCACGACGATCCGCAGCTTTGACGGCCGCGCCTCCTTCCAGGGCTGGCTTTATCGCGTGACGCTCAATGCGGTGCGCGACCAGCAGCGTGCCAGTGCAAGGCGGGGCCGTCTGGTGGCGGCGGCGTCGCTTCTGACCGATGATTTCAGCAAGGGCGATCAGGAGGATGCGCTGCATGTCGCCGATATCTGGCGTGCAGTGCGGGCCTTGCCCGAAAAACAACGCGATGCGATCCTGCTGGTGCATGGAGAAGGCCTGGCCCAGGCAGAAGCCGCCCGCATTATGGGCTGCAAAGAGGTGACGGTGTCCTGGCATATCCACCAGGCCCGCAAAGCGCTGAGGGGGGTATTGTGACCAGCTGCCGCGACCCCCGTGATACGGCCCGGACCGATCCGCTGGACCGTCTGGCGGATCTGGCCTTGCCTGATCCCGATCCGGCGCTGATGCGGGCCGATATCGCCCGCGCGCGCGAGCGCTTTGTCACCGCCGGCCTCTCGCCTGCCGCGCCGGAGCCGTCACTGATCGCGCGCTGGCTTTCGCCCCGGCGGCTCGGGATAGCGGGGTCTGCGGCGACGGCCAGTGTGATGGCGGCCTTCCTTCTGCTGCCCCAGGCACCGCTGCCATTGGCGCAGATGCCGGATGGGTCAGACCGCAAAACTGTGGCGACCGAGGATGCGCATTCCGTGGCCGAAACCGATATGGCGCAGGAGGCTCAGCCCGCGCCCGCGCCACCATCGGCTGCGTCCAGATCCGCGGCCACCGCACCGCGGGATGTGACGATCCCCGCAGCGCCGCTGCCTGAGCCGGATTTCCCGCCCCTTGCCGCTGCGCCGCCCGCAGGCGGAGGCGGGGGCCCTGGTTCGGCCGGGCCGGCTTACGAAACTGCATCGGAAGCGATTGCCAGTGCCGCGCCGGCGGCGCCCTCTAAAACCCTGCCGCGTCTTGGGGCGAAGCCGCGCCATAAGCCAGGTGATGCGTCGCTCGTGGATCTGGCACTTCCACCGGAAGAAGAGGACTTCTCCGGTTCGCTCAGCTTTTCACTGTCCGGAGATCAGGACGGGCTTTACCTCGACCGCGAGGAAGGCCGGCTTGCGATTCCGGTCTGGGAAACGGCGCCGGGCATGACGATCCAGATGACCGATGTCTATCTCTTGCCTGCACGGCGCGGCTTCCCGCAGATTCTGATGATGAAGGGGCAGCTGGGCGATCAGCAACCCTGGCAGATCTTCCGGGTCAGCGAGGATGCGGTGACCTTTGACAAGGTGATCACCGATCTGGTCAAACCGGCGCGCAGTCCTGGTCAGGTCGAGGCGATCCTGAACCGCCTGCCACCACCCGACTGAGCACAGGCCCATCACAAGGGGCCTGAGAGCCCGAGACTTCGGGCCGGACAGGGCCGTGGCCCACTGGGAGGGATCTTCGCGTCAGTGAAACAGGGTGCGGGTTCTGGCCGACCTGGTCACTTTTGCAGAGCCCGGCAGCGAGACACCGCTACGGCGCAGAAGCGGAAAACGCGGCTTGCGCGGCGGCGCCTGGTTGCGGATCGTTTTGTTGAGACGCTCTTCCAGAAGCGCCTGAAGATCTGCTTCAATGGCACTGGTAAAATCGGGCTTGGCTTCTGGTGACTGAACCGAGCCGGCCAGGCCGCTCAGGAGGGCAAAGCAAAGATTGCCGGAGATCACATAGGCCATCATCACCGCGACAATGCCCCCATCCAGGAACCAGACCAGCACAGATGCTGCCAGAGCAGCAAGTCCGCTGAGGATAACCACGAGTGCGACCATGATACGTCTCTTCTTTGAAGGCGCGGCGTTGCAGCATACTGCCACAACTCAACCAAGGGTAGTTGGAACGGCAAATCGGGCAAAATCGGGGCAAAGTCCGGGTTAATTCGTGCAAGGCGGATTACGTCTTCCCGGAGGCGTCACGATGAAATTCCGTATTCCCGCGGAACGGGGGCGCGAACAGGGGAATGTGTCGGGGTCAGACGATCAATGTGGGCAGGGTGATTTCGTGCTGCAGCCCACCGCCCATGCGGTTGCGGATAGCAGGCGCAGCGCCGAAACGCTGCCAGGATCTCGCGCGCGCTGGCAAGCCCGAGCCCGCAGCCTGGCTGCACTTTCTGCCGCCCCGGATGGCCGCAGAAGACGGATCAGACACTCTACCGGTCTGCGATTCGGGTATGTCTGGCCCGTGATTCTGGAGGATGACCACCGCCATCGCCCCCGGGCCTGAGACTGATAGTACCGCTGCCGCCATCGGTCGCCGCATTGTTCTTCCGGTTGCGCGGCGCCCGTTTCAACGCCGGCGGCCTGGCTGTGACCGGCACCGTTCCCGCCAGATCGCCGCCGGCCTCTTCACGTGCGAGCCAGCCGGGATAAGACCTGGTTGAATGCCGGGGTCGTCGCGCGCATCTCCGCCGGCCCGGCGTCGGGCACCAGCGGCAGAGAGGCATCGGTGCCGACCCGGCCGGCGGAATCCTCCCTCTGCCCGATTGGGCGGCGGATGCGGCGGGCGGTATACCAGAAAACCGCGACCGACCCCGTCACGATCATCGCAATCCAGATGCCGAGGATCGGGCAGCGGATGCGCACGGCTGGCGGCAAGCGTGGCCAGCCCGACCCGCGCCAGGATGGCCACGATCACCAGCGCAGTGATACGGCGTTGAGCGAGGTGACGGCGCCGTTTCTGACCGGGCGGAACACCGGCTCGGCGGGCTTTTCGCCCAGCTTGCGCCGCAGCCGGCTCATCAACACGTCAATCGAGCGGTCAAAGGGATCAAGGTTGCGCCCCTGGGCCAGATCGAGGAGCTGATCGCGTGACAAAAGCCCGCTCGTACGCTTCAGAAATACCCGCAAAAGGTCGAGTCCCGCGCCGGTAAGGCAAATTTCACAGCAGTCGGGCGCCAGCACGCGGCGCCTTTCGACATCAATTGCAAAGCCCGAAATCTGATATCAGTTGCGTGCCTTACCTGTGTAAGGGGGCGCCGGGATATCAGGATCCGCGCGCCGCAAGACCGAACGGATCCGCGCGACGAGGTCGCGCGGGATGAAGGGGTTCCCGAGATAGTCATCCGCGCCGATCTCCAGGCCCGGCGCGTCGGGCAGCATCATGTCCCGCATCACCAGATCCAGGCGCGGCGCGATCCGCCGCGCCTCGGTCTCGCGCCGGGTGGCGGCGGTTTGCGCCAGACATACCTTGCCCGGGAGGTGCCGCGCCAACAGCGTCCTGATTTCCGCATCGTCATCGACGACAGGGATCAAAGGGGCCTGTTGAGCAAAAAGGCACAAATAGCGGGCGCCAGGACTGCGCCTCAACCCGTTTAAAGCTGGTTCTGGACCCTTCCGGGGGAGGAAAATGTAACGAAAGGTTTCCCACCCGCATCTGGCACCATTCCGTTACAAAAATCGTCCTCGCGGAAACAGGTCGTAACGCCCGGAACCGGGGCCGGATACAGCCAGCGCTCAGCTTCATCGCATCACCAGCCACGAAAGGAGAGATGCGATGAAACTGTCCATCATGAGCAATCTGCCGGCCGCCGCCAGCGTTTCGGGCGCAATGGGCCCGCCGTCGCGGAAATGCACAGCCCGCCATCCGCCGGCGCGTGGGACCACCGCAACGGCCCGCAAGGATATGGTCCGATGGGTCACGGCCATAACGGACGTGATCAGAGTCACCGCGATGGCGGCTGGCCTGATCCTCGCACAACGCCTTGCCTGTCTCGAGACCTGTATCGGCATCACACCGGAACAGGCACCGGTCTGGCGAAGCTACACCGATGCACTGATCGCCTTTGTCGAGACCGACCAGCCGCCTCCACGCCTCGCGCGCACCGACACTCCGACACTCCGACACTCCGACAGCAAATCGCCCGCAGAACGAAGAACCAGAACTGCCGCCGCGTCTGATGGCTCTTGCCAGCGCCGCCGCCATTGCTCTCGCATCCTTGCCTTCTTTCGCGCAGAATCCAGCCCGCACTGCCTCCCCGACGGATCAGGCCCAGTGTACCGTCTTGGCGCAGGACGGCGCCGAGCCCTTACGGCGGCCTCGTCCAGCCATATTCAGCCGCCGCCGAGGGGACAGGAGTATCGTGTTGACGCAGACCGCCTGGTGATGGCGGACATCCAGGCCCTTCGCGCCGTCGCGGTGATCGGACTCTTGTCCTCGCTTTTGAACTGACCCGATCAGATCTGGCCCCGTCTGAGCGGCCCCCCGCAGCAAGATAATGAAACGTTTTGTCTCAGGCGCGGGATGCTCCCCCTCGCAGAGCCGTGCTGATCATGTCCTGACGATCCGGTCCGCGACAGTGAAAAGCGACGGGGAAGGCAGCTATGCCGAAGGGCGGGCGCCGAACACACAAGGCTGTGCACATCGCGCTCACGAGCTTGCGCCGAATACGAAGATCGCCGTCAGAATCCGTGACGTGATGAGCGTCGGCAGATCTATAGTGAAGGCCAGTGAAAACCCGTCCCTTAGAGGGGCAGAACCGCATGGCGCCGCCGCTGACCTTCGGAGGCCCGATGGCAAACGGCTCCCGGAGCATCGCCTCGCCATCCTGATCCGTGGCACCCTGCGCAGTTTAAGGCGCGAAGAAAGGGGCGCCACCGTATTAGCGTGCGTCAGACCGGACATCTTTACAGCCGGGATGGTGCTGCTGCTGATGCGGCCTGGCACTGGCCTGCGACCCGACAATCCTCTTTTTCCGCTTTGGGACGGCCATCAGCCCTGGACTGGCATTCCGATGCTTGCGGGTGTCGCGGACTTCCTGTGCTTGGCGATGATTGGAATCACCTTCGGCAATCTGACGTCCGTCCCGAAGCGCACCGGAGCGGGTGGTGACGTTGAGCCGCGCACCGGGGTGCACCGCGCCCGGGAAATACCGGAAGTGCTGGCGAAGCCGCGTCGATTCCTGCGCCGGCATGCCGCGATGCGACGAATATTATTCTTCCCCTCTTTGCAGCCGATCCTGCCCACGGAACCATGATGGGACAGTGACAATCTGCTGCAAATGCCGGCCCTGGGAAAACAACTTCTCTGTTCCCGCGCGCTCCGCAGTTACTGGCAAGAGATCCGCACAGAGGCCCACGAAAGAAACTCACTGCGGTTTGTCTGAATTTGGAATGGCGTGGTGCGGCATTGGGGCTTTATCACGACGGCACTTGTCGGGATTGAGGAAAGCTGTATGTCCGAACTTCATATCGTGGGTCTTGCGGGGAATGTCACCGCGCCGTCGAAGACGCGTGCGCTGGTCGGGCAGGCGCTGGATCTGGCCGGGGCCGGGTTGCATTCGCGCACAACCCTGTTCGACATCGCCGATTTCGGCGAGGATCTGGGCCGGGCGCGGCGCGCCGATGACCTCAGCCCCAAGGCGCGGCACAATCTCGATACGCTTTTGAATGCCGATGCGCTGATCGTCGCGACGCCGATCTATAAGGGCTCTTATCCCGGGCTTTTCAAACACCTGATCGACCTGATCGACCCTTCCGCGCTGCTGCGCAAGCCAGTGCTGATCGCCGCGACCGGCGGGGGCGAGAAACATGCGCTGGCGGTGGAACATCAGCTGCGGCCGCTTTTCGCCTTTTTCGAGGCCCGCGTGCTCTCGACCGCCGTGCATGTCTCGGACCGCGATTTCAGCGAGGGACGGCTGGTGTCGGACCCGGCGCTGAACCGGCTCGCCCGGGCCATTGACGAATTCACTACGATTTTCCCCGGCGCCGCGCGGATCCGTGCTGCGGCAGAATAAGCCGCCGCCGAAAAACCCGTCTCGCCGGATAACCCGTTTCACAGGGGCTGCACATGACCTCCGATCCCGTCAAATTCGCCTATTGGGTGCCCAATGTCTCGGGCGGCCTCGTGATCTCGGATATCGAACAGCGCACCAGCTGGACGCCGGACTATAACCGCAAACTGGCGCAGATCGCCGAGGCAGCGGGCTTTGACTATGCGCTGAGCCAGATCCGTTTTACTGCGGGCTACGGCGCTGAAAACCAACATGAATCCGTCTCGTTCAGCCAGGATCTGCTGGCCCATACCGAACGGCTGAAGGTGATCGCGGCGCTTTTGCCCGGCCCCTGGAACCCGGCGCTGGCGGCGAAACAAATCGCCACGATCAGCCATCTCTCGGGCGGGCGGATCGCGGTCAATGTGGTCTCGGGCTGGTTCCGGGGCGAATTCGCGGCGATCGGCGAGCCCTGGCTGGATCATGACGAGCGCTACCGCCGGTCCGAGGAATTCATCCGGGCGCTGCGCGGCATCTGGTCTGAGGAAAGCTTCACCTTCCGGGGCGATTTCTACCGCTTCAACGACTATAGCCTGAAGCCCAAACCCGTTGATCCGCAACCGGAAATCTTCCAGGGCGGCTCGTCACGGGCGGCGCGCGACATGGCGGCACGGGTCTCGGACTGGTATTTCACCAATGGCAATACGCCGGAAGGGCTCGGCGCCCAGGTCGAAGACATCCGCGCGAAGGCGGCGGCCAACGGGCATAAGGTGAAGGTCGGCATCAACGCTTTCGCCATCGTGCGCGAGACCGAAGCCGAGGCGCAGGCGGTGCTGCGCGAGATCATCGCGAAGGCCAATCCCGAAGCCGTCCAGGGCTTTGCCGGACAGGTGGTCAATGCCGGTCGCGCCAGCCCGAGGGCGAGGGCAACTGGGCGAAATCCTCCTTCGAGGACCTCGTGCAGTATAATGACGGCTTCCGCTCGAACCTGATCGGCACGCCCGACCAGGTCGCCGAACGCATAATCGGCCTGAAAGAGGCCGGCGCCGACCTCATCCTTCTCGGCTTCCTGCATTTCCAGGAAGAGGTTGAGTATTTCGGAAAACACGTCCTCCCCCGCGTCCGCGCCATCGAAGCCCGCAAAAAACAAACCCTCGCCGCCGAATAACGCGGCGCCTGCCGATAAGCCCATCGACCAGCCATGTTGCCCCCGGCGCCACTGCGCCGGGCAGGGCGGGCTGTTGCAACCGGAGTCCCCTAAAATGACGATACAAGAAACCAGCTTTCAGCCCGCGACGCTTCCCGATCTGGCCGCGCTCAAGGCCCGGTTCGCGCCCCTGTTCGAACGCATCCGTGAGGGCGCCAACCAGCGTGAACGCGAGCGGAAATTGCCGTTTGAGGAGATCAAATGGCTGAAAGAGGCCGGGTTCACCGCGCTGCGGGTGCCCGTCGAATTCGGAGGTTCTGGCGCGAGCCTTGAGCAGTTCTTTGATCTGCTGATCGACCTTGCTGCGGCGGATACCAATATCGTCCAGGCGCTGCGCGGCCATTTTGCGCTGGTCGAGGACCGGCTGGTGGCGCCGCGCGCCGAAGGAGAGGTCTGGCTGCGCCGCTTTGGCAAGGGAGAGATCGCCGGCAATGCCTGGTCCGAAATTGGCAAGGTGAAGCTGGGAGAGACCTTCACCAAAGTCACACCCGAGGGGGAGGGCTTTCGCGTCGATGGCGAGAAATACTATTCGACAGGTACGATTTTTGCAGACTGGATCGACACTTATGCGGTGCGTTCAGACAATGGGGCGCCGGTGGTGGCGATTCTGCGCGCCGATCAGCCGGGGATCGACCGGCTGGATGACTGGACCGGCTTTGGCCAGAAGCTGACCGGGACCGGCACCACCACGTTCAAAGGGGCAGCGCTGGAAGCCGAGGGGTTGGTGCCGTTCGAAACCCGTTTCCGCTATCAGACCGCCTATTATCAGCTGGTGCTGGACGCGGTGCTGTCCGGGGCGGCGCTGGCGGCGGTGCAGGATGTCGCGGGTAAGGTCGCCGCCCGCAAACGCGCCTTCTCACATGGCTCGGGCTCGGTGGTCCGCGAGGACCCGCAGGTCCTGCAGGTCGTGGGCCGCGCGCGTGCTTTTGCTTTTGCCGCCCGCGCCGCCACCATCGAGGCCGCCCGTGCAGCCGATCGCGCCTATGAGACCTCGCAAGCGGGAGACAAAGCCGCCGATGACGCCGCCAATATCGCGGCGGAACTGGCCTCGGCCGAAGCTCAGGTTGCGGCGGCGGACCTCGCGCTGCGCGCAACCAGCGACCTCTTCAACGCGCTGAGCGCCTCGGCGGCGGATACGGCGCTCGGACTGGACCGCTACTGGCGCAATGCCCGGACGGCCGCGAACCATAACCCGTTGATCTACAAAGAGCGCATCCTCGGTGATCACGCGGTCAATGGCACCGAGCCGGTCTATGTCTGGCAAATCGGCGCGGTCGAGAGCTGAGGCCTGTCGCTGCCGCCTGACAGAACCGGTACCCGGCGGTGGTCCTGAACTTATCCAGGGCCACCCCTTTATGTCATGCGCTTTAACCTGAGCTGGACCCTGGCTCCGAAGGAATGCCAGATCCCGTAACTTCGGAAGCCAGTGCTGTCAGCGCCGTGGGTATTAAGGTTCCGCCTGTGAGCGACCGGGCCGGCCAAGGAAGGGACGCCTCAGCGGGGGATCGCATAATTGCCCAATCGAAAGGCCTGACCGGCGGGCTTGTCGGCGGGCTGATGAACAGTCCCATGTTTCCTGCATGCCTTCTTTGCTGATTTTGAGGCAAAGAGGCCATGATGGGCACAGGCAATTTCACTGACGGATTAGGGCGCGATGCGGTCGCGCAGACAACCGCGCGGCGCAATCCGGTCGGCGACGTTTTGGCCCGGCCTGGCGTGAGCAAGCGCTCGCTCTGTGCCCGAAAGCGCCAATACGTGAAGGCGGCGGCAGGAGACACGAAAAAGGACGTCGGGTTCCCGCGCGTGCGCGCCTGGTCCATGTAAACCAGAGGTCATCCTGCAAGCCTAGATCATGGCCAGCTGGCGGGGCAAGCCAAAGGCGAAGGTGGTGGTCCATAGGGATCAGGGCAGCCAGTTTACCAGCATGGACCGGGCGGTGTTATCTCACGCGCCCACAATCCCGATCCTTCCAGGGACCCCTGTGGAAACTGCCACGACAACGCAGTCGCCGAGCCCTTCTTCAACCTGCTCAGGCGCGAGCGGATCAGGCGCAGGACGTGCCAGAGCCGCGAAAACGACCGCTCGTCAGGGCTTTCTTTGCAGGTGAGCGGGGTGCCTCAATAGGCCTGGGCGGTCGCGGTAATCGTCAGTTCCTGAAGATTTACCGATTGCGGCAACTGGCAGGCGAAGAGGATCGCCGAGGCCACATGAGTTGCGTCGATCCCCCCTCCATCCGGTCGCGGTCAGCGGACCAGACCGCATAGGCTGCGGGATCGGTGATGGTTTTGTCGATCTCGGATTTGGTGATGCCCGGCGAAACCGTCATCACGCGCACGTTGAACTCTGCCGATGCGCCCCGCACCCCGTCGCTGACGGCGTGAACGAAATGCTTGGTGCCGCCATAGACATCGTGGAAAGGATAGACCTTGCGTCCGGCAATCGACGACATATTGACAATGGTTCCATGACGGCGGGCCTTCATTCCAGGCAGCACCGCATGCATGCAGTTCAGAACGCCGGTCACATTGATGTCGATCAGATCGCGCCAGTCTTCCGGATCCTGATCATCAAGCCGTGCCAGACGCGAGATCCCGGCATTGTTGATCAGCACATCGACCGGGCCGGACTGCGCCTCGCCTTCGGCTATGGCCGCGCGGATGCTGTCCCGGTCCCGCACATCCGCCTCGCAGCAGACGGCATTGGCAAGGCCGAGGTCCAGGAGCTTTTCGCGCCGCCGCGCCAGGAGCAGCAAAGGATATCCGGCGGCGGCAAAGGTGCGGGCGATTTCTGACCCGATCCCGGCGCTGGCGCCAGTGATCATGACGAGGGGCTTGGAAATATGGGAGGGCATTCACGGGCCTCATGCTGAAGGGAAGGGTTGCCCCTGGCGCAGAGCAAATGGCCAGAAGACCGGAGCGCAAAGTCTGAGGGGGCCAAGGGCCCCCTCATTCGGATCAGGGCAGATCAGTTCACGCCGGCGGCGGCGCGGATCTCACCGATATTGAGGACCGGAGAAACCTCGTATTTATAGAACTGGTTTTCCGGGTTCGGGTCGATGAAGTCGTCAACATTTTCCGGAGTGATGGCATAGGCCGGGAAATAGGTGCCCAGCGGCAGGTTTTGCGCGTCAAACCCTTTGTTGAAGATCTGATCGATAAAGGCCACTGCGGAGACGCCGGTCTGCTCGCCCGAGAAGGTCCCGGTCACCAGAAGGTTGCCCTTTTTGATCTCTTCCAGGGCAATACGTGCGCCATCGGCAGAGGTGGCAACTTTGATCGTCTCGATGCCGGTATTGCGCAGCGCCCGCAGCGATCCGATGCCCATCCAGTCATTGTCAGCAAGGATATGGGTCAGTTTGCTGCCATGCGCCGTCAGAATATCCTCGGCCGCGGCAAGCCCGCCTTCCTCGGTCCAGTTGCCCTCGCCCATTGCGACGACCTGGAACTTCAGCTCCTCATCGTTGAAACCGCCCGATTTCTTCGCCTGCTGGAAGAGGTTGTAGCCACGCAGCATGGCATCTTCACGAGAGATGTCCAGGCCAAGATCCTGAATGCGCTGCCAGACCATGCCGGATACCATGCCGTTGAGGCGGCTTTCGGAGGTGGAATTGCCGACCACGCCAACGATGAGCGCTGCAACAATCAGATCGGTCCCCGCATTCTGGCCGACATATTCGCCGGTGCGGAAGCCGTTTTCATAGGGGTTCGGCGTGATCGTGGTCAGGATGCGCGCGCGGTCCGAGGGCACGGTGCCGATGGCAAGCACCGGGATGCCCGCATCCACCGCCCGGTTGATACAGGAGGCGACCCCCAGCGTATCGGTCGGATCGATGACAATCAGATCCTTGCCCTGGGTGATGAACGTGTCGATATGACCACATTGACGTTGCAGATCGCCGTCAGCCACCTGCACATCAAGCACGATATTGCTGGCATCCGCGGTCTTTTGTGCGCCCTTGATCAGTTCTACGAAAAACGGCCCGCCCATGGTGATCTCGGTCCAGCCGACCTGGATCTTACCCGGATCAGCGGGCGTTTTCGGCCAGGCTTTGTCGATATCGGTGCGGTCGGGCATATAGGGGTCGACAAGGCCGGACAGCGCGGTGTCGGGCATCAGCTTGTAGATCTCAGGCTTGTCGGCGTCCTGAGCCGAGGCAATTCCTGCGGGAATTGCGATGGCGCTTGCCAGCAAAATGGCCAGTCTGGTGTTCACGGATTTCATCTGGTTCCTCCCTGTGATGAATGTAAGGTCCTCGTCCCGGCGCGAGATCGCGCCCGGAGGTGGTTTTGGTTCTGAAAGACGGCGCGGGCGCCTGGAAAAGGGGTCAGGCCCGGTCGCGGCCAAAACGTTGCAGCATTACGGCCGCGACGATAATCAGGCCTTTGATGATCTGCTGCGGGTAGGACGGCACGCTCATCAGGTTCATGATATTGCCGATAAGGCCAAGCACGAGGACGCCGATCACCGTATTGATCACCGTGCCCTTACCACCCGAGAGCCGGGCGCCGCCGATCACGCAGGCCGCAATCGCATCCAGCTCAAAGCCCAGACCGGCCACTGGCGTTCCGACCCCGGTGCGCGAGGTGACGACGATCCCGGCCAGGGCCGCCAGGGCGCCGCTGATCACGTAAACTGCGAATATATAGCGACGATGCGGGATGCCGGCGAGACGCACCGCCGTCTCATTGCTGCCGGTCGCGATCACCATGCGACCGAACACCATGCGCTGCATCAGGAACCAGAAGCCGGCGATCACCAGGATCGACAACACGACCGGCCAGGGCAGCCGGAGCCAGGGCAGCCCGCCGCTGCCGAAAGCATCGAAAATCGCGGTTGCCTCCAGCTCATAGGGCAGGCGTACCGGCTGACCGTTCGACATCATATAGGTCATGCCGCGTGCGATGGTCATCATCGCCAGCGTCACAACAAACGGTGCCAGCTGGAACCATGCCACGAGTGCCCCATTGAACGCCCCAAGCAGCCCGCCGAAGACCAGCATGGCAATAACGCCCGTAAGCACGGCGGGAGTGCCGTCAAAGGGCAGCTGTGGGATCAGGATCGCGACCGCGAGGCCGCCGGCCGCCGCGATTGCGCCCACCGAAAGGTCGATGCCGCCGGTATTGATGACCAGCAGCATCCCGATGCTGATCAGCAAAAGCGGAGTCAGCTGACGCAGCAGGTTGAAAATATTGCCCCGCGACAGGAAGGCATCCGACAGGATCGCGGAGGCGATGATGAGAAGGACCAGCATGACAACAGAGCTGTTGCGCACCAGAAAGCCGGTGATCTGTCCTGATCCGGACGAGGCTGCGGTTCGCGTCATTCTTTCACTCCCATCGCCAGCGCGATCAGCGCCTTTTCGTTCATATCCTCTCCCGACAGCTCGCCTTTGATCGCACCCGAGCGCATCACGATGATGCGGTCGGCGATGCCAATCAGTTCCGGCAGGTCGGAGGAGACGACGATCACCGCAAGGCCGCGCTCGGCCACCTCATTGATGATCTGATAGATTTCCGATTTCGCCCCGACATCGACGCCGCGTGTCGGCTCGTCAAGAATGAGCACCTCAAGATCCGTCGCCAGCCATTTTGCCAGCGCGACCTTTTGCTGGTTGCCACCCGACAGGGTCGAGACCTCCGGCGTGCCGGAGGGCGTCTTGATCCGTAACGCAGAGATCAGCCTGTTGACCTGATCACGCTCGGCGCCGGAATTGAGGATCCCTGCCATGCGGGCAGTTCCGTTGCGCCGCCGCAGCATGATGTTTGTCGCAATCGACAGATCGAGCAGAACACCCTGACCCTTGCGATCCTCGGGGACCATGCCGAAGCCGTTATCAACGCCCTTGCCCGGGCTGGTATTGTGGACGGGCGCCCCCTTTAGCCGGATCTCGCCCG
The DNA here is from genome assembly GCF_030052995.1 of Gemmobacter sp. 24YEA27. NCBI lineage: Bacteria > Pseudomonadati > Pseudomonadota > Alphaproteobacteria > Rhodobacterales > Paracoccaceae > Gemmobacter > Gemmobacter sp. 24YEA27. The sequence goes on along the minus strand of NZ_JASJPW010000002.1, from coordinate 58,881 downwards.
ATACCGCGCGGTCTGCGCCGAAAATCGCCCGCATCACCTCGGTCCGCCCCGCGCCGATCAGGCCGTAAAAGCCAAGAACCTCGCCAGCGCGCACCGAGAAACTGACATCCCCGACCAGTTCGGGCAGTCTGAGATTGTCCACCTCCAGCACCGGGGCGCCGATGACGGCATGACGCGGCGGGAAAATATGGGTCAGTTCGCGCCCGACCATCATAGCGACCAGCTGACCCTGGTCGATATCCGCGATATTCACGGTATCGACATAGGTGCCGTCTTTCATGATCGTGGCGCGGTCGCAGATCTCGAAAATCTCTTCCAGCCGGTGCGAGATGTAGATCACGCAGACACCTTCCGCCCGAAGGCGGCGGATCAGGTCGAAAAGCTGGCGGGTTTCGCGCTCTGTCAGCACTGCCGACGGCTCGTCAAATACGATCACCCGGGATTTGCGGCGCAGCGCTTTGCAGATCTCGACGATCTGTTGCTCTGCTACCGAAAGATCCGAAACGGGGCGGCGCACATCCAGCTTTGCGAGGCCAAGGCTCGCGACCAGTTCGGAGGCGCGGGAATACAAAGCCTTCCAGTTGATGATACTGCGCCCGAAACCCGGATCGTCGATGAAGATGTTCTCGGCCACACTCATATGCGGGCAGAGCGCGAACTCCTGATAGATCACCGCGATTCCATGGTCGCGCGCCGCCCGGGGGCTGGCGAGAGACAGGGATTCGCCATCGAGAACCACCCTGCCGCGGTCGGGCTGGTGGTCGCCGGACAAGACGCGCATCAGCGTGGATTTGCCGGCGCCATTCTCGCCCAGAAGCGCATGAACTTCGCCGCCATTCGCCGTGAAAGTGACATCCGACAGCGCGCGGATGCCCCCGAAATGCTTGCTGATCGATACCATCTGCAGGTTATTGGCCATGATCTCCTCCGCCCTGCGGCCATAGGTCTCCTGCCCCTGGCTGCGGCATCTGCCTTGTGCTGTATAAGTAGTAATAGTACATAAATAAATGTGTCAACTGTAAAAAGTTGAAAAATAGTAAGTCATAAAGCTATTGACATGTAGCGTTGCAACGTAATTAGTAGTGAGACTACATCGACACACGTAAGGGGATGGCATGTCGCGCGCATTTGGGGGGCCTGGGAAATATATCCAGGAAAGAGGAGCGGTTGCGCGACTGGGTGATGTCCTCGCAGGCTGGGGCGGCAAAAGCCTGATGCTGATCGACAGGGCGGTGTTCGATCGGATTTCGATCGCAGTGGCGGGCATTCCGGGTCTGCAGATCCTGTCTTTCGGCGGCGAATGTTCCGCGACCGAGATTGCCCGTATTGTGGCGCAGGTCCGTGAGACGGGCGCATCGACAGTGATTGGCGCGGGCGGTGGCAAGGCCATCGACACTGCGAAAATTGCGGCGATTGAGACCGGCGCCCGAATCGTGATCCTGCCGACCATCGCTTCGACCGATGCCCCCTGTTCCGCCGTCGCGGTGCGCTATTCCGAGGCCGGGGTCTTTGAGGAATCCCTGCGCCTGTCGCGCAATCCGGATCTTGTGCTGGTCGATACCGAAATTGTGGCTGCAGCGCCCGTTCGCTTCCTGATCGCGGGCATCGGCGATGCGCTTTCGACCTGGTTCGAAGCCCGCTCGAACATCGAATCCCGGACGAGCAACTATGTCGCGGGCGGTTTCCCCCCGACCGAGGTCGGCATCGCTGTCGCGCGCCGCTGTCATGACATCCTGATGGGAGAGGCGCCGAAAGCGGTTGCTGCGGCGCGGGCAGGCCGGATCACTGCTGCGCTGGAGCAGATCATCGAAGCCAATATCCTGATGAGCGGCCTGGGCTTTGAAAACTGTGGCTGTTCGGCGGCGCATGGTATCCATGACGGGCTGACGGTGCTGCCGCAGACGCATGGTCTTCTCCATGGCGAGAAGGTGGCCTTCGGCACGTTGTGTCTTTTGATGCTGGAAAACCGCGCCACCGAAGAGATCACGGCGATGATCCGCTTTTGCCGCAGCCTTGGCCTGCCGGTGACGCTTGCTGATCTGGGGCTTGAAGGGGTCACCACCGAAGAAATCACCCGCGTTGCCGGGGCCGCGCTGGCGCCTGGCCAATGCACCTGGGCGACGCCGGTTGCGCTTTCTGTGGAAACATTGCGCGATGCGATCTTCGCGCTGGATGCCTTTGCACGTGAGGTTCTGTGATGCAGATCAATCCCACACCTGAAACCGGCTTTCAGAACAGCCCGGTTTTGATCACCGGCGCGGCCGCAGGCATTGGCCTTGCCGTTGCGCAGATGTTTGCGGCACGCGGCGCCAGGCTCCTGCTGGTTGATCGGGATGAGAAAATTGCAGAAATCGCCGCCGGCCTTGGCGCCGGACACCGCGCCTTGCAGCTGGATGTACGTGAGGATGACTGCGGCAGCCGGGCCGTTCAGGCGGCGCTGGAGGCTTTCGGGCGTCTTGATATCCTGATCAACAATGTCGGCATCGGCCCGCTCGCCCCGGCGGAGGATTATCCGCTTGATCTCTGGGATGCGACCCTGTCGATCAATCTGCGCGCGGCGTTTCTGTTTGCTAAAGCCGCAGCGGCGCCAATGCTGGAACAGGGATATGGGCGCATCGTCAACATGTCCTCGCAGGCCGCGACAATCGGCATCGAGGGTCATGTGGCCTATTGCACCAGCAAGGCCGGCATTCTTGGCATGACGCGCTGCATGGCGCTGGAATGGGGCAAGCGCGGCATCACGGTGAATGCGCTCTCGCCCACCGTGACCGAAACCGAGCTTGGTCTGATGAGCTGGGGCGGCCAGAAGGGTGTCGAAACCCGCGCCGCCATTCCGGTCGGACGTTTTGCGAAACCCGAAGAGGTCGCCGAAGCGGTCCTCTATCTCGCCAGCCCGCAGGCCGCGATGGTCAGCGGTGCCAATCTGGCGATCGACGGCGGCTACACGATCCGCTGAGAGACGACGAAGGAGCAAATTTTGGAATTCTATGATCCCGTGGCCTGTCTGATCGGGCCGCAGACAGGCACGCTTGGCAATCGCACAGGCCGGTATGAAAAGCGGCTCGCCGATCTTGGTGGGCTTTATCGCGACACGGCGGCCTTTGCCGGGGCGGTGGCACATGAGGGCGACCGTGTTGTCTATACCGTCGAGGAGTTCCGCCCGACGGAGGCCCCGGGCGATCTGATCTTCGGGATGACGCATATGGAACCCGGGATGATCGGCGACGAGTTCTTCATGACCCGCGGGCATATTCATCGGGCCGGAAATCGCCCCGAGATCTATCAGGGGATTTCGGGCGAGGGCCTGATGCTTCTGGAATCGCCCGATGGCGAGATCCGCATCGTTGAAGTCTCGCCGCTGACCGTCTGCTATGTGCCGCCTTTCTGGATCCACCGCTCGGTCAATACCGGCGCCGCGCCGCTGGTGATGTTCTTCTGCTACCCGTCCGATTCCGGCCAGGATTACGAGATCATCGCCCGTGCAGGCGGTATGCGCAGCCGTATCCATGCCAGCGCGAACGGCGGCTGGGAACAGCGCGAAAACGATCTCTACAACCCGCGCAGCCCGGAAGCGGTTGCAGCGGTCATGGCAACGGCAATCTGAGAGGGCAGGGGATGCAAAGCGGGATTTTCGACCATATCGCGCGGCTTGGCGTCGTGCCGGTGATTGCCATAGAACAGGCCGATCAGGCGCTGGCCCTTGCGGATGCCTTGCTGGAAGGCGGGCTGCCGGTTGCGGAAATCACGTTCCGCACCGGCGCGGCGGGGGATGTGATCGCCAGACTGAGCGAAGCACGGCCCGAGCTGATCACCGGCGCAGGCACGATCCTGACCGCGGCCAATCTTCAGGCCGCCCAGGCCGCCGGGGCGCGCTTCGGCCTTGCTCCGGGCTATGATCCGGCGATCACGACGGCAGCGGCGCGCGCCGGATTGCCCTTCGCCCCGGGCGTGATGACGCCTTCGGAGCTGAGCCTTGCGCTTGGGGAAGGGCTTTCCCTCTTCAAGTTCTTCCCCGCAGGCGCGGCGGGCGGGGCTGCGATGCTTTCGGCGATTTCGGCGCCTTTCGCCCATCTGTCCCCCGTTTCATCCCGACCGGCGGTGTCAGCCTTGCGACAATGGGGGACTGGCTGACTCTGCCAGCCGTCGCAGCCGTGGGCGGAACCTGGATCGCCACCCGCGATGATATTTCCCAGGGCGATTTCGCGGCCATCACCCGCAAGGCCCGCGAAGCCGTCACCATGGCTGCCAGACTGCGTGAGGAACCGAAATGAGCCGCTACGAGCCTGCAACCCGCCCGACCTTTTACTTCATCGGTGTCACCACCGGCGCCTCTTCCATCATGCGGGTCTTCCCGGCCTGGGCCGATCATCTCGGGTTGAAGGATGCCTGTATCAGAGGAATTGATTTCCCGCTCCATGCCGATCCCGCCGCATATCGCGAGGCGGTGGAATTCATCCGTGATGACCCGCTTTCGCTTGGCGCACTGGTGACAACCCATAAGCTTGACCTCTTTGCGGCCTGCCGCGATCTTTTTGACGAGATCGACCCCCATGCACAGCTGATGCATGAAGTGAGCTGTATCTCGAAACGGGGCGGGCGCCTGCGCTGCCATGCCAAGGACCCCATCTCATCCGGGCTTGCCCTGGATGGTTTCCTGCCGCCAGATCATTTTTCGAAGACCGGGGCCGAGCTGCTGATGCTGGGCGCGGGTGGCTCGACCATCGCCATCACCTGGCATCTGATGCACAAGGCGCGGGGCGCGGATGTGCCGTCGCGGATCATTGTCTCGAACCGCTCGCAGCCCCGGCTTGACGAGATTGCAAAGGTGCATTCCGGGATCGAAACCGATGCGCGGCTTGATTATGAACTGGCCGACCGGCCCGGGCGCAATGACGCATTGCTGGCGGGGCTGAAGCCCGGCTCGGTTGTGGTCAATGCGACAGGGCTTGGCAAGGATGCGCCCGGATCACCCCTGACCGATGCGGCGCTTTTCCCCGAGAAAGCCATTGCCTGGGATCTGAATTATCGCGGCGATCTGGTCTTCTTGCAGCAGGCCGAACGCGCCCGCGCGGCAAAGGCGCTGCAGATCGAGGATGGCTGGACCTATTTCCTGCATGGCTGGACCCAGGTGATTGCCGAGGTCTTCGACATCACGATTCCGGTTTCCGGCCCGGACTTCAACGAGATCTCCCGCATTGCTGATGCGGCGGGACGCCAGAAGCCGAAACTCTGAGGCAGGACCATGACCCGCATTCTGATCACGCCCCGTTCCCTGACCGCTTTGCGCCCGGCCGAGCTGACGCCTTTGACCGAGGCGGGCTATGATCTCGTCTGGGCAAAGGCCGGCGAGACACCGACGCCCGAGGATCTGACCAGTCTGCTGCCCGGTTGCGTCGGCTGGCTTGCCGGGGTCGAGCCGGTCCCGGCCGAGGTCATCCGGGCCGCATCAGCGCTGAGGGCGATTTCCAGAAATGGTGTCGGCACCGACAATCTGCCGCTGGCGGAATGCGAGGCGCGGGGGGTGCAGGTGCTGCGTGCCGAGGGCGCGAATGCCATCGGCGTGGCAGAGCTTGCGGTCAGCCTGATGCTGTCCCTGTCGCGCCATATCCCTGAAACCGATCACAGCGTGAAATCGGGCGGCTGGCTGCGCAGGCGCGGAGCCGAGATCTCGGGCCGCACGGTCGGCATCGTCGGAATGGGCGCGATCGGGGCGCATGTCGCCCGCGTGGTGGTGGCAATGGGGGCAAAGGTGCTGGCCTATGATCCCTTCCCGCGCGATCCCGGCCTGCATCCGGCGCTGTTTTCCTTTTCGCCCTTTGAAGAGCTGCTGCGCTCAGCCGATCTGATCAGCCTCCATGCACCGGCCCGCACCGATGGGGCGCCTTTGCTGGGCGCCGCAGAACTTGCCCTCTTGCCGGTGGGCGCCCTGGTGGTGAACACCGCCCGGGCGAGCCTCGTCGATGAGCAGGCAATGAAAGCGGCGCTGGCGAGCGGTGCTGTGGGCGGCTACGGAACCGATGTCTTTGCCGAGGAACCACCGCGCGATCTGACCCTTGCAGGTGACCCTAATGTCATTGCGACCAGCCATATCGGCGCTTTGACTGCGGAAAGCGTCAGCCGTGCGACGTCGATTGCGGTCCGGAACCTGATCCGCGCCCTTGGACCCGCAGCCGGAGCACCGGCATGACCCCCGGGCGCCTTCTGTCCCCGCGGCCCTTCGCGGGGATCTCGCGCCGGCGCTGCGCGCGGCCCGGCTGCGCGGGGCTCAGGCCGGGGGGACAGAAATCTTCTGGCTTGGCCAGGCCGGGTTCGCGATCTTTGCCGCAGGCCGGTTTGGCCTGATCGATCCCTATCTCTCGGACAGCCTGGCTGAAAAATATAGCGGTACAGCCCGCCCGCATGAGCGGATGATGCCGGTGCCGGTCGCCGTCAGAGATCTGCCGGAGCCGGACTTCATCCTGCTGACCCATCGCCACGGCGATCATATGGATCCGGGCACGCTGCCTTATATCGCGCAGGCCTTTCCGGCAGCGCGCTTTATATTCCCCGAGGCGGAGCGGGCCGAGGCCGCCCTTCGCAGCCGGCTCGACCCGGAAGATCCGCGCCTTACCGGCACCGATGCAGGGGCAAGGATTGCGCTTGCGCCGGGGCTTTCGCTTCGGGTGTTCGCTGCGGCACATGAAACCCCGGAAACGGATCTCACAGGGCGGCACCGGTTTCTCGGCTATGGTCTGGCGACGCCGGATCTGCGGCTCTGGCATTCGGGGGATTGTGTGCCTTTTGAGGGGCTTGTCTCTGATGTCACCGATTTCGCCCCAGACATCGCACTTTTGCCGGTGAACGGGCGTGACCCCGAGCTGACAGCATCAGGAATTGCGGGAAATTTCTCGCTTGAGGAAGCGGCCGGGATCACCTGCGCCGTCGGGGCGGGCACATTGCTGGCGCATCACTATGGCATGTTCGCCTTCAATAGCTGTGCGCCGGAGCGGATCGACGCCATGGCTGCGCAACGGGCCGATCTTGCGATACTACGCGCCATGACCGGCGTGGTTTATTGTGTCGGCTGACCTATTTTGAGCAGGAGAGCGGTAATGGAACCAAAGTCGACAGAACAGGCGCGGAGCAATCCCGGCGTCGATATCCTTACCGCGATCCGCCAGGCGCTGCCGGATCTGCGCCGCTCTGACCGCAAAGTGGCGGATCTTGTGCTTGAAGATCCGTCGCGTTTTCTTTCGGCCACCGTGGCAGAAACGGCAGAGCTGGCCCAGGTCAGCCAGCCCACCGTCATCCGCTTCTGCACTGCCGTGGGCTGCGAGGGCTTCAATGATTTCAAGCTGCGGCTGGCCCATAGTCTCGCGCTCGGGACGCCGGCGACGCATTCGGCGATTGCGGCTTTCGACTCTGTCCAGGTCATTTCGGGCAAGATATTTGACTACACAATCACCAGCCTCGACTGGGCCCGCCGCCAGCTTGACACCGTGCGGATGGAGGCGGCGGTATCCCTGCTGGCCGATGCCGCAAGACTGGAGTTCTTCGGCTTTGGCGCCTCGGCCATCGTGGCGCTGGACGCACAGCAGAAGTTTCCGCTGTTCGGAATTCCCTGCGGTGCCGAGCGCGACCTGCACCAGATGACCATGCAGGCGGGCATGATGCGCCCGGGTGATGTGGCGGTGGTGATCTCGAATACCGCAATGACGAAATCTCTGATCGAGGTGGCGCAGCTGGCACGCCGGAACGGTGCAAAGGTGCTGGGTCTTCTGGGCGCCGAGGGGCCGCTGGCGCAATATTGCGATGTGGTGCTGGTGGTCGAGACACTCGACAATACCGATGCCTATACACCGACCATTTCGCGGCTGGCGGCTCTGGTCACCATCGACATCCTCTCGACGGCGGTAGCTCTGCGCCGCGACGCCGAGCAGGCGAACCGTTTCAAGGAAATGAAACAACATCTGGCCCGGTTCCGCGCGCGCGGAGAGGGCTGAGACGAAGGGCAGGACCGGGGCATCCCCCGGTTGTTCCAGCAAGGAGAAAACTATGGCCGAGGCACCCGCCGAAAGCATCCTGTCGCCGCGCGATCTTGCGCAGATGATTGATATCAGCGCCGTGCAGGCTTTCCATACCGAGGCCGACCTGCGCGAGGTCGCCCGGGTCGCGCTGGCCGAAGGCTTTATCGCCGTCCATGCGCTGCCGCATTTCACCGCATTGCTGGCGACATTGCTTCCGGGCCGTTGCGGGGTGCTGGTGGGCGGACCGATCGGCTTTCCCTCGGGCGGCAACCGCACAGAGACCAAACTTGTCGAGGCGCGCGGGCTGGTCGCGGACGGCGCCACCGAAGTCGATATGATGATGAATATCGGGCGGCTGAAGTCTGGCGATGATGCCTATGTGGCGACAGAGCTTGCCGCCGTGATCAAAGCCGTGGCACCGGTGCCGGTCAAGGTGATCATCGAGGTCTCGCGACTGACCGATGACGAGATCCGCCGCGCGGCGACGCTGGTGGCGGCGTCCGGGGCAGCCTTTGTTAAGACCGGCACCGGCTGGACCGGGCTCCCCACCACCTTGCACCATATCCGGCTGATCCGGGAAGCCGCCGGCGCGGAAATTGGCATCAAGGCCTCGGGCGGGATCCGTGATCTTGAGACCGTTGCTGCCATGATCGAAGCCGGAGTCACGCGGTTTGGCATCAATACGGATGTGGCCAGAGACCTGATCGCGGCCTGCCGGTCCCTGCCGGATGGCGGGCTGCGGGTCGCGGGCTGAGCCGGACCAGACAGACGCGGGAGAGAAATGATGAAGGATCTGGTTCTGGCATGCGACCTCGGCACCGGGGGGCTCAAAGGTGCCGTTGTCGCGCCCGATGGCAGGGTGCTCGCCGAAGTGGTCGAAAATTACCCGACATTCTATCCCGTGCCATCTTTGCATGAGCAACGGCCGGCAGACTGGTGGCAGGCTCTGATCCGAACCACCGCCGCCTTGCTGGCGAAAGGGGGGGAGGCCGGGTTTACGGCTGCGGATGTCAGGGCGATCAGCCTCTCGGGCCACAGTCTTGGCTGTATTCCGGTCGATGCAGAGGGGCAGTTGCTGCAGGATGCGGTGCCGATCTGGTCAGACGGACGGGCCCAGCAGGATGCGGCTGCGTTCTTTGACCGTTTCGACGAGGAAAGCTGGTATCTGCGCACCGGAAATGGCTTCCCGGCACCGCTCTACCCGCTGTTCAAAATCCTCTGGCTGCGCCGGAACGCCCCGGAGATCTTCGCCCGTACCAACCGCATTCTCGGCACCAAGGATTATCTCAATTTCCTGATGACGGGGCGGATGGTGACGGATCCGTCCTATGCGTCTGGTTCGGGGCATTTGATCTGCTGGCCGGACAATATGACCCGGAGATCCTGGCCGCCGCTGGGCTGCGCGCAGATCTCCTGCCGGAAATCGTGCCATCGGCCTCGGTGATCGGCGAGCTGACAAGGACGGCGGCACAGACGCTCGGGCTTAAGCCCGGGACGGCCGTCATTGCAGGCGGGGTCGATAATTCCTGCATGGCGCTTGGCGCGCAGACCTTTGAAGACGGCGATCTCTTTTCCTCGATGGGCTCGTCAAGCTGGCTGACGATATCCGCCGCACGCCCTGTCCTGGACCCGAAAGTCCGCTCCTATGCTTTCGCCCATCTGGTGCCGGGGCAGTTTATCTCGGCCACATCCATCTTCTCTTCGGGACCACGATGGACTGGACCCGCAGGATCCTTGGCGCGGATGGCGAAGGCATGGGCCATGCCGCAATGGAAAAGCTGGCGGAGACCTCTCCACCCGGGGCGCGCGGCCTGCTGATGGTGCCGACGCTGGGCGGCGGCACATCGCTGGAAGGCGGCGCCGAAGTGCGGGGGGCTGGATCGGCCTTTCGCTGCAGCATGACCGTGGCGATCTGCTGCGTGCCGCGTTCGAAGGGGTCGCCTATGGCCTTCGGGTGGCGCTGGACGAATTGCGCCGCATGACCCCCATCGGCCCGTCCCTGGTGGCGGTTGGCGGTGGCGCCCGCAGCGCGTTCTGGCGCCAGATCTTTGCGGATACTCTTGAGATAGATGTGGTCAAGACCGCGGTTGACCAAGAGGCCGCAACGCTGGGCGCCGCCGCCATCGCCTTCCATGCGCTGAAGATCTGGTCCGACTTCTCGCCGATCCGCGCGATCCATGCCGAAGCATCGCGGCACAGCCCGCGCCCCGCACATCGCCCGGTCTATCAGGCCGGGCTGGCCGCCTATCGCCTGGCCGCAACGCAGCAATATGACCTCTCGCACTCTCTGGCGCGCTATCGCCAGGGCTGCGTCTGACCTGAAATTCCCGAAGGAGACCCGCTGAGATGACCACCCCGCTTGCATCCTTTGCCCCGATCTTTTTGCCGGCCAGACAGTCTGCGTTTCCGGCGGCACCAGTGGCATTGGCCTCGCCATCGCTGAGGCCTTTGCCCGCCTCGGCGCAGAGGTCATCGCTATGGGCAGTTCTGCGGCCAAGATCGGGCGGCTGAATGCCACGCCGCCCGTCGCAGGGATGCGCTTCGCCCGCCTCGATGTGACGGATCGCAAAGCGGTGGCGGGCGCTTTCGACGGGTTCAGCCGTCTCGATATTCTGGTCAATGCCGCCGGGATTGCGCGGCCCGACAAGGAATATGAAACCGACACCTTCCTTGAAGTCATGGAAGTCAACCTTAACAGCGTCATGGGGCTGAGCATGGCGGCACGCCCCCTGCTGGCACGCCAGGGCGGCTCGATCATCAACACGGCTTCGATGCTCAGCTATCTGACCGATACGGCGGTGCCGGCCTATGGCGCGAGCAAGGCCGGCGTTCTGGGGCTGACCCGCCACCTCGCCCATGCTTTTGCCGCCGAGGGGATCCGGGTGAACGCGGTCACGCCGGGCTATATCGCGACCGAGATGACAACCGGCCTCCAGGAGGATGCCGGTCTGACCGGGCGTATTCTGCACCGCTGTGCCATCAAACGCTGGGGCCGGGCTGAAGACATCATCGGGGCCGCATTGTTCCTCGCCGCTCCGGCGGCGGCCTATGTCACCGGCACCGAGATCGCGGTTGATGGCGGTTTTGTGAGCGGCGGGTTCTGACAGCCGGGCAGGCTTTGCGGGGGAGAGAGTTTTGGCCGATGAGATGATTGCCTGGACATGGCAGAGCCAGGGGCAGCCCACAGGGCTGAAGCAGGAAAGCCGCGCGCTGCCCGTTCCCGGGCCCGGCGAGGTTTTGCTGCAAAACCTGTCGATCGGGCTGAACCCGGTCGACTGGAAGATGATCGAATGGGGGCACCCGCTCTGGAGCCCCGGGCATGTTCCGGGGGTTGATGGCTGTGGCATATTGCTTGCCGCCGGGGCAGGGGTGCAGCTGCCTGCGGTTATGCGTTACGCCTATCATCAGGGCCTTGGGCAGAATGGCAGCTTTGCCAGCCATATCGTGATCCGCGCGGATGCCCTTATGGCAGTCCCGCAGGGTGTGGATGATGCGCAAGCCGCCGCATTGCCCTGTCCGGGCCTGACCGCCTGGCAGGCCCTGGAAAAACTGCCCGGCACCGGAGGGCGCGATGTGCTGGTCTGTGGCGGCGGTGGCGCGGTCGGGCTGATCCTTTGCCAGCTGGCCCTGAGGCTGGGCTGGCGTGTCTGGGCAACTGCCTCTCTCTCGCATCACCCGGCATTGTTGTCCCTCGGGGTCAGCGGGGTTTTCGACTATCATGATCCGGACTGGCAGCAGCAGCTGACGGCCGCCCTCGGCCCACGCCGTCTTCATGCGGCTTTCGACACGGTCAGCGGCACTCATGCCCGCATACTGGCGCCGCTGATCGGCTATAACGGCCACCTGATCTGCATCCAGGACCGGCAGGAAAGCGCGCCGCTGTCCGCATTTTCTACCGCTCTGTCCCTGCACGAAGTGGCGCTGAACAGCATCCACCAACATGGATGCCGCGAGGATCTGCGGCTGCTGCGTCAGGCCGGGACCCGGCTTTTCAGCCTGGTTGAGCAGGGATCGCTGGAGCTGCCTCCGATAAGCGTATCCGGATTTTCCACATTGCCGGACGTGCTTGCAGAGGTCCGGCAAGGTATCCTGCGCGGCAAACAAGTGGTTCTGCTCTGAAGTCACGTCAGGTCACGACGCATTCTGCGCCGTCTCTTGATCCGGCGAAACCGGCATGTTCTGCCCGCTTGAACATAGGCCTGGATTGCAGCTGGCCTGATCTGCAAAGGAAAACCCGGCTCATTTCCGGCGGGCAATGATCACCATCCGCCGGAAACTGCTCCGCCGGAGCGGTTTCTGACGCCGCGCCTGTGTCTGCGGTCAGCGTCCTTGCATTGTCGAGGCGGTGAACGGGGGCGTTCCTGCCATAAGATTTCCGCAGCGCTTTTCTCGGCGGGGACGGGGTAACGGCCCATGCGCCGGGATCTGAATTTGGCTGATGGCGCGTGGTATTGTTACGCCCGGTATCCCGTAACGCCAGGTGTCTTGCTGATCCATGTTAGATGGCATATGACATCTAACATGGATCGGAGAACATGCCATGCGCAGAATCGTGATTACAGGTATGGGCGCCGTCAGCCCGCTCGGCACCGGCACAGAGCTGGCCTGGCAACGCCTGCTGGCGGGCGGCTCAGGTCTGCGCCTTCTGCCGGATGCGGTCAGTGCCGATCTGGGATGCAGGATCGCGGCGCCGGTTCCCGGATCCGCCGAGGATCCGGAAGGTGGTTTTGACCCCGACAGTACTGTCGCGCCCAAGGACCAGCGGCGGATGGATCGCTTCATCCTTTTCGCCATGGCGGCAGCCGATGAGGCCGTGGCACAGGCGGGGTGGATCCCTGCAACCGATGAACAACGTCACCGCACAGCCACGATCATCGCGACCGGGATCGGCGGGTTCCACGCCATCGTTGACGCCGTGGCGACGGTGGCGGACCGGGGTCCGCGCCGCCTGTCGCCCTTCACGGTGCCTTCCTTCCTTGCGAACCTTGCCGCAGGTCAGGTGTCGATCCGGTACGGATTCAAGGGGCCGCTTGGCGCGCCGGTCACCGCCTGCGCGGCGGGGGTGCAGGCCATTGGCGATGCCGCCCGCATGATCCGCGCGGGCGAGATCGACGTCGCGCTTTGCGGCGGGGCCGAGGCCTGTATCGATCGCACGGCGCTTGGCGGATTCGCCGCGGCCCGCGCGCTGTCGACCGGCTGGAATGAGACGCCCGCGCTGGCCTCCCGCCCGTTTGACCGGGCACGCGACGGATTCGTGATGGGCGAAGGCGCGGGCATCCTGGTGATCGAGGCGCTGGACCACGCCCTCGCGCGCGGTGCGCAACCGATTGCCGAGATCGTCGGTTATGGTACCACATCAGACGCATGGCACATCACCGCAGGCCCCGAGGATGGCGACGGCGCGCGCCGCGCGATGGAGATTGCGCTGGCCCAGGCCGGGATTGCGCCGGGTGCGGTCGGCCATCTGAACGCCCATGCCACATCAACCCCGGTCGGTGATCTGGGCGAGCTGGCGGCGATCCGGACCCTGTTCGCCGGTCTGCCAGGCCCGGCGATCAGCGCAACCAAATCGGCGACCGGCCATCTTCTGGGGGCGGCAGGCGGGCTGGAGGCGATTTTCACCGCACTCGCGCTGCGCGACCAGATCGCGCCGCCGACACGCAATCTGACCGATCCGGACCCGGCGGCCGGGGGGCTGGATATTGTCGGCGTCACGGCCCGCAGCCTTCATACCGACTACGCCCTGTCTAACGGCTTTGGCTTTGGGGGCGTCAATGCAAGCCTTGCCCTGCGCCGCTGGGCAGCGCAGTGATGCTTTCCGCTGTTTCTGTTTCTGCCTCCAGCCTCCTGGTGCCCCTATGACCGCCGCCACTGCCACGATTGAACGCGACCCGCGCACGCAGCGTCTGCTGGAGGCACCGATCCTGCCGCTGTTGGTGCGGATGGCCTTGCCTAATGTGCTGATCATGCTGGCGCAGGCCTCGACCGGGCTGATCGAGACCTTCTGGGTCTCGAAACTCGGCACCGATGCGCTGGCGGGTATGGCGCTGGTCTTTCCGGTGGTCATGCTGATGACGATGATTTCAGCCGGGGCGGTGGGCGGGGCGGTCTCCTCCTCGATCGCCCGTGCGCTCGGGTCCGGACGCAGGGCCGATGCCGATGCGCTGGTGCTGCACGCCGTGGTGGTCAATCTGGGGATTGGCCTTGCGTTCTCGGCGCTGTTCCTGATCTGGGGCCGCCCGATCTTCACCGCGCTTGGCGGGCGCGGCGCCGAGCTGGAAGCCGCGATCATCTATTCCAACGTGGTCTTTGCCGGGAATGTCTTCACCTGGCTGATGAACGGCCTGGGCAGTGTGATCCGTGGTGCGGGCAATATGCTGGTGCCCGCGCTCGTCTCGGTGCTCGGGGTGGTTTTCCTGATCCCGGTCTCGCCGCTGCTGATCTTCGGCTTCGGACCGATCCCGGCGATGGGCATTGCGGGCGGCGGTCTGGCGCTGGTCCTGTACTACGCGGTGGGGGCGGCCATTCTGGGCCTTTACATCGCATCTGGCCGCAACCCCGCGCGCTTTCGCTGGCTGCCGCTGCAAGCACGGCATTTTGCCGGGATACTGAAGATCGGTGCGCTGTCTTCGGTACAGTCGGTGATCAGCAATGTTGTCATCGCGGGCAGCACGGCGATCATCGCGCTGCGGCTGGGGGTCGAAGCGGTGGCGGGCTTCGGCACCGGCATCCGGCTGGAATATCTGCTGATCCCGATGGTCTTCGGCATCGGTGCCCCGATGGTGGCGCTGGTCGGCACCAATGCCGCCGCCGGCCTGGAGGCCCGGGCGCGCCAGATCGCGCTGACCGGCGCGGTGCTGGCCTTTGCCGTAACCGAAGCGGTGGGCCTGATCGCGGCCGCCTTTCCGGTGGCCTGGCTGACGCTGTTCAGCGCCGAGGCTGAGATGATTGAAGCCGGCCGCGCCTATCTGCAGATCGTGGGACCGTTTTACGGTTTCTTCGGCCTCGGGCTGGTGCTTTACTTCGCGGCGCAGGGTCAGCAACGGCTGACAATGCCGCTGGTGGCGGGGATTGTCCGGCTTGTGATCGCGCTTGGCGGTGGCTGGCTGGCGCTGGAATGGACCGGCGACATCCGCGCGCTTTATCTGGCGTTGGGGCTCGGGCTTTTGGCCTATGGCCTGATCATGCTCGGGTCGGTGTTGCGGCGATAGACCTGCCTTAATGCCCCCTGGATGTGACGGGATGGATGCTGCTTTGATTGCGTTCAGCCTCTATATGCGGTAAGAATTTCCCAGCGAATTCAGGGATCGGAGCGCCCCATGAGAGTGAGCCGTGCGCAGGCGGAAGAGAACCATCAGGCCGTGATCAACGCGGCCAGCAAGCTGTTTCGCGAACATGGTTTCGATAGCATCGGGCTCAAGGATCTGATGAAGGGCGCTGGCCTGACACAGGGCGGTTTTTACAAACAGTTTGCCTCGAAAGAGGATCTGATCGGGCAGGCCTCCGCGCGCGCAATGGAAATGGCGACACGGCGCTGGTCGGACGTGGTTGCCGAAAACCCCGATGCGCCGCTTGAGGCTGTCACCGCCTTTTATCTTTCGCCCGAACATCTGAACAGGAAGGGGGAAGGCTGCCCCTTTGTCGCTTTGGGGGCCGATGCTGCCCGTCACGGACCAGAGGTCAGAGCGCAGTTCGAGGTCGGCGTGCGGGAGCATCTTCGGATGCTGACGGAGATGACCGGGTCTGCCGGCGAAAACCGGCCCTCGGACAAGGCGATGGCCGTGCTGTCGCTGATGGTGGGCGCGCTGACGCTCTCGCGGGCGGTGAATGACGATGCCCTGGCACATGCACTGCTGGAAGCCGCAGCGAGACAGGTTCGTGAAATCGCGGCAGGGTAGGGTGGTCTGGCAGGCGTTCCAGACCCAACAGGTTCTCACCCTTCGGATCGTCGACTCGGTCCAGCCTGCTGACCCATCGGCGCAGTCTGGCAATCAGGTCGCGCGCTTCTGCATTGCCTTTCCGATAAAGACCCAGGGCAGAGTCTGTCTGCCGCGAGGTTAAAAACTGTCAGGAGAGCGCCCGGTCTCTTCCGCCGCCAGGGCTTCGCTCCGTCTCCGGCGGACGGGAGTATTGCAGGAATCTGGCGCAACCCTCCTCTGGCTCTGTCGCATTTTGCGCTGTTCGGATAACAGTCGCTGATGCCGGCCTGCCGTTCATCACCCTGGCCGCACAACGGAGACGGCGACGGCGACGGAGATGGCCAGCACCAATGCTGATCCCGCGAGAACCATGAGCAGAAAAAGCACTGTGTTCGCCCCCAGAAACTGTATTGCGAAAGCCCCGGCCACAGGGGCTGCTGCCTGGGCAGTCAGGGCTGGCCGTGCCATGCGCCCCATCAGGGCGGGATATCGATCGGGTCCGAACAGCGCCATGGGCAGCGCCCCACGGGCGATTGAGAACAGGCCGTTGCCGCCGCCATAAAGCATGAGCGCGAGGCCCGAAAAGCCAAAGCCGGAGGCCAGCAGAGCCACACCCGCAGTAAAGAGGACAGCCGCCATCAGCAGGGTCCATCTGGGGTGATGTTTGCCACCGCTCGCGGTCTCCACCAGGCGCGAGGCGACCTGTGCCGGACCGATCAGCGCGCCCATCGCGACCGCCGCAGCAGTTGACACGCCACGGGCCTCCAGCAGGGTCAGGAGATGGACAGACACCACAGCCGCAATGATCGCGGCCAGGGTGAAGATTCTCGTCAGGATCCGGAAACTGCGCCTCTCGGGCCGCGAAAGCGCTATCTGCGCCGTCGCCTGCCCCTTGCCCATCGGTGGTCCTTTCATCTCCTGCGGGATCATGCGCCAGATCAGCGGCAGGCAGATCGTCAGATGCAGCAATCCGTAGCCGGCGGCGGTGCCGCGCCAGCCGAACTGCCCGACCGCCCAGGCCGAGATCGGCCAGCAAACCGCGCTGGCAAACCCGCCCCAAAGGGTCAGCGCGGTGATCGCAGATCGGGCGTCGCGACCATAAAGACGTCCCAGCGTTGCGAAGGCCGGATCATAGAGCCCTGCCGACATACCGAGGCCGATGATGACCCAGCCAAGGCAGAACACCGGCAGGTTCGGAGCCGCCGCCAGCACAAGAAGACCTGCCGACAGCAGCATCATTCCGCCGGCAAGCACCGGCCTGCCGCCATGTCGTGCAATGGCCGTGCCAACGCGGGGCGAAGCCAGCCCTGCCACAAGCAACCCGAACGACAGGGCTCCGATCACCCAGGGGAGCGGCCAGCCGGTATCGGCCACAATGGGGCCGGCCAGCGGAGCCATCAGATAGTAGCTGCTGCCCCAGGCAAAGATCTGCACGATGCCGAGCGCGGTGATCACTGGCCAGCGCCGCAGGGGCAAGGCCGGTGCGGCAAGGGTCATCGTACAGCCTCGTCCAGTCGAAGCCGGGCTTCCAGAGCTTGGGCGGCCTCTTTGCGTTCACTGTAGCGATCGGTCAGCACGGCGGAGATGTCGCGGGTCAGAAGCGTGAATTTCACCAGCTCCTCCATCACATCGACCACGCGGTCATAATAGGGCGATTGTCGCATCCGGCCGGCCTCGTCGAATTCGTCATAGGCCTTCGCAACCGAGGACTGGTTCGGGATGGTCAGCATCCGCATCCAGCGGCCAAGAATACGCATCTGATTCAGGGCATTGAAGCTTTGCGACCCGCCCGAGACCTGCATGACCGCCAGGGTCCTCCCCTGGGTCGGTCGGATCGCGCCCATGGAGAGCGGGATCCAGTCGATCTGGCTTTTCATCACCCCGGTCATGGCCCCGTGGCGTTCGGGACTGGTCCAGACCTGGCCTTCAGACCAGAGGTAGAGGTCGCGCAGCTCCTGCACCTTCGGATGATCGGCGCCGGTCTCGTCCGGCAATGGCAGGCCTTTGGGGTCGAAAATGCGCGTCTCGCAGCCGAAATATTGCAGCAGCCTCCCGGCCTCCTGCGTCAGGAACCTGCTATAGGACCGCGCGCGGAGAGAGCCGTAGAGCAGCAGGATCCGTGGCGGATGCGCCGACCGCGAGGGGGCGAGCAGATCGCCTGCCAGAGGAACGCGCGCGGCATCGGTGAGGTTCGGGAGATCGGTCACGTCTTCATCTCTTCTTTCGTTGGAGCATCGGGGAACCAGCGCCGGCCGAGCCGCAGCGCGACGGATACCAGCAGGATCAGCACCGGCACTTCCACCAGCGGGCCGATGACAGCAGCAAAAGCCACCGGCGAGGCCAGCCCGAAGGCCGCGATGGCGACCGCGATGGCCAGTTCAAAATTGTTGCCGGCTGCAGTAAAAGCGATGGCTGTCGTGCGGGGGTAGTCCGCCGCGATCAGCCGCCCCATCCAGAAACTGATGGTGAACTGGATCAGGAAATAGAGTGTCAGCGGCACCGCGATGCGCAGCGCGTCGCCCGGCAGGGTCAGAACCTCGCCCCCCTTCAGGCTAAACATGGCGATGATGGTGAAGAGCAGTGCCGCGAGTGTCAGCGGGCTGATCTTTGGCAGGAACTGCTCTGCATACCAGGCCTGCCCACGCCGGGCGATCAGCAGGCGACGAGTCAGATAGCCCGCGGCAAAGGGGAGGCCGAGATAAATCAGCACCGCCTCGGCTATGGTCCATATGCTGATGTCGATCACGCTGCCCGCCAGCCCGAATAGGGGCGGCAGCACAGTCAGGAAGACCCAGGCGCAGACCGGGAAGAACAGGATCTGAAAGATCGAGTTGAAGGCAACCAGACCCGCCACATACTGGCTGTCGCCGCGCGCGAGCTGGTTCCAGACCAGAACCATGGCGATACAACGTGCGAGCCCGATCAGGATCAGGCCGGTCATGTAATCGGGATGGTCGCGCAGGAAGATCACGGCAAGGGCGAACATCAGCACCGGTCCGATCAGCCAGTTCTGCACCAGCGACAGGATCAGCACGCGGCGATCGGCGAAAACCTGCGGCAAATCCTCGTAGCGGACCCTGGCCAGTGGCGGATACATCATCACGATCAGGCCGATGGCGATCGGGATATTGGTGGTGCCGATGGACAGGCTTTCCATCAGGTTGGGAAGCCCCGGGACCACGGATCCCATCAGGATGCCAAGGGCCATGGCGGCGAAAATCCAGACCGTCAGATAGCGGTCAAGGAATGACAGGCGGCGCGAGGGGGAAGGTGCCATCGCTCAGGCGGACCTGATGCGGTTGCCCGCCCCGTCGACGACCTGTTCGCCGTCCTCCTTGGTGAACGCGCCCTGCTGCGGCGGCAGCAGATCCAGGACATCCTCGGAGGGGCGGCACAAGCGAACACCCTTCGGCGACACCACCACCGGTCGGTTCATCAGCACTGGATGCGCCGCAATGGCATCAAGAAGCTGATCGTCGGTCAGGCCCGGATCCCCAAGGCCAAGCTCTGCAAAGGGCGTGCCCTTCTCGCGCAGCAGCGCGCGCAGGGGCATTCCCATCCTGGCCACCAGGTCCTGCAGCATGGCCCGGCCCGGCGGCGTCTTCAGATATTCGATCACATGCGGCTCAACACCGGCATTGCGGATCATGGCCAGCGTGTTGCGCGAGGTCGCGCAGGCGGGGTTGTGGTAGATGACGATGTCCATAATGTCCTCAGATACTGTCGCGCGGCCGGTCAGTTGCGCCCTCGGCGCGGCCGATCTCACGCAGGTGGCGGATCAGGCTGGTTGCATCCTGCGATGCAACCAGCAGGGCACAGAAAAGCTCAAGGCGGAGCCGCAGGTAACGAAACGCCTCGGCAAAGACCATCTCGCGCTCGAGCTCCGTGCCGGTGGCAGCGGCCGGATCCGCAATGCCGCAATGGCCTGTGGCTGGCGAGCCTGGCCGGATCGGGCAGACCTCCCCGGCGACATCCTTACCAACGGTGATCACCAGGCCGAATTGCGGCGCAGCGTCCTGCGCGAACTAGTCCCAGCTTTTCGGGCGCAGGTCCTCCGTCGGATACTGAAAGGTCTTCAACACTTTGAGTGCCGCCGGGTCGATGTCTGGCATCGGCTGCACTTTATCACCGACCTCGAAGGTCAACCTGGCCGCCATGTCCAGCGCGACATGGTCAGTTTTCTTGACGATGGTCCTGGTGAACCTGGCCTCCGGGTTGCCCCCACAATCCAGCGCGCGAAACTGTCCGGCCCTGACCTCAGTGACCTGACAGACGGGCCTGCCTCCCCGCCGTTATAGCTGAAGACGACGGGCCGAGGCCCAAAGTGCCAGAGTGTCTCGAGAAACCCGCTGAGGGTAATATCTCCCGGGTCGGCGGCGCCGGTCGGCGCGCCGATATTGCTTTGGATCGTCATTTGCGATACTCATTGATTCTATATTTATAGGATCATCAAATAATGGATGAACGTCAAGCGCTCTTGTCCTTCGGAGCCCTGTCTCAGGAAACCCGCCTGCGCATCCTGCGAATGCTGGTCGTAGCCGGGCCGGAGGGTCTCGCCGCAGGCGTGATCGCCGAGCAGGCCGGGGTTACCGCCTCGAATGTCAGCTTTCATGCGAAAGAACTGGAGCGTGCGGGCCTGGTATCCTCCCGCCGCGAAAGCCGGTCGATCCTTTACACCGCCGAGTTCGATGCCCTGAACGGCCTTTTGCGGTTCCTCATGGAAGATTGCTGCGGCGGCCGCATATGCCTTCCTGAAGTGGGGACCGATGGGTGCGCCAGCGCGGAGAAGACCGACTGAATTGATACTGGCATTCTTCCTTGTCACCTTGCCCTGCGCAGCGCCGGATCAGACGGGCGCTACCGGCTACATCGCGCTGATGGTCATTTTCGGATTGCCCCCGCTTGAGATGAAAGTCACGGCACTGCTGCTGAACCATGTGGTTGCCGCCATTGGCACCCACATGGTCCAAAGGACCGCGCAACTCTCCTCGGAAAACCACTTTCCCTTCCCGCTCCCCGGCTATCCGTTCGCCGCGCCTGGGGGCGTGAATCCGGGTGCCGGGCGAGTTATCCCCTCGTTGGCGCTCTTCTGATGCTGTCGGGCCACGTGCCGTAGCGCGGCGCGCGCGCTCTGGGGAAAGCTGCCATTCGGGTGGCCTAACAGCCGCCGTTCATGCCTGCCTTGATCCCCCGTGCAGTGATCGGCCTTGTCTCCGGAATCACCGGCGGCGGCGACTTTCTTGCACTGTCACCCCGGATTTGAACTGGGCGGATGCCCTCATGGCGGCAGCCACAACAGCCGTTTACAGCCTGGTCAAATCGGCAGCGGCGCTGATCGGGGTCTAAGCTTTTTCGCCGCAGATGGATGCCACGGGCATTGTGGACGCGGGACGCCTGGCAGTGTTCAATCTGCACAAGGACCCGATAGATATTGATGGGTGCCACGCGGATCCGTGCCATTATGCATATGACCACATCTGTGCGCTCCCTCACCGCAACTGTCGGCCCGAACGGTCTCAGCAGGACGCCTGTTCAGCGTCCTCATCGCTCTCAACCCTGAGCGTCTTGAAAGGGCACACCTACACCCGGCAGGTCAGTTTTCACACGACCCTTTGCCTTTGTCTGCCAAGGCAAGGCCCCCCAGTTCGACCACATCCCCTGCAGCCAGCTAGACCGGCTCGGGGCACATCCCCATACCGACACTCGGCGGGGTCCCTGTCGCGATGATGTCACCGGGCATGAGCGTCATATGACGGCTGACATAGGCAATGAGCTATTTTGCGCTATTCGGGATGAGGCTGGATTGTCCCTTTCCCAGATATCTTCAGCGCCTGCGGACGGTCTCGGGCGTGCCGAGTGATGTGAAGCTGTTCCTGTGTGCGATCCGGATCTGGACCGTATCCATCCGGTGAGGGCCGTCTGATGAAGGGGACTGATGTCGGCTAAGACGCTGACCTTATGGATGACCCTAAGTTCAGATCACAGATCGAGGTTCTCTCGGTTGTCGACAAAGGTCGGCGGCGGGAATGGACGGATGCCGAGAAGGTTCGGATTGTCGAAGAGAGCCTTCGGGGTTTTCGGCAATGCGCCGCGACGGCTCGGCGTTACGAGATTTCGCGGGCACTGCTGACGCGGTGGCGTCGGGATTTTCGGTCCGGTCAACTTGTCGCTGGCAGTCGCCCGCAGTTTCTTGCGGTGCAGGTTGCTTCGGATACTGCTGGCACGGCATGCCGCCAATCTACCACCGAGCCGACCTCCGACCGCGAAGACCACGTCGAGATCACGCTGGCCAACGGGCGCAGGCTTGCGGTCGCCGCCGCCATCGATCCGATGCTGCTGGCGCGTCTGGTGCAGGTTCTGGACCGGGCATGATCGCGTTTCCGGCTGGGGCGAAGGTCTGGATCGCGGGCGGGGTGACGGACATGCGCTGCGGGATGAACAGCCTGGCGCTGAAGGTGCAGCAGGGGCTGGGGCGCGACCCACACGGTGGCGAGATCTTCTGTTTTCGCGGGCGCAGGGGGGATCTGATCAAGGTGCTGTGGCACGATGGGGTCGGCATGTCGCTCTATCTGAAGCGCCTGGAGGCGGGGAAGTTCATCTGGCCGGTGAGCCGGGACGGCGCTGCCGTTCCTGTCTCGGCGGCGCAGCTCGGCTATCTTCTCGAGGGGATCGACTGGCGCAATCCGCGCTGGACGCAGCGGCCTGCCTCGGCGGGCTGACAGCCCCAAAATCCTTTGTTTTGTTGGACTGTTTTGCATCCCTGTGGTAGGCCTTCGCATGTCGGAGACCCCCTCGGAGATCGATATCCTGCGTGTTGCCCTCGCTGCGGCAGAGGCGCGCACTGCTGCTGCAGAGGATGAACTGATACAGGCGCGCGCCGTCGTTTCCGCCTCCGATGTGATGATCCGGCACTTGCAGCTCCAGATCGCCAAACTCCGCCGCGAGCAGTTCGGCCACAGCGCCGAACGCCACGCCCGGCTGATCGAACAACTCGAGATGCAGCTTAAGGATCTGGAGACGGACCTTGGGCAGGATCGGGCAAAGACGGATGCCGCCGTGGCGAAGACCACAGTTGCGGCTTTCGAACGTCGCCGTCCGTCCCGCAAGCCGTTTCCCGATCATTTGCCGCGGGAGCGCGTGGTGGTCGAAGCCCCGGCCTCCTGCACCTGTTGTGGGTCGACGCGCATCGTGAAGATGGGCGAGGACATCACCGAGACGCTGGAGGTCATTCCCCGGCAGTGGAAGGTGATCCAGACCATCCGCGAGAAGTTCACCTGCCGGGATTGCGAGAAGATCAGCCAACCACCGGCCCCCTTCCACCCCACGCCTCGGGGCTGGGCCGGCCCCAACCTGCTGGCGATGGTGCTCTTCGAGAAGTTCGGCCAGCATCAGCCCTTGAACCGGCAGGCCGAACGCTATGCCAAGGAAGGTGTCGAGATCAGCCTGTCTACGCTGGCCGACCAGGTCGGGGCCTGCAGCGTCGCGCTGCAGCCGATCCACGATCTGATCCGCACCCATGTTCTCGGCGCCGAACGACTACACGCGGATGATACGACCGTGCCACTGATGGCCAAGGGCGGGACGCAGACGGCCCGGCTCTGGACCTATCTGCGCGATGACCGCCCCTTTGCAGGCGGGGCACCACCTGCGGCGCTCTATTACTTCTCGACCGACCGAAGGATGGAACATCCGACCCGGCATCTGGCGGGCTGGACCGGCATCCTGCAGGCCGACGCCTATGGCGGATACAACGGCGTTTACGATGCGGCCCGCAAACCCGCGCCGGTGTTCAGCGCGCTATGCTGGAGCCACGCCCGGCGGAAGTTCTTCGAACTGGCCGACATCAAGGCCACCGCCCGTAAGGGCAGATCGGTCGCCGAAGAGATCTCGCCCATCGCGCTGGAAGCCGTCAAACGCATCGATGCCATCTTCGATGCCGAGCGCGAGATCACCGGCATGGGCGCCGAAGCGCGCCAAGATACCCGCAAGAGGCTGGTGCGCCCGATGGTCGAAGACCTGCACGACTGGATGCGGGCCGAGCGCGCCCGGATGTCGAAGCACAACCCCGTCGCCAAGGCCATCAACTACATGTTCGAGCAGGACGGCCGCTGGGACGCCTTCACCCGCTTCCTCGACGACGGCCGCATCTGCCTGACGAACAACTCAGCCGAACGAGCCCTGCGCGGTATCGCCCTCGGCCGCAAAGCCTGGCTCTTCACCGGTTCGCCCCGGGGCGGCGAACGCGCCGCCTTCATGTATTCCCTCATCGTCACCGCCAAGATGAACGACGTCGATCCTCAGGCTTGGCTGGCCGATGTCCTGGCACGACTCCCCGACATGCCAGTGTCGCGCCTGCCGGAACTGCTCCCCTGGAAATGGAAGCGCAGCCCCATCGCCAAAGCCGCATAACTGCGGCCTACGCCGGATGGTTACTCTGGACCTTGGCATCCTGCCTGTCGAAGCCTCTGGCCAGGATGCACTCGCCTGGAAGTTTAACGCATCGCATCCAGGCCTCGACCCGACTTCGTCAGTGAGACCCGGACCATTTCTTCCAGTTGGCCCGACCGTAGCGTATGCAAGCACTCAGGGCCTCGCTGCGCGATCGCAGGCCCGGATCGTGGCCCTTCCTAGCTCTGGCGTTTCGTCGAGGAGGTATGATGAGGCGCTTTAACGCCATTGGGCTTTGTTGCACTATCCTGCGGTTTCCCGGATTCATGTTTCTGAGTCAGCGGGTTACGTTGACCCTATGAGCAAGCCGATCCCTGTTTTCCGCACGACGAACTGGTCTGGCTATAGTCGAGCCCTGAAGCGCCGCGGCTCTCTGATGGTGTGATTGACCCTGAGCGGGCCTGGTTCGCGCCCCGAATGGCAAGCCAGGTCATCCTGAGAGGCTCCCGGCAGCGGCCATCCAATTCTGACTTTCAGTCAAGGTGCTTTTCGGACTGCCGCTGCGGCAGGCGACAGGGTTTGTGGAGAGCCTGCTGGCCCTGTCTGGTCTCGACTGGCCCGTGTCACACTACACCACGCTCTGCCGCAGGCAGAAGCAGCTGAATGTGCAGATCCCGTATCATGCGGCGCCCGGGCCGCTGCATCTGTTGGTGGACAGCACCGGGATCAGGTGCTCTGGCGAAGGTGAGTGGCAGGTCAGCAAGTATGGAGCCATTCGCCGCAGGCGATGGCGCAAGATCCACATAGCTATCGACGCTGAAACGCTGGAAGTGCGGGCGGTCGAGATGACCGGAAACCGCATCGGCGATGCGTCTGTTCTGCCCGATCTGCTGGAGCAATTCCCGGCGCAGGAGCGGATCGGCAGTGTCACCGCCGACGGCATCTATGACACCAAAGGCTGTCACACCGCCATCGCGGATCGAAGGGCCGATGCCCTCATCCCCCCACGACGGAATGCCCAGGCATGGAAGGGCATGGATCCGGGCCTGCAGGCGCAAAATGAGGCGCTACGGGCCTGCAGACGGTTCGGCATGGCCAACTGGAAGAAATGGTCAGAATGTCACCGACGAAGCCGCGTGGAAGCCAGGATGAGATCCATTAAACTCCTCGGCGAGCGCATCATGGCCAGAGACTTCGACAGGCAGGATGCAGAGGTTCAGATCCGCATCGCATTCATGAGCCGCTTCACATCACTCGGCACGCCCGAGACCGTTCGCAGGCGCTGAAGATGTCTGGGAAAGGGGCAAATCCGACTTCATAACGAATAGCGCAACAAAGCCCTGCCCGATGGCACCTTTGATCCGGTGCTCAAGGTCACCGACCTGAGCGTCCAGCATTGCCAGGAAGTTGGCATCCATAGCCTCGAGATCGGCGGGGACTTGTTGTTTCCTGCGCGCCGCGATCTGCGCAGTAAGCCGTCTGCGCATCTCTACCACCTCTGCCCTGCGTGTTGTTAATGCATTGAGAATACGCAGGTTCTCTCCCGGCAGTTTTCGCCCGGCTTCAGGCCTGAACAGCATGAACCGCGCGATGAGCTCGGCATCGTTCCTGTCGGTCTTTGCCCGTGTGCCCGCGAAAGGGCAAAGGCCTTGATCTGTGCCGGTGGTAGCTGCAGAGCCTCCGCCCCGGTCGCGACAAACGTGGACCAGAGCACCCATCCCTGACCGCCTGTTGCCTCAAATCCGACCCGCACTGGTTGGGACAATCCTGGAGCTGCGTGAGAAGTTGCGCATGGCCGGCTGCGGTGTTGGGCAGGCGGAGCCATCGCCCGCTCGACGCACAAAAGCCTTCGAGCCAATTGCGGGAAACATCTATGCCGATCACGGCCGCTACTGGTATCATATCACTCTCTCTTCCTTATGCTTCACGGTCCCGCAAAACGGGCCTCCGTCAACTGTTCGAGACGGTGAAGAGAGGCGGGCTCAGCCCGGCTCACGATCCTGGTCAGACCACAAGGCGTTCTGCGCTGTATCTCAACCCATCGCAGCTCTTGGCCGGGAGCCGCGATGAGGCTAATGTAGCGGACCCGGGACACATAAAGTGTTTGATCCCAAGGTTTGCTGGTACGATCCTTTCTTTGGAATGGAAGAATGCCCTATGGGACAAGTTCGTCACGCCGGCGCCACGTCCACGCACTCTGTCAGCTATGCTGGTAACCATCCGGCGTAGGCCAGATTTATGCGGCTTGCCCATCAGCGCGTGAACTTCGGCGGAGCGCGGGTCGAGATCGAGTGATTTCAGAGCCCGAATTGGGCCAAAGTTCTGGCGCGTCTCCGCACCTAAGTGCGCAGCTCTATTCATCGCCGCCCAAGTTTGGCGGCGGAGCCGGATGGATTCCAGTCATGTCTTCCTCCCTGCCCCGTCTTTTCGGGGGGGGATATCAGGCGTGCTTCGGCCCGGTCAGGCTGGTCGCGATAACATCCGCGGTGCGAATAGCATGGGCGATGCTGCGCGCCGTCAAATGACGGTGGACTGAGTGGATCACATTAGTCGGCTTCATAGCCTCTTCTCCAACGCGCAGTAAGTCGGCATCCGAGACATCGGCGAGATCAAGATCGGCCAGCCGCACCGGCAGGCCGATGGCGTTACAGAAGCGCACGGCCTCTTCGACTTCGGCTCGGTCGCGGTTTTCCAGCACGAGGAGGCAGATGATCCCGAAGGCCACCTTTTCGCCGTGGAAGAAGTGATGCGTCGGTTCCATGATCGTCAGCGCATCATGGATGCCATGCGCGCCCGAGACGCCACAATTCTCGAACCCGAGGCCCGAGAGCAGCGTATTCGCTTCGATGATATTCTCGACCGCGTCGGTCAGGCATCCGGCTTTCGCGGCCTCCCAGGCGTTCAGCCCGTCGCGCATCAGGGTTTCATGGCAGGCGCGGGCGATCTGAGCGCCGGCGACGGTCACCGCATAGCCGTCCGCGATGTAATTGTTCGAACGGCTTTCGAAATTCGAGCGCGCCTCATACCATGTCGAAAGCGCGTCGCCCATGCCGGCGGCCAGGAAACGCGCCGGCGCGCGCAGGATCACGTCGCTGTCGACCAGCACCACATCGGGGTTGCGATAGCAGCGCTCGACCCGGACATAGACGCCATCCTCGGTATAGATTACGCCGATGGAGCTGGTCGGGCTGTCGGTCGAGGCGATGGTCGGGACGGTGATGATCCGCGCGCCGGCATCGCGCGCCGCGATCTTGCTAGTGTCGAGCGTCTTGCCGCCTCCGACCCCGATCACCACGGCGGCGCCTTTGGCCAGCGTGGCGACGCGCGCCACCTCCGCTTCGGTCGACTCGCCGCCGAACACGGTTGAAACCGTCTCGACACCTGCCGATTTCAGAGAGGCGCGCAGCGCTTCACCATATGTTTTCTCGACAAAGGCATCGACCAGGAGCAGCGCCTTTGCGCCCAGCCCCACCGCATATTGCCCCAGATCGGCCAGCACGCCCGGCCCCTGCACATAGCGGAGCGGGCCGCCAAAACCACGTTGAACCATGTCTCTCTCCTCAGCGCAGCGTCAGGCCGCCATCGATGGTGATGATCTCGCCGGTGGTGAAGCTGGCCGCGTCAGAAGCGAGGTAGACCACCGCGCCGACCAGCTCATCGACCGAGCCTATGCGGTCCTGCACCGCGCCTTTGGCCCAGTGATCGCGCACCACATCGGGATGTTCGCGCAAGACCTCATCGGTCAGTTCGGTGCGGATATAGCCCGGCGCGATGGCGTTGACGCGGATCCCGTGCTCGGCCCATTCGGTCGCCAGCGCCTTGGTGAGCATATGCACACCGGCTTTCGAGACGTTATAGGCGGCGTGGCGGAAGGGCCAGTTGACGATCCGCCCCGACATCGAGCCGACCGAGATGATTGCGCCCGATTTTTGTTCGATCATCTGCCGCCCCGCCGCGCGGGACACAAGGAAGACGCCATCCAGGTTCACCGCCATCGTACGGCGCCAGTCGGTGATGGAGCAGGCTTCCGCCGCAGCCGGCAACACGATGCCGGCATTGTTGATCAGGATATCGAGCTTGCCAAAGGCCTGAACGGTCTCGGCTACCAGGCGGCCGGCGGCGTCTTCGTCCGATATATCGGCCTGGATCGCGATGGCCTTCGCGCCCATTGCCTCGATATTCGCGACCACTTTCGCGGCACGCTCCGGCGCGGAATTGTAGTTCACCACCACGTTTGCTCCACGCCCGGCGAGGCCGTAGGCCAGCGCCTCGCCAATTCCGCGCGAGGCGCCGGTGACGATGGCCACGCGGCCGGTGAGATCGAAGATATCCTTCGGTTTTGCGGACATGATTTCCTCCCCGAAATCGGTATGTCAGGCGGCGGCGCTGGTTTTCAGCACGTCGCGGGCAAGATGTTCGGCAACCCGCACCCCTTGCGCCACAATGGTCAGCGAGGGGTTGAAGCCGGTGGATGAGGGCAGGAACGAGGCGTCGACGACATAAAGATTGTCGACATCCCAGACCTTGCACCAGGGATCGAGCACCGAGGTCGCGGGGTCGCGCCCGAACACAGCCGTGCCGCATTGGTGCATCGAGACGGTGATATCCATGCGCTGCGTGATGATCAGCGGATAGCCGATGGAGCGCATGGTCTTTGCCCAGACCTTGACCAGCTCATTATGCGCCTTCTCATTGTTCGGCGTGTAGCTGATCCTGACCGTGCCATCATTGTCGAGCGTGACCCGGTTGTCGCGATGCGGCAGGTCTTCCGACATGATCCACCAGTCGACCGAGCGGGTGGCAAAGAGATCCATCGCCCATTCGGGAATGAATTTCACATTCGCCGTCAGCATTCCGCCCTGGAGCTTGCCGAGCCCCTGGATGTTGCCCAAGGGGTAGGGCCGGTGATGGTTCGCAAGGTAAAAGTCATTGATCGCCATCGACTTCTGGAAGGTGACCTTGTTCTTCCGGAAGGGATGGATCGCCATCATTGCAGTGTTGTTATGGGCCATATAGTTGCGGCCCAAGAGGTCCGATGTGTTATTCCCGATCCCGCCCGGATGTTTCTCATTCTTTGAGCGCAGCAGCAGCACCGAGGAATTGATCGCACCGGCCGAGGAAATGAACAGATCGCCCTCGATCACCTTCGTCTCGCCGCCCCGTTCAATCTCGACCCCGGTCACGCGCTTGCCGGTGGCATCGGTGATCAGGCGCAGGACTTTGGTATCCAGCACCAGATCAACCTGACCGGTTGCCAAAGCCGGGCGCACCAGCCGCACCTCGGCATCGTTTTTCGCGCCGAGCTTGCAGGCGAAGCCGTCACAGGTGGCGCAGCGCACACAGGCGCCGCCTTTGTGGCGGTCAATCGCGATGGGAAGCGGGAAAGGACGCAGCCCCTTGCTGCGCAGCTTATCGGCAATCGCCTCCATCTCCGGCTCATGGCCGATGGTCGGGTAGGGGAAGGGGCCGGAGCGCGGCGGCTCAATCGGATCGGCGCCGGCGGTGCCATGCGTGCCCATCAGTCGCTCGGCCTCGTCGTAATAGGGCGCGAATTCGGAATATGTCCAGGGCCAGGCCGGGGCGACGCCGTCCTCATGCTCCAGATCCTCGAAATCCTCCGTGCGGAAACGCACGGTGGCCGCACCGAAGAATTTCGAATTGCCGCCGACATAGTAGAAGGTCGAGGGGTGGAAGGGCTTGCCGTCCTTGTCGCGCCAGGTCTCTTTGGCGGTATATTTGCGGTCATGGAAGACCGCCTTCACCGACCAGTTATCAGCCTCGCGCGGCAGGTAATTGCCGCGCTCAATCATCAAAACTTTCGCGCCGGTGGCGGCCAGACGGTTCGCCATCGCGCCGCCCCCACACCTGCGCCGACGATCACAACATCATAATGCTTCGCGACCGTGTTCATATCCGTTCTCCTCCGAAAGCTGGACCGGCACGCATCCTGGCGGTGCCGTCTGGCTGTCACATCACCGCGCCGACCTGCCACGGCACGAATTCATTATCCCCGTAGCCCAGCTCTTCACTGCGGGTGAGCTGGCCGGAGGCGGTGTCGATCAGAAGCTGAAAGAGCCGCCGGCCCAGGGTCTCGATATCTTCCTCGCCGGTGACCACGGTGCCGCAATCCATGTCCATGTCTTCGGACATATGGCGATACATCTGCGAATTGCTGGCGAGCTTCAGCGTCGGCGAGGGTTTGAACCCCGAGACCGAGCCGCGCCCGGTGGTGAAGGCCACCAGAGTGGCGCCGCCGGCGATCTGGCCAGTCACCGCAATCGGGTCGTAGCCGGGCGTGTCCATGAAGACGAGTCCGTGTTCCGTGACCTTTTCCGCATATTCATAGACCGCGTTCAGAGGCGAGACACCGCCCTTGGCCACCGCGCCGAGGGATTTTTCCAGGATGGTCGTCAGCCCGCCCGCCTTGTTGCCGTAGCTCGGGTTGTTGTCCATCTCGGCGTTGTTGCGCTCGGTGTAATCGCGCCACCACTCGATGCGTTCGAGCAGCTTTTGTGCCACCTCGGGTCGCGAGGCACGCCGCGTCAGCAAATGTTCGGCGCCGTAAATCTCGGGCGTTTCCGAAAGGATCACGGTGCCGCCGTGTTGCACCAGCAGATCGGCGGCACAGCCCAGGCCCGGATTGGCCGAGATGCCAGAATAGCCATCCGAGCCGCCGCATTCCAGCGCCAGCATCAGGCCAGATGCAGGTTGCGGGCTGCGCTTTGCCGCGCCGGTGATCGGCATCATCTCCTCAATCGCCCGGATCCCCGCCGCAACCGTCGCCCGGGTGCCACCGACCGCCTGGATCGTCATCGTGCGCAGCCGGTCGGATTCCGCCAGCCCCTCGCGCTCCAAAAGCGCCGGGATCTGGTTGGTCTCACAGCCCAGACCGATCATCAGCACGCCGCCGATATTCGGATGTGTCGCGTAACCCGCGATTGTGCGGGCGAGGTAGGTATAACCCTCGGCCTTCGTGTTGAAGGCGCAGCCGCCACCATGGGTCAGCGCGATTACCCCATCGACCCCCGGCCAACGCTCCATCACACCGGGGGTCGAGAAATGCGCAGCGACCGCTTTTGAAACGGTGGCCGAGCAGTTCACCGAGGAAATCACCGCAATATAATTGCGCGTGCCGATCCGGCCGTCGGGGCGCAGATAACCCATGAATGTGGCGCGATCTGCCGTCGGCACCATGACCGGGTCCACGGCGTCAACGCCGATAGCATATTCGCGGGTGAACTCGCCTACGGCGAGGTTCTGCACATGGACATGCGAGCCGGCATGGATGTCATCGGTCGCGAAACCGATGGTCTGGCCGTATTTCGTCACCGCCGCGCCGCGCGCAATCGGCCTCAGCGCCATTTTATGGCCGCGCGGGATACGGGTCAGAGGGCGGATCCCCTCGACCTCGGGCAGCTCTGCCGGGTCGATGGTCTCACGAGCAACAGCGACATTATCCGCTGAATTCAGTCTGATCAGTGGTGAAACAAAGTTTCTGGCGTCAGGCATTTCGGGTCTTTCCTGGCTCAGTCTTCTGCGGGCTGAAACATGTTCGCCCGGTCCTGGTAGAGGCGGATCATCACATCGAATGAGGCCTCGAGATGGATCCGCATCGCGAGCTCGGCCTGGTCGGGCTTGCCCGCAGCGATAGCGGCGACGATGGCGGCATGTTGTTCGGTCACGGCGCCGAGATGGCCCGGCACCGGAGCAGAAAGCTGGCGCATCCGGTCGAGATGGACCTTGGCCATAGTGATGAATTTCCAGATCCGGGGCATGCCGCTCATGCGGGCGATGCCGGCATGGAAGGCATCATCCTCATCAAGATAGAGCTCAAGCCGGCCATTGCTGACCAGATCCCGCATCCGCGCAATGGTGGCATTCAGCAGCACGCCGCCTTCTTCGGTGTAATGGGTCGCGGCTCGGCGGACGCTTTCGATTTCCAGCGCGCGGCGGATCACGAACCCCTCTTCGGCGACCGGCAGCGAGATGCGGCTGACATAAGTGCCGGAATGGGGAATCACATTCACCAGACCTTCCTCGGCAAGGCGAAGCACCGCCTCGCGCACCGGGGTCCGCGAGATCGAAAGTTCGGCGCAAATATCCTTTTCGACAAGCGCCGCGCCCGGCTCGATCTCCAGCAGGATGATTGATCTGCGCAGCAACTCATATACTTGTTCGGCCTTTTGCGGCGTGCGATTCTGCATACTTTCCTCCCACTCCCCTTACGAATACGCCCTTAAAAAAAGAAAATGCAACAGCAATTCTTAGCTTCTTGACAAACTCATATATCGCTGTGCTATGCCACTCATATATTAGTTGGGTTGAAGGTGCGGTTCAAGAATCGCCTGGAGCGCTGCAGGGCAGCAGCACCCGATGCGGGAGGAAGACATGCCGAAATCACGTCACCCGGTGCTGCGGAGCGCGGCACTGTGAGCACGATCAACTATCTGACCAGGATCGAATTCGCCGAGGGCGCGATTGCCCGTCTGCCGGAACTTCTGGCGGGCCTGGGCGTCAAGAGCCCGCTGATCGCCACCGATGCAGGGCTGGTCGCGACCGGCCTCGTGGCTAAGGTTGCGGACCTTCTCGAAAACGCGACGGTCTTTGCCGAGACCCCGCGAACCCGACCGAAGAGGCGGTGATCGCGGCGCATGCGCTTTATGTGGGGGAAGGCTGCGACGGTATCGTCGGGCTTGGTGGCGGCTCCTCGCTGGATCTGGCGAAGGCCGTGCGCCTTCTGACCGGCCATGAAGGTCCGCTGGACCAGTATACGCTGGTTTCCGGTGGTCTTTCGAAGATCCATGGCCGCATCTGCCCGATGATCGCGGTGCCGACCACCTCCGGCACCGGATCGGAAGTTGGCCGCGCCGCCGTCATCATCACAGCCGATGGCCGCAAGCTCGGCATCATCTCGGGCTTCATGCTGCCCTCGATCGCGCTTTGCGACCCGGAGCTGACCTATGGCCTGCCGCGCGGCCTGACCGCCGCGACCGGAATGGATGCGATCTCGCATTGCCTCGAGACTTATATGGCGCCGGCCTTCAACCCGCCGGCCGAGGCGATTGCGCTGCATGGCCTGGATCACGGGCTGCACGCGATTGAGCCCGCGATGCGCGATGGCAGCGATGCCAATGCGCGGCGCGACATGATGATCTGCGCGCTGGAAGGTGCGATGGCATTCCAGAAGGGCCTCGGCGCGGTGCATGCTCTGACCCATCCGCTGGGTGCGATCCGAGAGCTGAACCTGCATCACGGCACCCTGAATGCGGTGCTGATGCCGGCCGTGCTGCGTTTCAACCGACCCGTAATCGGCGCGAAATGGGATGTGCTGGCAAAACGGATGGGCGGCGCGCCGGATCAGGTGGTCGCAGATCTGAACTGCCGCATCGGCATGCCCTCCGGCCTGACCGCGATGGGCGTCACCGAGGCGATGATGGAGCAAGTCAGCCATGCCGCGCTGAAGGATCACTGCCACGCCACCAATCCGCGCGTCGCGACGCAGCAGGAATATCTCGGTCTGTTACGCGAAAGCGCCTGAGCCAGACCGCGACCACCCCGGATGCCCGAAAGGGCGCCCGGGCATACCGCCTTTGCTCCGGGAGGGAACAAGGGCACGACCCATCAGGGTTTGCACCGGCCGATACCGCCAAAAGGGCAGGGCCGACAGAGGGAGGAAGACATGACTGAAGACACCAAAACGCCGGAGCTGGTCCATAGCCACAGCGGTCTGCGCCTGACCCGCCGCGGGCTTCTCTCGGCCGGGGCTGCGGCCACCGTCGCCGCGACGCTTCTGCGCCCGGACTACTCCTTCGCGCAAAGCGCCGATCTGAAATTCTGCGCCTCGCTGGGCTGGACCGTCTGGGAATCCGGCCGCCATATCGTCAACGGCTATCAGGACGCGGTGAACCGCCTAGGCGGCACGCTGACCATCGCCGACGCGAATTATGACGTGAAAAAGCAGGCCGACCAGATCCTCGCTTTCGTCGAAACGAAGCCGACCGCGATCTTCATCACCCCGGCAGATGCCGCCGCGATCTCGCCGGCTGTGCAGCAGGCCGTGGCCTCGGGCGTGCCGATCTTCATCGGCGACAGCTATGTGCCGCATGCCACCGTGACCTCGACCGCGATGTCGAACAATTTCGGCCTCGGCGCCTATCCGGCGGAATATATCGCCTCGACACTGGGCGGCAAAGGCAAGGTGGCGCTGGTCTCACTGCCGTCGAATGAAAGCTGGGATCAGCGCACGCTCGGCGCGAAATCGGTTTTCGTCCGCTTCCCGGAAATCGAGATCGTCTCGGAAATCGCCTTCGCGCTTGGCGGCTCGACCACGCCGCGCCAGGTTGTCGATCAGGTCCTGACCGCAAACCCGGAACTGGATGCCATCTGGTGCGCCTGGGATGGCGCCGCGTCGGAGGGGATGCTTGCGATCCGCGCCGCCGGACGCAACACCATCATCACCGGCATCGACGGCGGTCAGCAGTCGTTTGAATATATCAAGGCCGACTCGCCGTTCAAAATCACAATGGCGCAGAGCTTCTACGAGATGGCCTATATGAACGCCTTCTTCGCGCATGAAGTGGCCGCCGGCCGCGCCGCGCCGCGCTTCATCATCACGCCGACCTATGCCGTGACCAAGGACATGCTCGACAAACTCGACACCATCCCGGACACCTATGACGTCCCGGGCGAAGCGGCAAAGCTTGGCTGGAACCGCGTGCTCTGAGGCGCAGCCTCTGACATGCACTCGCGGGCGGTGGCACTCCCCTGCCGCCCGCGTCTTCTGATCCGTCAGACAGGGAATACGGAACATGGCCGAAGGTACCGGAACTGGCACCCGAGCAGGCGCTGAGGCAGGGGATATCCTGTCGATGCGAGGAATTGAAAAGCGCTTCGGCGATGTAAAAGCACTGGAAAATGTGGATTTCGGCCTGAGGGCGGGTGAGATCCATGCGCTGCTTGGCGTCAACGGCGCCGGCAAATCCACGCTGATCAAGATCCTGTCGGGCGTCTATGCGAAAGATCGCGGCGTGATCGAGATCGCGGGTGAGAGCTATGAGCTCGGCTCGCCGCGCGCGGCCATCGAGGCAGGCGTTGCGGTGGTGCAGCAGCACCCTGAACTGGTCGGCGATCTGTCGGGTGCCGAGAATATCTTCCTGGGCAGCGAGGCCGCGCGCCCCGGTCTTTTCGTCCGCGTCAATCGCCGCGATATTGCCGCCCGCGCAGGCCAGATCCTGTCGCGTTTCCCGATTGAAATCGACCTGAGCCGCAAGGTCGCGGATATGCCCGCTGTCGAGCGTGAGATCGTCGCGATCCTGCACGCGCTTCGGCTGAAAAATGCGCGCATCCTGATCCTTGACGAGCCGACCTCGACCCTGACTGAGCGCGAAAAAGCCTCCCTCTTCGCGATGATGGCGATGCTGAAGGCACGCGGGATCGCCATCATCTACATCACGCATCGCCTCGAAGAGGTCTATGAGATCGCCGACCGCTTCACGGTGTTCCGGGGCGGCAAAAAGGTGGCCTGCCATACGGTGGCCGAGGCACGTGAGCGCGACATCTCAATCCCGAACCTGATGCTGGATTCGAAAACCGGCCTGACCTTCCCGCCGCGCTCCGACCTGGCCGATGGCGAGATCGTGCTGGAAGCGCGCGGGCTTGGCTCGGGCGATCTCTTCCAGGATGTGTCCTTCCAGGCCCGCAAAGGCGAGATCCTCGGGATTTTCGGCCTGGTGGGCTCGGGCGTTGATGAACTCTCGAAGGCGCTCTTTGGCGCGATCCGACCCGACCGGGGTGAGATCATGCTGAAAGGGCGTGAGACACGTTTCTCCTCGCCCGCCCAGGCGCTGAAGGCGGGGATTTTCCTTGTCCCTGGCGACCGACGGGCCGAGGGGCTGACGCTGGACGAAAACGTCGTCTTCAACACCACGCTGGCAAACCTCTCCCGCGCCTCGACCGGCAGCCTGTTGCGCTTTGGTGCCAATCGCCGCGCTGCGATGGAGCTGGCGCAAAAGGTTGACCTTTACCCGCTCAAGCTCGACCGCAATCTGCGCGGCTTCTCGGGCGGCAACCAGCAGAAGGTGGTCATCGCGCGCGGCCTCTACCGCGAGGCCGATGTCTATATCTTTGTCGAGCCGACCGTCGGCGTCGATATCGGTGCGCGCTCCAGGATCTATGCCCTGATGCGCGAGATTTCCAAAGACAAGGCGGTCATCGTGATCTCATCCGATTGCGATGAGGTACATGGCGTCGCTGATCGCACGCTGGCGCTCTATCGCGGCCGCCCGATTGGTGCGCCGGTGCGGGGGGATGACCGCGATAGGCTGCTTCATGCCGGGATCATGGGCAGCGCCACCGGAGGGAAAGCAGCATGATTTCGAACCAACTCCTATGGCGGCTGGGGGCCTTTGCGGCGATGAGCGCGCTGATCACCGTGCTTTTTGCCATGCAAAACAGCGCCTATGTGTCCGAGGGCAATATCCGCGCGCTGATGCGGCATATGTCGGTCCAGGGGCTGGCCGCGCTTGGTCTGACCTTTGTGATCGTTGTGCGGCATTTCGATCTCTCCTTCCCGGGCGTCGCCTCACTGGGCGCGATGACTTTGGGCTGGCTGATCGCCATCGGGATGCCGTTGTCGGTCGCAGTGGCCGGCGGCCTCGCGATGGGCTTTGTCTTTGGCCTGGTGAACGGAATCGCGGTCGCGCGCCTCGGTCTTCCAGATATCGTCACCACGATTGCGACCGGCGGCCTGGCCATCGGCTTTTCCTACTTCTACTCAAACGGCACTTCGATCTCGCAGAATTTCTTCATGTCGGGGTTGCTTGACCTGAATGACCGTAAGATCATAGGGCTGGATATGCCCTTCGCGATCCTGATCGGTACCGCGCTGATCGCCTGTGTGTTGCTGCATGCCTCGCGCTTTGGCGCCGGCTTCTATGCGACAGGGCAGAACCGGCTTTCGGCGCGCTTTGCCGGGGTACCGACGACCGCGCTGATCATCCTCGCCTTCGCGCTGTGCGGTACGCTTGCCTGCCTTTCGATCACGCTGCTGGTGGCGTCTTCCGGTGCGGCAAATGTCACCGCCGGCAATCAGCTGCTGATGCCCGCCTTTGCCGCCGTCTACCTCGGCGCGGCTTTGTTCGGCCGCCCCTCGGTCGGCGCCACCCTGTCCGGCACGCTTCTGATGTCGATGATGCTGAACGGCTTCACTTTGCTGGCGATCCCTTACTACTACTCGGACGCCATCGTCTCGACCGTCCTGATCACAGCCATCGCGATATTCGATCCGAGGATCTCCGGCGCGCTGCGCGATCTGTTCCCGGCGCGGAGGAAATCGGCATGAGCAATGCGACCACCTTTCACCCGGCGCAGCGCGCTGCCCCGGCGAGACAGGCCCCCAATGGCGGAGAGCTGCTGATGCGCTATGGTTTCTTCATTCTGGTGATCCTGGTTTTCGCCGCCTTCGCCTTTCTTCGCCCGACCTTCCTCGCGCCCGGCAATATCCACGGTATGCTGCTCTCCTCTTCCATCGCAGCGCTGATGTTTCTGGGCCTGACCTGGATCATTGCGACCGGCGAGATAGACGTGAGCTTCATGTCGGTGACGGCATTGTCGAATATGTTCACCGCATGGCTGGTGCAGGCAGGTTACGGCTGGGATATGGCGAGCCTTGGCGGCCTTGGCGTCGGTATCCTCTTTGGCCTGCTCAATGCGGCTCTGGTCGCCGGTCTGCGGTTGCCCGCGCTGGTGATCACGATTGCCACTGGCGCGCTTGCGGCCTCACTTGCAGCGGCACTTGGCAAGGGCACCTCGATCTCGCTTGGCTCTACCGGCTTTGTCGGCGATCTGCTGGCGGTCAAAATCGGCGTGCTGCCGCTGGTCGCGATCTTTGTCGGTCTGCTTTACGCGCTGGCCTGGTTCATCCAGGAAAAGCTGACCTTCGGCCATTATATCTACGCGATGGAGCAGAACCGCGATGCCGTGGCCGAGGCCGGGGTGCCGGTTAATAAGATGCTCTTCATGCTTTATATCCTGTCGGGCGTTGTCTCGGCGCTGGCAGGGGTGCTGCTGGCGGGGAACCTGTCTTCCGGTCAGCCCTATCTCGGCACGTCTTACTTCCTTGACGGGCTGACTGCGGTGCTGCTGGGTGGTATGGCGCTGAAGCTTGGCAAACCCAATGTGATCGGCACCTTGACCGCCGTGATCTTCCTGATCGGCCTGCTGAACGGCGCAGCGCTCCTCGGCTGGACCGACAGCGAGCGGCAGATCGTGCGCGGCTCTCTTTTGCTGGTCGGTGTCGGGCTGGTGGTCTTTGCCCGCACCCGGCGCCGCAGTGCAACCCATACCTGAGGAATACCCATGACCACCACCGCCGCAACCCGCCGCAAAGTCGGCAATACCGGGCTGGAACTGACCGCGCTTGGCATCGGATCGGCGCCGCTTGGCGGGCTTTATGCCGATGTGCCGACCGCCCAGGCCGTTGAAATGCTGCAGAAAGCCTGGGAACTCGGCATCCGCTATTTCGACACCGCGCCGATGTATGGCCTGACCCGGTCTGAACATCTGACCGGCCAGGTCCTGCGCGAGCATGACGGAAGCCACGCCCTTTCGA
This sequence comes from Gemmobacter sp. 24YEA27, assembly GCF_030052995.1. Lineage (NCBI taxonomy): Bacteria > Pseudomonadati > Pseudomonadota > Alphaproteobacteria > Rhodobacterales > Paracoccaceae > Gemmobacter > Gemmobacter sp. 24YEA27. The sequence continues at coordinate 19,960 of NZ_JASJPW010000002.1, read as the reverse complement.
CCAAGGTCGGCCGCCTGATGACGACCGAACGCGCCGGCCGCAAACTACCGCCCGAGCCACCGAAAAACCCGCTGGACCCCGGCTGGTGGAACGGTCTGCCGTTCCGCGAGGTGTTCGATTACAGCTATGACGGCGTGATGCGCAGCTATGATGACAGCCAGCAGCGCCTCGGCATGGACCGGATCGACCTTCTCTATGTCCATGACATCGGCCGCGTTACACATGCCGATCTGCACGATCATCACTGGGGTCAGCTGACAAAAGGCGGCGGCTTCCGCGCGCTGCAGGAGCTGAAAGCCGCTGGCAATATCAAAGGCTTCGGCCTTGGCGTGAATGAGTGGGAAGTAATCCGCGACGCGCTGGAGGAGACCGATCTCGATTGCTGCATGCTGGCCGGGCGCTATTCGCTGCTCGACCGCGACGCGGGCGAGACCTTCCTGCCGCTGGCGCAGAAGCGCGGCGTCTCGCTGGTGCTGGCCGGGGTCTATAATTCCGGCATCCTCGCCGCGCCGAAGGGCGGGCGCAAGAAGTTCAACTATGCCGATGCAGATCCGGCGATTGTCGCGCGCGTCGAGGCCCTGCGTTCCGTCTGCGACGAATACGACGTGCCGCTGGCCGCCGCCGCGATCCGCTTTCCGATGCGTCATCCCGCCACCACCTGCGTGGTGATCGGCGCCAAAACCGCCGCGCAACTGGCGCAGAATGTCGAATGGTTCAACACCGATCTGCCCGAGGCGATCTGGGCCGATCTCGACCGCGCTCTCGAAAACGCCTGACTGGAGACTGACATGCTCAAAACTATCAACCCGCTCTTGACGGGCGAATTGCTCGCGATCCTTTCCGATATGGGGCATGGCGATGAGCTGGTGATCACCGACGCCAACTTCCCCGCCGCGAGCGCCGCGCAGCGCCTGATCCGCCTGCCGCAGATCTCGGCCACCGACGCGCTGGAGGCGGTGCTTTCTGTCTTCCCGCTGGATGATTTCGTCGACCAGCCGACTGCCGCGATGGATGCCCCCGGCGAGCGCCCCGCGATCTATGCCGATTTCGAGGGCCTCTCGAAAGCTGCCGAGGGCCGCGAGATCGGGCTGGAGCTGATCGACCGCTTCGCCTTTTATGACCGCACCAAAGCCGCCTACGCGGTGATCGCGACCGGCGAGCGCCGACTTTACGCCAATATCATCCTGAAAAAGGGCGTGCTGCGCAGCTGAGGAGGGGGACGGATGCTCGACGCACATCAGCATTTCTGGAAGGTTTCGCGCGGGGATTACGGCTGGATGAGCCCTGAACTGACCGCGCTCTACCGCGATTTCGGCACGGAGGATCTGGAGCCGTTGATGCGTGCCTCGGGCATCACGCAAACCGTGCTGGTCCAGGCCGCCGAGACCGAGGCCGAGACGGAATTCCTGCTGGATATCGCCGCGAAGACGAATTTTGTCGCGGGCGTGGTCGGCTGGATCGACATGCTGGCCTCGGATTTCGCGGCGCGGCTGGATCACTATGCCGCTAGGCCGAAATGGATCGGCCTGCGCCCGATGTTGCAGGAACATGATCCAGCGCTGATCGCCGATCCGCGCTTCCGCGCAAGTCTTGCCGAAGTTGCGCTACGTGGCACGCCCTTCGATGTCCTGACCTTCCCGCGCCATCTGCCCGCTATGGTCGAGGCGCTGCAGGCCACGCCTGGCCTGCATGCGATCCTTGACCATATCTCGAAGCCCGATATGACAGGGCCGGTCGATGCGGAATGGGCCGCCGGCATCCGCGCACTGGCAACTGTGCCCGGCCTGCATTGCAAAATCTCGGGCCTTGTGACCGAGGCCGGCGCAGACTGGACGCCGGATCGCATCCGCCCCTTCGTCACCCTCGTCGCCGAGGCCTTCGGGCCGGAGCGGCTGGTCTTCGGCTCCGACTGGCCGGTCTGCACCCTGGCGGCAAGCCATGGCCAGGTCGTAGATCTCGCCCGCGATCTGCTCGGCAGCCTTTACGCTCCGGAGACCATGCAGGGCATTATGCAGGATAACGGCCTGCGCTTTTACCGCCTTAAGAAAGACTGAACATGAGTTTCACCCCGCATGGCAAACATCTGATCGCAGGCGCATGGGTCGCGGGCGAAGGCAGCTTCCGCTCGGAACCAGCGCATGGCGCGGCGTTTGATTACTCCACCGGCACCGTCGATCTGGTGAACCGAGCAGCGCAAGCGGCTGAGGAAGCCTTCTGGTCCTTCGGCTGGTCCTCGCGCGAAGAGCGCGCGGTGTTCCTTGAGACCATCGCCGATGAAATCGAAGCCCGCGCGGACGCCATCACCGAAATCGGCTCCTCCGAGACCGGCCTGCCCGCCGCGCGTCTGCAAGGCGAGCGCGGTCGCACCACCGGCCAACTGCGCCTTTTTGCGGCGCATATCCGCAAGGGCGACTACCTCGACCGCCGCCATGACGCGGCGCTGCCGGAGCGCCAGCCGCTGCCGCGCCCCGATCTGAAACTGGTCGAGCGCCCGATCGGCCCGGTCGCGGTCTTCGGCGCCTCGAATTTCCCACTCGCCTTCTCGACTGCCGGTGGCGACACGGCCGCCGCGCTGGCCGCGGGCTGCCCCGTTGTGATCAAAGGCCACTCGGCGCATCCCGGCACCGGCGAGATCATCGCCGAGGCGGTCCATGCCGCCATCACCAAATGTGGTATCCATCCCGGCGTCTTCAGCCTGATCCAGGGCGGCAGCCGCGATGTCGGCACCGCTTTGGTGCAGCACCCGCTGATCAAGGCAGTCGGCTTCACCGGCTCTCTCGCCGGTGGTCGCGCGCTCTTTGACCTCTGCGCACAGCGGCCTGAGCCGATCCCCTTCTTCGGAGAACTCGGCTCCGTTAACCCGATGTTTATCCTGCCTGAGGCCGCCAAAGCCCGCGCCGAAGCCCTCGGCGCCGGCTGGGCCGGCTCGCTGACGACGGGCGCCGGTCAGTTCTGCACCAATCCCGGCATCGCCGTGGTGGTCGACGGCCCGGATGCCGACCGCCTGATCGCGACTGCGAAAGAGGCGCTGAGCAAGGTCGCGCCGCAGGCGATGCTGACAGAAGGCATCGCGAAAGCCTATCGCGACGGTCAGGCCCGCTTCCAGAGCCGCAACACAGTGAGGCCGGTATTCGAGACGGTGTCCGAGGGCCGCCAGGCCTCGCCCAACCTCTATGAGACCAGGGGCGGGCAGTTCCTCGCCGACCATTCCCTGTCAGAAGAAGTCTTCGGCCCCCTGGGTCTTGTGGTGCGGGTGCGCTCTCTCAACGAGATGCAGACGCTTGCGCGTGGGCTTGAGGGCCAGCTGACCGCCACCATCCATTTAGACGCGGGCGATACCGAGGCCGCCAAACGCCTGCTGCCGGTGCTGGAGCGCAAGGCGGGCCGGGTGCTGGTGAACGGCTTCCCGACCGGCGTCGAGGTCGCCGACGCGATGGTGCATGGCGGGCCTTACCCGGCCTCGACCAATTTCGGCGCGACCAGCGTGGGCACGCTGTCGATCCGCCGCTTCCTGCGCCCGGTCTCCTATCAGAACATGCCCGAAGCGCTGGTCCCGCCCGATTTCAGCGCCTGATACATTTCAAATAGACAAAAGGCGCATCCGGAAGGATGCGCTGTAAGCGTTCTCTGCCTCCCACCTTCCGAGCGTCTTCATGATCGGTTCATTGGACTCAGATGATTGTTGGAACGGAGTTTCTTCATGGAGTATGCATTGGAGCTTCTCCCGGGCGGTGATGGCGACCATCGGAACCGGAATTAGCCGGATGAAGTGAAGGCGCGGGTCGTGGCGGGGACGTTGGTGCCGGACGTGACTGTGAACATCGTTGCGCGGCGGCACCGAGCGCCGGCGAACATATCTCTATTTGGCGGGCGCCGGCGCGGAAGGAGCGGCTTGAGCTGCCTGCACCCAAAGACCCTGTGGAGTTCGCGGCAATGATGTTCGGCCCCGCTGAAGATGGGCCGCGGCTCGATGTGGGTGGCGTGGCCCGGCAAGAGATCGTCGCAGGCGCGGTGGTGATCCATTTGGCTGCCGGGACCTCGGGGGAGCGGCTTGTGTCGGTTGCGCATCTCTTGGCGGCAATCCGGTGATCTTCCCGTCAAAGCGGGTGCGGATCATGGGGGCGACAAAAGGCCCGCCATCCATTGCCGCGGTTCCAGTGTAAAGCGGATACCCAAGCCTTGCTGAGCTACTCCCCGATGCTTGGACAGTTTTCGGGGATATTTAAGCTACTGCCTGCGCCTGCTGATCTGTTTCGATGCTGTTGAAGCAGACCACGGCGGGCGGCTGTCCGCCATGGGCAGTGTGGGGTCGTCGATGGTTGTAGAAGGTGATCCAGGATCCGATGGCGGCCTTTGCCTGCGATCCTGTTTCCCAGGCGCGCAGATAGACGCATTCATACTTCAGCGATCGCCACAGACGATCGATGAAGACATTGTCGATGCAGCACCCTTTGCCATCCATCGAAATCCGGGTGCCAACGCGTTTCAGGCGGTCAGTCCAGGCGAAGGATGTGAACTGTGAACCTTGGTCCGTATTCATGATCCCAGGCGCGCCGAAGCGGAGGATGGCCTCGTTCAGCGCTTCGATGCAGAAGTCCGCCTCCAGCGTGTTCGATATCCGCCACGCCAGCACCTTACGGGTGAACCAGTCCTGATGGCGACGAGATACAGGAAGCCGCGCCGCATCGGCAGCCGAGCAGGCGAACGCCACCGGTTCGAGAGAGCTTGCGAGAGTAATGTCAGCGCACCAGACCTGACCGGGCCGATCCACTCGCAGCCCGCGCAACAAATAGAGATAGATCTTGTGCCTCTTCCTCGGCTTGCTGGTGTTGGGCTTCCAGGTCAGATCGGCATCAGGCCCATGAGCCGCATCAACCGCCGGATGCGCTTCTGGTTCACGCCGTGCCCCTCGTTTTGCAGGTGCCAGATCATCTGGCGGACGCCGTAGAACGGCGTGTCGAGGAACTGCCGGTCGATCAGCCGCATCAGGCCGAGGTTCTGATCCGTTTCACCCGCCAGTTCATGGCAGAAGGACGAGCGCGAGATCGACGAGCCGGGCGGCACTGCGCCCCGATCAACAGCGCCGGGTGGCTTCGCTCGATCAGCCCACGCCTCACTTGCCGGTCCACGGCTTGAGTTTTCGTGACAAAAAATCGTTGGCTACCGCCAGCTCCCCGATCTTGGCGTGCAGTGATCGGACCGTCTCTTCGTCGACCTCCGCAACAGGCTTCTTGCTGCCGCGTTCGAAGATGCCCGCCGCCCCGTCGAGCAAGGCTTTCTTCCATTGATGGATCATCGTCGGATGCACGCCGTATTCGACCGCCAACTCCGACACAGTGCGCTCGCCCTTCAAAGTCTCCAGCGCCACGCGGGCCTTGAAGCCTGCATCATGGTTCCTGCGCTTCTTCATATTCTGATCTCCTCGTCCTTGGAGACCAGCAAATGTCAGATCGTAGCTTCCGTCACTGTCCGAATTCCGGGGAGTAGCTCAGATGGTTGTGGGTATCCCGATCTGGACAGTTGCGGAGTTACTAAGCTTTCCGAAGATGAAGTGGTTGGATGCTGCAGGCATTGTGGACCCGGGGGGCTGGCAGCGTTCGATCTGCGTGAGATTTTGATTGATTTCGCTCCGGGTGAAGTGGAACGGTCTTGATGACGGCTCGCAGCTGCCAGGTCCGGTGTCCGTTGCCTAACTCCGTGTTAAGTTGAAATGGGCCAGAAGTATCGGATGTCACGCGGATCGCTTACGTGCTCAGCATTGCCATGCCAGTCAGCTGCTTCTAAGCCATTGTCGGCCTGAACAGTTTCAGCAGGACGCCTGGCCGGCGTCCTGACCGTTTTCAGAAATGAAGTCGTGGAAAAGGCGCAGCTATGCCCGGCAGCTCAGCTTTCAAACGACCCTTTGCCGTTGCTTGCCAAGGCCATGCCCTCCCAGTTCGACCACATCCCCTGCCGCTAGATAGACCGGGTCGGGGCGCATCCCCATACCGACACCTGGTGGGGTCCCTGTCGCGATGATGTCGCCGGGCAAAAGCGTCATATGACGGCTGACATAGGCAATGATCTGGCGCAGTGTGAAAATCATCGTGCCGGTATTGCCGGTCTGCCTGCGGATGCCATTCACCTCCAGCCAGAGATCAACACTCTGGGGATCATCAATCTCGTCTTTCGAGACGAGCCAGGGCCCGACCGGGCCGAAGCTGTCACACCCCTTGCCCTTGTCCCATTGCGACGACTGCATCTGGAAGCCGCGCTCGGAAATATCGTTCAACAGGCAATAGCCGAAGACATGGTCAAGGGCGGCCTCTTCGCTGACATTTCTGGCAGTCGCGCCAATCACCACACCGAATTCCACCTCCCAGTCGAGTTTGGTCGAACCTTCGGGTGTGATCGTATCGTCATCCGGGCCGCAAATCGCACTGGGCGCCTTGAGAAAGATGATCGGCTCAGAGGGTTCGGCCAGGCCGGATTCCGCAGCATGATCTGAATAGTTCAGCCCGATGCAGATGTATTTCGAGATCCCGCTCCACGGCACGCCGAGCCGGGTTCCCGGAGCGACTTCTGGCAGAGCGGTCACATCCAGCGCAGCAAGTGCCGACAGCGCGCCGGGCCGCAGATGGTCGCTGTTCCAGCGGGGCACCAGGGCGGAAATGTCGCGGATCCGCCCCCGGCATCGACAAGCCCGGCGCGTTCCTCGCCCTGGGGGCCAAAGCTGCAAAGTTTCATGGCAGAGATATCCTTCAGTTCAGAGTAGAGCCGTCATCAACCACCCAGGCCGCGCCATTGACGTGGCGGGCCTGGTCGGAGAGCAGAAAGGAGACAGTCGGGGCGATGCCGTCAGGCGGGATCGGGGCAGCAGTGCCGCTGCGTTGCACGGCCTGGCCCTGCGCTGCGGCATTGCGGTCAATGGTGGCGATCATCGCTGTATCGACAGGGCCGGGCAGCACCGCATTCACGCGAATACCGCTGCCGGCCATATCCAGCGCGGCCACCCGGGTCAGGCCAAGCACGGCATGTTTCGCCGCGACATAGCCGGCCAGCCCCGCGCGGCCGCGAATGGAGGAGGTCGAGGCGATGTTGACCACCGCCCCCCCGCCCTGGCGGCGCATCCGGGCAAGGCTATGGTGCAGGCCGAGAAACACCCCGCGCAGATTGACCGAGATGACCTCGTCAAAGGCCGTAACCGAATACTGGTCAATCGGGGCGAAAGGCCCGGCAATGCCGGCATTGTTGACCAGCGCGGTGACAGGGCCAAAGCGCTGCTCCGCGGCCTCGAATGCAAGGAGCCAGTCTTCATCGCGGGTCACATCCGCCCTGAACCCGGCGGCCTGACCCCCGGCTTCCCGGATCCCGCGCGCAGTCTCTTCACCTGCACCGCTAAGATCTACCACCAGCACCGCATAGCCGTCCAGCGCCAGAGTATCAGCGATGCAGCGCCCGATGCCGCCGCCGCCCCCGGTCACGAGGGCGACACCTGTTGCAGCTTCGCTCACGGCACCAGCCGCTTCACAAGACGACGTTCTTCCTTCGCAAAACCACCGGCGTAATCTGTCGAAACCATGAACTGCGCCGAAAGGACTTCGGGCTCCAGCTCGGTCAGCGGATCAAAGGCAGACTCGTGCAGTTTGAGGTCGATCCGCCCCGGGATGGGGGGGCTGTAGGGCAGAGGGAAGGCACGATGGACTACATCGGCATAGGCTGTGCCGGGATGTTCGGGATGGGGGAACCGGCGCACATGGATCTCGCCGCGGGGCTGGTCCGGGCCATCGACCAGCCGCACCACCGGGGCCGCCGGATCCGGGGTGAAGGCGAAATCGGCCACCGGCACCGTGCGGCGGTTCACCCAGCCCGAAATCGAGCCATCCTCTTTCTCGTCAAAGGCATAGGTGCAGTCTTTCTTGGTATAGCCAAAAAGCTCGCGCCCGGCGGCAATGCCCATCGGATCTGAGCAGAACATATAAAGATGGGTCTGGGTAAAGAGCCCCTCGCAGCGCACGGCGGCTGTCACCATCAGGTCGAACATGCGGTCATTGTGGTATGACAATGTATGACCGGGCGAAGCCATAAAACGGAAAGCCACACGGTCATTCACCGGCTCAAACGGGGTATGGGCCAGCAGCTCACGCAGCTTTGCCGCATTGACGCGGGTCATCACCTCGAGATTGCGCAGCTGGCATTCCCATTCCAACGGATAGGCGGGTGCGTAGGGCGGCATCACACCGCTGTCGGGATGCATCTTGTAATTGCCGAACATGTTTTGTCCTTTCAGTCGGTCATGGAGGTATGGGGAAAGTCGGCCGGCAGATCTGCGGCGGCCAGAATGGAGGCATCGACCTGCCCGATATCGGTCTGGCCGCAAAGCGCCATGGTGATATCAAGCTCGCGATGCATGATTTCGAGGCAGCGGCGGACGCCGGTTTCCCCCATCGCGCCAAGCCCATAGAGAAAGGGCCTGCCGATATAGGCGGCATGGGCGCCAAGCGCGCGCACCCGCAAAAGATCCTGACCACTGCGGATACCGCCATCGATATGGATCTCGGCCTGGGACCCGATCTTTGCCACAATCGCAGGCAGCGCACTGACGCTTGACGGCGCACCATCCAGCTGCCTGCCGCCATGGTTCGAGACGATCACCGCATCGGCTCCCTGATCCACAGCGGCCTGGGCGTCGTCGGGCGTCATTATGCCTTTCACGATCAGCTTGCGGTCCCAGATCCGGCGCAGCCAGCCGATATCCTCCCAGGTCAGGGTCTGGTCGAATTGATCGGCAACCCAGCCGGCGAGAGAAGTGACATCGCTGACGCCGCTGACATGGCCGACAATATTGCCGAAGCTGCGCCGTTTTGTGCCCAGCATCCCAAGACACCAGCGCGGTTTCGTCGCCAGATTGATGAGGTTGCGCAGGCTGGGCTTTGGCGGGGTGGACAGGCCATTCAGGATATCTTTATGGCGCTGGCCCTGCACTTGCAGATCAACGGTCACCACAAGCGCCGAGCAACCCGCCGCATGGGCGCGCCCGACCAGCCTTTCGATAAAGCCGCGGTCTTTCATCACATAAAGCTGGAACCAGAAAGGGTTGCCGGTCTCGGCGGCGACATCCTCGATCGAACAGATCGACACCGTGGAAAGGGTGAAGGGAATGCCGAAATCACGCGCGGCGCGGGCGGCCAGGATCTCGCCATCGGCACGTTGCATGCCAGCGAGGCCAGTCGGGGCCAGTGCCAGTGGCATCCGCACCGGCACGCCCAGAACATGGCTCTCCAGCCGCCGCCCCGCGATATTGCGCCCGACGCGCTGCACGAAACCGAGGCGCGCGAGATCGCGTTCATTGGCGCGATAGGTTGCTTCAGTATAGGCGCCGGAATCGACGTAATCGTAGAACATCCGGGGCACGCGGCGCTTTGCCAGCTGACGCAGATCTTCGATACAGGTGATCATTTCGGGACGTGTCATGGTCTTTCGCTGCCTCACTTTGTGCTTCAGCGTCCGGTCAGCACGAGGCTGAACCAGGGCACGAAAATGATCACAATAGTGAAGGCCATATAGCTGAAGATGAAGGGAATAATGGCCCGCATGAACTCGGAAAGCGGTGTGCGGGTGATGGAACAGGTGGCAAACATGATGGTGCCGACCGGCGGTGTGACCCCGCCCAGATGCGCCATCAGCACGAAGATGATCCCGTAATGCACCGGATCGACACCCAGCGAGGTCACCACCGGCAGGAAGATCGGGCCAAGGATCAGGATCAGCGCCGTCCCATCGATGAAGGCGCCTGCAATCAGCAGCAAAAGCGAAACCAGAAGCAGCATCAGCCCGGCATTATCGGTCAGATCCAGCATGGCCCGGGCCACCGATTGCGGCACCTGTTCAAAGGTCAGGATCCAGCTGAATGCCGCCGAGGCCGCAAGGATCAGCAGGATGGCCGATGTTGACACCACGGTCGAGCGCAGCGAGGCGAATACCTGCCCGAAACTCGCCTCGCGGTAGGCCAGCACACAAAGCGCAGTATAAATCACCGCAACGCTCGCGGCCTCTGCCGGGGTAAAGACGCCGCCGCGGATCCCGACAATGATGATCACCGGCAAGAGGATCGCGGGCAGGGCCGAAAGGAATGCCTTGCCCAGCGGGATCTCCGGCGCGCCGGTCTCGGGCGGCTCCCACTGGTTGCGGCGGGCGGTGATCCAGGTCTGCACCATCAGCATCGCGGCCAGCATTAAGCCCGGCAGAATGGCGCCAGCGAAAAGCTGGCCGATCGAGACATTGGTGACAAAGCCGAACAGGATCAGCCCAATCCCCGGCGGAATCATCGGTGCGATCAGCGAAGTGATCGCCGTCAGCGCCACCGAATAGCCACGCGGATAGCCGCGACGGGTCATTTCCGGCACCATAATCTTTGCCTGCATCGCCGCATCGCCATTTGACGACCCCGACATGCCCGCCAGCAGGGTGGAAAGCGCCACATTGGTCAGGGCGATCCGACCCCAGAATTTCCGGGTCAGAACGCTGGCAAAAGCCATCACGCGCCGGCTGATCCCGGAAATATTCATCAGCTCGCCGGTCAGGATGAACAGCGGCACCGCAATCAGGGGAAAGCTCTGGGTGCCGACAACCAGCCTTTGCGCAAAGATCATGTCGAGGATCGACGGCTCGAACAGCACATAGACCAGCGACATCATGATCAGGATCATCCCGACCGGAACACCCAGCAAAAGCAGGACGACAAAAAGAACGCCAATAATTGCAAGCATGGTCAGGCCTTTCCCGCAGGAGACAGCAGCAGCCGGACAAGGCGGATCGCATAAGCGACAGCCAGAAGGCCGAACCCGACCGGCAATGCGGCGTAAAGCCAGCGGGTCGAAATTCTGAGAGATGGGATCTGGGTGCCGGTGCGCTCGACAAGGGCAAGGCCGATGCGACAGAGATAGCAGGCTGCCGCCAGCAAGAGCGCATAGCGCAAAAACACGACCATCCGGTGCAGGCGAGGGGGCAGCATATCAGTGATGTCGATGCCCATATGAGCGCCGTCGCGTTCGGCCATCACAAGGCCCAGAAAGATCAGCCAGGCGAAAAGCAGTGTCGAGACGTCAAAAGAGGAGACCAGCGCAAGGTTGAACCCATAGCGCATCACAACGGCGATAAACACGATCCCCACGATGGAAATCAGAATGAGAATGGCAAAGATCGCGATGATGCGGACAAGACCGCTCTCAAAGCGATCCAGCCAGGAGGCGGCTGCGCTTGCTGTCGTCATGATTTGTCCTTTGGAAGGCGCGAGGGACAGGCGGATCAGGCGGTGGCCGGAGGTCCCGGCCTCTGTCCTGACATCGTTACTCCGCGTCCAGAATAGCCCGCGCGCGGTCATACAGGCCCGGGGTCCATTCGGGGAAAGAGGCGGCGATCAGACCCGCATTTTCGGCAAAGGCAGCGCGGTCCACATCGCCGATAATGGTCATCCCATTGGCGCGCAGCTCCTCGATGCCGGTTTCATAGCTGGCGATCGAGGCCGCCGACATGGCGGCACAGGCGGCGGCAGTTTCGGTCTGCAGCACCTCCTGGCTGGCGGGGCTGAGCGCGTCGAATTGCGAGGCGCTGATCACCAGCGGCACGACATCCTGAATATGATTTGTCTGGATCAGATAGCGGGCATGTTCGTAATGCCGCTGATCCAGAATCGACAATGGCGGCGCCTCGGCGGCATCGATCACGCCCTGCGCCAGTGCGGAATACACTTCGGGCCATGGGATCGGGGTCGGCGCGCCGCCCATCACCTGTTCCACCATCTGGGTATAGATTGTAACTGGCTGCACCCGGATCGACATATCCTTGCTGTCGGCTGGGCTGCGCACTTCGCGGTTGCGGGTGTAAAGATCACGAGTGCCGTAATGCAGGTAACACATCACCCGAAGATTGCTTTGCAAAACACCTTCATTCAGCCCGGCGACGAGGTCCGAGCCCACCAGGCGTTCGACATCCCCGATCCCGTCATACATGAACGGATAGACGAGGATCGAGAAATCCGGCAGGTAATCAGCCAGATTTCCGGCCTGGACCTGACCCATCAGATCGGCTCCGAACGACATTTGTTCGACGATCTGGCTGCTCTCCCCCAACTGGCCCGAGGGGAAGACTTCAATCCGGACTTCCCCACCGCTGCGCTCATGCACGCGTTCGGCCAGAGCAATCGCCTCGCTGTGCACGAAATGCGTCTGACCATTCATATGGGCAAAGCGGATCACGGTTTCTGCCTGAGCCGCCGCTCCGGCCATACAAAGGGCAAATGCCCCCATCCCGGCTGCTTTCATCTTCAGCTCCTCCCCGAACATAGATGATTCTGCGGGCAACCTATTGCTTATTGCGCCCAATGTGCAATAACTAATTGTGCTGAAGAGAACTGGGCGCCGCGCGCGGAAGTGAGGGTTACCATGGCCAGAGACGATGTCGCCTCGCTGTCACGACAGGTTCATGCAGGTCTGCGCGATCTGATCCTCAGTGGCAGCCTGACCGCCGGTGAACGGCTGGTGGAACTGCAACTGACCCGCACCTTCGGCGTCAGCCGCTCGCCTGTGCGCCAGGCCCTGGAGCAGCTGGAGGCAGATGGGCTGGTGACATCGCTGGGCCGCAAGGGGTTTTTCGTGGCGGGGCAGGCGGGCGAGATCATGGCGCAGAACCCGATGCCGCTTGACCGAGTTTGCCTCGACCAGTCCCGGCAATGGGAACGGATCTATGCCGAGGTTGAACAGGCCGTGCTGGCCGCAGTGCTGCGCCAGCAGGTGCGGATCAATGAGTTGCGGCTGGCCGAGCATTTCGATGTCAGCCGCAGCGTGACGCGGGATGTGCTGGCCCGCATGCATGCGGTTGGGCTGATCGACAAATCCCGTTCAGGCACCTGGATCGCCGAACATGTCACGCCGCGCCGGGTCCGGGACTTGTATGATCTTCGGGCATTGCTTGAGCCGGCGGCGCTCGAACTCGCCGCCCCCCTCCTACTGCCCGCCGCGATCAGCGAAGCCCGAAGCAGGATCGCGGATCTGCTGCAGAAAGAAAGCGTCGACAGCGCCAGCTTTGACCGGATCGAACGTGATCTGCATGTCGATCTGCTGGGTGCCTGCCCCAATCATGAGATTCTCCGGGCTCTGGAGCGCACCCATATCCTCTTCGCGCCGACCCGGCACCTGTTTGACCCGGTTCTCAGTATTCCGCTGGATCAGATCGGCGATGCGCTTCACGAACATCTTGAAATTCTTGATCTTCTTTCCCGCAAGGAAACGGCCTTTGCAGCACGGCAGCTTCGTGACCACCTTACCGGTGCCGTGGAGCGCTGGCTGGGGCGATTTGAGAAGGAATTACCCCGAATTGGATCCGGCATGCCTCCTTATCTCAGCTAGGCTCAGGCAACTCTCCGGTCACACTGCGGGTCCTTGAGCTGCTCTTTCCCACGGCACCGTCAGCCCGGGCCGTGTGACTGGTTTCGACACATAACAGCATATTTTGCATGACTCGCCGCTCGCATTCCTGCTCTGAATGGACAAATACTTACCGCCGGCATCCGAACAGGACCGTAACACAGTATTGAAGACCTCCTTTTGAAGAACCAGGTGCCGCGCGAACTCATCACCACCATCAAGCCCAACTTCACCGACATAACGGGTCTCCGACACCCGCCGGCAAAAAAGATCAACCTCTTGAGTCGCTCATGAGCTAGCTGTGGGTGCAGGCCAAGCGCGGTTCGAATTCGCGATCCTTTGCCCGGAAAACCTGCAGTCTTTTTGAATGCCTTGAGGGTGGTGGTGACAGAGAGAAGTTAGATCTTTGCTGCCTCGACCTCCGGCACGGCTACTGTGGGCCGCGGAAACAGGTCCAGATGACAGTGAAAATCGATCAACCTACAAGCCCTCGCTTCTGAGGTAGTCACGGAACTCCGTGAGACCTCTCTCGTGAACACCGAACCAACCGTCCCTTTCGACAGCTCCCAGCGGGAAGGGACCACTTGCGATGGCCCGTACCCGCAGATTGCCGATCACGTCCAGGTTGGCGAGCCTCATCGCGAGGAGGTCGTCCCGAATTTCCGGATCCCTCCAAGCGTCCCTGATATTATGACGATAGCGCGTCTCATCGTCGATCCCGGCTCCGAAAAGTGCTGCGCGGCGGATCACGCAGGGCACGCAATACCCGCATTGCATGATTTTCCGCTTCCTCTTGCCGCAGGAAACCGTCCTGGAGAAAATATCGGTTGGCCGACCGGCGCTCACGCCTTCGCGCATCATCCCTCCTTTGGTCAGATGGCGAAACTCATTCGTCAGCGTGATCGGCAGCCCCACAGCATTCAGCAGATCCTGGAAGAGGCCGAGAAAGTGGGGTGCGTGGTGCAAGTGCTGTGAGATCCAACACGCCGGCACGTAAGGGGAGCGTTCAGAGCGATGAACCCGTTTTCTGGAACGAACAGTGACCTGCCCCCGGTCGTCCCTCGTTCATATGCTCTGCTCCCCTGGTTAGGACCGCCGCGATCTGGAGTTTCGCGGCTCTTGCTCTGCTCCCCTGGTTAGGACCGCCGCGATCTGGAGTTTCGCGGCTCTGATCACGGAGGCGGGCTGGCTGCGCCACCGGGAATATGCAGGTTGATCGGCACGTTGTAACCGATCGCACTGTGAGGCCTGACCTCGTTGTAGTCTCTGCGCCAAGCCTCCAACTTTTCGCGCGCATCCGCAAGGTCCATGAACCAGTGGGCGTTCAGGCACTCCGCCCGCAGCTTGCTGTTGAACGCCTCAATGAAGCCATTGTCGGTGGGTTTCCCCGGTCGGGAGAAGTCCAATGTGACACCATTGGCATAGGCCCACAGATCCAGGTCGCGGGAGATAAACTCGCTGCCGTTATCGACCCTGATCGTCTGCGGGTAGCCGATCTGCCGACAGACCCGTTCGAGCGTCTGAACCACATCCTCGCCCCGGTAAGCAAATCGGGGATCCGTCGCCGGGCAATAACGCGAATGGATATCCACGATGGTCAGGATCCGCAGTTTCTTGCCCAGGGCGAGCTGGTCATGGACAAAATCCATCGCCCAGACCTCGTTCGGTCCGGAGGCCTCCTGTCGGTCCTCGCGCAGCCTCGCCTTCACCCGGCGCTTCGGATGCCTGTTGCGCAGCTGCAGGCCCAGCTCATTGTAAATCCTGCGTGTCTTCTTGATGTTCACCTGCCAGCCCTCCCGCCGCAGCAGCACATGGATGCGCCGGTAGCCATAGCGCACACGCGTTTCGCAGATCTCGCGGATCCGCAGTTCGAGGCCGGCCTGCCCGGTGCGACGGGATTTGTAATGGTAGCTCGAAGTGTCGAACCGCAGCGCCTGGCAGGCCCGTCGGATCGAGACACCCCAGTCAACCAGAAGCCCGTCAACAAGCTTGCGCGTCCGGACAGGCCTCAGAGCTTTCGGCGGATGACGTCCTGCAGCATCTCGCGGTCGAGCGTCAGGTCCGCCACGATCTTCTTCAGCCGTGCATTCTCGTCCTCAAGCGCCTTCAACCGCCGCATCTCATCGGGAAGCAACCCGCCATAACGCTTCTTCCAGTTGAAGTATGTGGCCTGGCTGATCCCCGCCTTGCGGCAGATCTCGGCAACAGGCGTGCCTTCCTCGCCCTGCTTCAGAATGAACGCCTTCTGCGCTTCCGTGAACTTCGATGCCTTCATCGTCTTCAGCTCCTCTCCCAGCCAGGGAAAACTAGCCGAAAACTCAAGCTTAAGACGGTCCAGTTTCCAGGGGGCAGAGCACAATCGGTCAGGCTGTCGAAGATCTCCTCGTTTAAGTACTCGTCCCGCAGGCTGCCGTTGAAGCTTTCGATGTAGCCGTTCTGCTGCGGCTTGCCCGGGTCGATGTAGTGCCATTCGACGCCGTTCTCGTTGGCCCACTTCAGGATGGCCTTGCTGGTATATTCCCGGCGCGTGATTGGTTGGTCGATGCAAAGCAGGCAGACAACGGATATCGTTCTGCAGGCCCTGCTCATGGCTGTCTGGCGGCGCAAACCGAAGGGAAAGGTGCTGATCCACTCAGATCAGGGCAGCCAGTTCGACCTGCATGGATTGGGCTGCGTTGCCTCACGCGCCCACAATCTTGAGCATTCGATGAGCCGCCGCGGCAACTGCCACGACAACGCCGTCGCCGAGAGTTTCTTCAACCGCCTCAAGAGCGAGCGGATCAGGCGCAGGACATACCGGACCCGCGAAGAGGCAAGGCAGGACGTGTTCGATTACATCGAGATGTTCTACAATCCAAAGCGCAAACATGCGAGGAACGGGATGCTGTCGCCCGCCGAGTTCGAACGGCAGCAGAAGATGAGACGTGAACGCGTCTAAGAAACTCGGGGACATTCAGAAGATGGGGCAGGGGGATGCGGTATCAGCGCAGGAGCGGACCTTTCTCCAGATCCGCGGCCCGCTGCAGCATCCGGCCCGCGATCCTCAGGCTGGGACGATGACCCCACAGGGAGGGGTGCGCCAGCACCTCCGCGATTATCTCGATGGCGGTCTCGGAGAGCTCGCGCCTTGCGCCCTCCCGGCGCACGAAATCGCCAAGCTCCACGCATGTGAGGTGGCGCAGGCGGATGGGCGGGCAGCGACTGCGGAAGGGCTCCGAAAGGATGGCGGCGGTGTTTGCGGTGAAGATCCAGCCGATCCACCTCATGTCGAACTCCACCTGATAGTAGGGGCAGCTCCAGCGCCTGGCGCTGAGCGGCTCGAGCAGGGGCAGGGTGGCTTCCGTAAGGCCGAAGGCATGTCCCTTGGTTGTGGTTGGCGCGCCCGCCTTCTCGATCTCGTCCACCACCACGATCGGGTTGGCGACCGCCGTTCGCAGGATCGTCCTGATGAGCCGTCCCGGCTCCGCGCCGCTCCAGCCGCGCTGGCTGCCCACCAGCCCGAAACTGGCCGCCTCGCTGCCCACCTCCAGCACCATGACCGGCGCCGTGAGCAGGTCACCGAACTTGCGGGCCCAGTGACTTTTGCCAATGCCGGGCGGGCCGCCGAGCAGCATGGGCGGCAGCCGGAAACCCTTCCAGCCCTCGCGGACGGACCGGCGCATGGCATGCCAGGCGAGCTCATTAGCCGGGCCCATCCAAGGCATGTCGGTATGGAGCCCGGCGGCGATCTCATCCGCGCGATGCTCGCTGGGGATGTCGATCAGCTCCGCGCCATCGGCCAGCGCCCGCAGCGCGTTGCGATCATCCGACTTCAGATGGCTCGCGCCCGGCAGTTTCGCCCGGGCCGCCAGGATCAGGTCAACACGGCGTTCGATCCTGTCGACTTCATGATCGCGGAGCTTTTGACCAGCTCTTCGAGCTCCTTGGGGCTGAGCGACTTCGCAGCCTCGACCGTGGCCTGACGCAGGCGGACGAGATGGACCGTGAAGCGGGATGTCAGCTTGTAGCGGCTCGCGTCTGGATCGAAGAGTCTGACCCCAAGCATGGGTATTTTGGGCATGTTTTTGAGAACCTCGCGGCATGAGGGGACCGGCACGAAAAGCGGTCGCTTTCCGGTTGGTCGCGGATGGATGTCGAAGAGATCCGGCGTGGGGATCGGGTTGCGGTGGCCGGGTTAGTGCATCCAGTGTTGCTGCAATGTTCTCGATTGAGTCAAGCCGAGGGTCTGCGAAGGTGGCCGGCATTGAGAGGCTGGAAGTCTCTTGAGTTCGCCAGGAGAGCGATCACCGTAAGATATTGATATTGTCGGTATACGATGCCGGAGATCAAAAAAGTGGAAGTTATACTCCCGCAAAGTGGTCGCCAAAACGTCGAAAGTGGCGTCTTTTTGGCCGCCGTTTCACAGTGACATTTCTACTTTGGTTCTACATCAACCGACTTTGGCAACGACGCCAAATAGCGCATAGCCGTAATTATGTAACAACTATATCGAAGCCGAGCCAGACTGAGCCATTCCTGGGAAATCGGACAGTGACGGAAGCTACGTTCTGACATTTGCTGTTCTCCGGGGACGAGGAGATCCGGAATGCGGAGACGCAGGTACCCTGAAGCGGGCTTCAAGGCGCGCGTGGCACTTGAGGCCGTAAAGGGGGAGCGCACTGTGTCGGAACTGGCGGTCGAATACGGCGTGCATCCGACGATGATCCACCAAGGGAAGAAGGCGTTGCTCGACGGGGCTGTGGATATCTTCCAGCGTGGCGGCAGAAAGCCTGTTGTGGAGGTGGATGAAGAGACGCTCCGGTCGCGGCACGCCAGGATCGCAGGGTGAGCCCGCGAACGCCATGCGTTCGGTAGAGCGGGCGAACGTTGTCGTCAACGATTTTTTTTCACGAAAGCTCAAGCCGTGGACCGGCAAGTGCGGCGTGAGATGATTGAGCGGAACCACCCGGCGCTGTCGACCGGGGCGCAGTGCCGCCTGCTGTCGATCTCGCGTTCCTCCTTTTACCACGAGTCGGCTGGCGAGACGGATCAGAACCTCTGCCAGATGCGGCTGATTGACCGGCAGTTCCTCGACACGCCCTTCTACGGTGTCCGGCAGATGACCTGGCACCCGCATCTCGATGGACGGCAAGGGGCGGTGCATCGACAATGCTCTCATCGAGCGCCTCTGGCGGTCCCTCAAGTATGAATGTGTCTACCTGCACGCCTGGGAGACCGGGTCGCAGGCAAAGGCCGCCATCGGATCCTGGATCACCTTCTACAACCATCGGCGTCCCCGCACCGCCCATGGCGGAAAGCCGCCCGCCATGGTCCGCTTCAACACAATTGTAACAGATCAGCAGACAAAGGCAGTAGCTTAAATCAGCCGGAAATCTGTCCAAGGATCGGGGAATAGCTCAGTGTGATTAATAATCCGTGATCAGACGGCTTGAAGCTTGTCTGGCGCGCCAAGGCCCGCGTCGACAGCCGATGCTGGCCACCGGTCAGCTGATGGCCAGCATGGGCGGCATCCCCTGCGGGCCATCTGGTCAAAGGGCGACGGGCGGGTCGAACCGTCCGCGAAAATCAAGCGCGGTGATGAACGTGGCACCGGCCTCCGGCAGGCCAATTCGGTCCGCTTCCGGAATGCCGTGAAGCGCCGTGGTGACAAGCATGTGACGCGCTTCTGGCCCGACAAAGGCCGGGCAGGTGACATTGGCGGCTGGTACAGAAAGTGAACCGATTTCCCGACCATTCGGCGTGTAGCCGTTTACCTTGCCAAGCCCATAAAAAAGTCAGCCAGATATTGCCATCTGCATCGGTGACAGCGCCATCGGGCTGCCATCGAGCGGGCCGAGAAAGGTCTCGGGCGCGGCCAGCGGGCGGCCATTCCGGGGATCGGTTGCAACCCGCATGATGGTGCGGCTGGGCGTGTCGCAGTAATAGGCGATGGTTCCATCGGGCGAAAAACAGATCGCGTTCGGGATCGTGATTCCCGCCCACAGCCGCTCCAGGCGCCCCCTGAAATAGTGGTAGAAGCTGCCGACGCCCGGCTCGCATCTCCAGCCATGGTGCTGATCCAGAAGGCCCCGACGGGTGGACCCGCGCATCGTTCGAGCGGGTGACCCGATCATCCGCCTCGATGGCGAGATGCAGACTCAACGCGCCGGTCCGCGGATCACGCAGGTAAGGCCGTTTTCAGCCAGCATCAGCTGCCGGCCATCTGTCGTCACCGCCATCGCGCTGGCTGAAAAGGGCAGTTCATGCACCTCGGTCTCGCCGCCGCCTATCTTCCGGGTGAAGAGGCGATTGCGTTCGATATCGAACCACCAGGCGAGATCGCGCGCCGGGTCGTAACCCGGCCCTCGCCCAGCTCCAGCGGTGGTTATCAAGCATTTGCATGGCGTTTCTCCTTTGCGGGATCAGAACAGACGCCGGACCACAGAGCCGGCCTGCTGCGGAAAGCGGGTAGAACGGTTGTGCAGGCCTGCCCGAAGCCGCGAGCCAGGATCCCGAACAGGTCGCCATCCTGGGTGCGATCCCGTCTCAAAGATGAGTGCTGCCGGGCTGAACTTATG